>NZ_JBVASJ010000013.1:0-139238 GCF_057813935.1 Pseudomonas sp. F220
TGAGCGATTGCCGCATGCGCAGTCGGTGGCCGACTACGAAGCACTACTGCCATGGAACTGCTCGCCAGAGATGCCACGGTAAACACAAGGCGCATCTACCGGTAGGTGTGCTTTATGGATCGGATACCCTGAAAGAGTTCGGGAGCACAGCATTGAGGATCAACTGGCGGCTTTGAAGGTGTAGGTGATGCATCGCTTACAGTTCGTTTAGCTGAGATGATCGCTGAAGGCGATCCGACTAATAGGGCAACGTATTAAAGGAGCGAAAGGTATCCCTGACGAACGTCCTGTCTCGCTGCGAAGCAACCATTCGCGACGTCCCGCATGAGGTGAGTACTGTCGTTTCGTAAGCGCCTCATAAAGCCCACATACCAAGCGATGGGCTTAATGGTTACCGTGGCACCTCTGGCGAGCAGTTCCATGGCAGCAAGGCTTCGAAGTCTTCTACTGCGGCGGCTTGCGGCAACCGTTCAAGTGCGTGGCGCAGCCACGCATAGGGCTCTTGGCCGTTGGCTTTGGCCTTTCTTTCAGTGAATGGCCACTTGAACTCTGAGCACTGACTTGTAGGCTCAGTCGGCACAATCATTCATTTGTCGCCATCATCTCTGATGGCGACCACTCACTGGAAAGGAAAGGCGCAGAGACTGGATTGCCATAGCAGGCTTGCCGGTTCGGTGCCGATCCAGCGATGGCAGCGCAGCTAAAGATGGTCTAGCCGAAAGACCTTTTCGACTTTGGCGTCGGGACGCATCATGGCTGCTGGCTCCTGAAGGAGATCAGGAGCACAGCATCAAGCTTCAGTTGGCAGCTTTGAATGTGTAGGCGATGGATCGCTTACACCGCTTCTGGTTGCCCGCTTCTAATGATTACGGATCGTCGCAAAAGGTCCAGGCGATCCCCTAAAATAACGAACAATATTTCAGCGGTCGCCTGGGGGGCGCTCTCCATCTCAACGAGCGACTTAGTTCCCCATCCACAGCACGGCCGGCGTATCCACTGGCCCATCAGCAACGACGCCCAATGCAACGGGGACATCGAAAGCAACCGAAAGGGATTCGACATCTTTTAGCGGAATGCTGGTCATACCGCCCAACATCAGCAACCCCCCAGCAATGTCAACATCGCGGCTGCCCACAAGCACTCGAGTTTCACCACCTTTCATTTTGATAAAAGCTTTGGCTCGCAAACTCGTTGAAACAGTCGAGTAGTAAGGTCGGACGAACAATGCAATCGAATACAAGTTGGAACCCAAAATAGACTCCGGCACCGGAATAGCCAAGGACTCAGGCGCGCCTGTCGAGACCAAAGAGTCAAATGAAATGTTCTTCCCCCATCTCAACTCAGGGTTCAGCTGCCTGCAGTCTCGTGCATAGAACCAGCCCAACGGATCAATGGGTACGCACAATGGTCCGACGCCAGAATCAATCGCATACGCCAATGCCCGCCATTGGGAGTTATTGATCGTTGGCGTTGGCGGCTGCCGGCTGATCGAACAGCCGTAGACGAACCAACCAGATACAACAAACCAGATTGCAAAAATCACACTGGTTAGCACATTCCCACGCTTTCCAACCAAGCCATCAGGACCCGTTAGCAACGTAATGCAACCGGCAACGACCATGATCACGCCAGCAAAGATACCAATCGTCATCCGACTGATTGCTATACCACTCAGCTGCGAGAGGTTAATCCCCCACCATGAACTCAATGCGAATGAGTTGATCACTGCTTCAAACAGTATCAGTGAAAGCCCGACTACTACCAGTGCCCCGGCCGGTCGTCGATTTTTTAGCAGAAGGTAAATAATCCCGACGAACAAGAGCATGTCAACATAAATAATAGCTGGTTTGTAAAGATAAAATACCGGACCAAACGAGTAAAGACTTATAAACCCGAGGAAATATTTGATTGCCGCTAATGCTTTCTCCAGAACACTACTGTCCACAGCCTGGTAAGGCATGATGCCAGCGCTTTTGCTCACCGCGAGTTGTACGACCTGCACAATGCTCAAGACAAAGGATGTCACTGCAATTGCACGGAACCTTTTTTTGCTGACCAATGCCACCACAACCATAGCGGGAACAGCGGCCAAAACAGCGGGTTTTGAAAGCACAAACAAAGGGCAAAACCAAGCCCACCTAGGGACGTCCTTTTCCTTGTCAACCCATGCAAGTGCAGTAACAATTGCGATAAAGAAAACAGAAAAGTAGCTGAAATTGATCAGCGATCTGGTTTCAAAATCAGAAACGATAAAAATGGATAAAACAACTAAAAAGCGCAGGGAGTCGCTTTCGAGCACCCGCCTAAACGGCCGCAAGCAAAACACCCCGATCATTACCCCAGTCGCCAGGATCGCAGACCACGTGTAAAAATAAGGAATCACGGCGGCGGGCAAATGCATTGATGCACCGAAGAACGCGATCAATCGGGGGGGCAGTGGAATATATCCGGCATCCGTCAAGAAAAGCCGTTTCCAGGTAGACGACGCCGTCGAGTTAGGATAGTAATTTGTGGCCGTCTCCGCCCACATACCACCGTCCAAGACCCAGTTCGGCTGCATGATTATCAAGTAGCTACAGTAGGAAATAACACTCAATACAAACAAAAATGTCGCGCGGTGGTCCACCCAGGATGGGGCCTTAGCGTCCAAAGCACAACTGGCAAAGAACCAATCTTTCATTCCCTGCCTAAGCGAAGTAATCTTATTCAATATAGTACTCATTAACCTAGACTATTTTCTTGTAATACACATGCGATACTTTTCAGCATCCCAATTCAGCAGTTCCGCTACTTGATCGGCAGAAAGGCTATGCAGTTTCATATCTTTTGGCTGTCGTACCAGAACATCGTAATAGCATCGCAACTGCGCAATTTTCGCTTCACTAAACCCCGGCAAAGCGAAAACACCCTCACCACGAATGAATACCAGCTCAGGTAAATCGCCACCCTCAGCGATAACTGAACTCAAGTCGCTCCAGGCATTAAACGTGTACGCAATCGGCCCAAGAAACACGACGTGATCCGGATACAGCGCCCAATCAGTCTCAAGGCGCCCATGCAAATCATCGTCACAGGCGAGAGAATGGATCGCCTCATCCGCCAGAGCCGAGTAAGTGTCGATAAACGGCACCAGGCTCCCGGCAGGAACCGAACGCCGGGCCTCCAGACGAAGTGCGGAGGTGAGGAAATTCAGAACCTGCTGAATGTCATCGCAGGTCTCTCCACCGATGACTACGCCGTGACTCTTCAAAAACAGAACATTGATTTTTGGATTCATAACCAATGCCCTGCTCACTGCGCTCGCCAGATCAGCACCTGGTTTAAAATAATCCACTGTCTCCCAGGCAACCGTATTTCCCAGCAACGCGGCAAGAGTGCTTTCGCAATCACTGCGGACCAAATGGGCAAGCGCTTCAACTGCGTGGACGTGGGCGACTACTTTTTGGGGCATCAACCCATGCAGCAGCGTCTCTATTGATGGCTTGAGGTCCAGAGAGCCGGTTAGTTTTGGCGCAATAGAAAAGTCCCCCCGCCCCAGAGAGGACTGAAGTTCGGTTAGATCAACGGAGACAAATATGTTCTCGTCTCCGGCATCTGATAGCCAGGTGCCAGAAGCTTTGACCCAAAGAACATTCCCGTCCTTCCAGGAAAGGTTCCCCCCAGCCCCTTGAACAAGCAGCGGATCGCGACCTATTCGAGAACAGAGTTGAATAACAGAAGCTTTTAAATCATCCATTCGCCCCTCCCGTTCTTGCAATCAAACTTCTCAGCTGTCCAAACTCACTGAATGAGGCATCGGGAGCGTTCTCGTTCTGACCGAGAGGTGTGCCCTCGTGAGTTTTTTGCAGAGTGACCGCGTTAATTTTTTCACGCCCACCACGGATATCATTGACAGGATTGTCGCCGATCATCCAGATGCAGTCGCCTTTAGGCCGCATTTTTTCCAGTGCTATTTTGAAGGGGGCCTCATGGGGCTTATCAAAACCCGCCTCTTCACTCGTAACGATGTAATCAAAATAGTGATCAAGGCCAAAATAGACGACCTTCCTGAACTGAATTTGCGCAGTGAGATCTGTAACAATCGCAGTGGGTATTCCCAGTAGACGGATATCATCAAGAAGATCTTTTACACCATCGAACAAAATAGCATTACTTAAAAAAGTTCGCCAGTATGTCTGTTCAAAATCCAGCGCAAGCAAAACCTGCGAACCCAAGCCCATTATTTCAAGCATGCGCTGCAAATAAAGCAGTCGGCTGTGAGAGGATGCAGTGTGCTGCAAGCGATTTTTGACTTGACTTCTCGCCTCCTTGAAAGCCTTGTCAAAGTCTTCCTCAGAGATAGAAAAGGTTCCAACGACCTTGTCACGAACGGCCTTTTGCGCCGCTGCATGCGCGGGGTCATAAGGGTAAAGTGTATTATCCGTGTCAAACAATATTGCATCAGGCAGGCGATTAAATCGCTCGGGATTATATATCTTCACTATATAAGTCGCTTTGTCAGTGCTTGGCTAATATGAGAAAGGGTAATCAGCTGCATTAGCCCCAGAATTCCGTCCTGCCATTGGGGTGGTATATCCAAAAACTCAATAATACGGGGGCATAGCATCTCCGCAGCCATCGCCACATCGGCAGCCGAGGTCTCCCCTTCGATAGTCATCTGCAATTCAGCGCCATCGCTACTCACGGCTATATCGACATGCAGGCCACAAACCCCAACCAACACTCGGTTCAGGGACAACTCATTGAACCCATGCTTGGTTCGAGCGACCAACTTCAATCGGAGAGGGTGCTTTTCGTCCAATCCTTCCAACATTCTTGGGTGAATGGGTTGCAACGAAAAAATCAGGTCCGCATGCTGAGACTGAGGTCGAATAAAGCATTCCGAATCGGGTTCTCTTTTCTCGAACGACGCCAACACGCGTTCAATCGTATGACCGCGTTGATAGACGTCTCGCTTTATTTTGAAGTAGTGCCGTAATCCCTCATCAATATCAAGAAAGATTTTGAGGTTATAGCACCCTCGTAAAATAGGCAGATAAAGTGCATGAAGTCCGCTTGCGATAATAAAGTCATTACTATTTACGCGAAACGGCTTGCTCATCTTGCCGGTCGAGTGATCGTAGTGCCGCGACTGTATATTTTTTCCATCAGTTAACGTGACCAGATCGTTACAGAAGCCCTCTAGGTCGTTGGCCATCGGATTCAAATGGGTCATCACTTGCCACATCGGCTTTTGCCGATCCCAAAGGTGATAGTCATCACCCGACAGCTTGACCACCGAATGGCCACCGAAAAGCCCCAATATGGAGTCTGCAAACGTGTCCTTACCAGACCCCGAGTCCCCGGCGATACCAATCACAAATGGCTTTCGGCTCAACCGGAAGAAGTCACTGCGTATAATTGTCTCTCGCCAGATTCTGACGGCCAGCAGTACGCCAATAGCAACCATTGCAGAGTGCAAAAGCGAAACCATGTGTCCGCCCGCGAGTCCGGTTACATGCAAGACTTCGCCTAGGTGGAACGTAATGCCGTTGGCAAACGTCAGAGGCGTAGATAGCAAAGTACTCAATACGTAAAAACTGGAAAAAACGCCAATCAAAACAATAGCCACTCGACCGCTCATTGCTTGATATAGCGCGAGGAAAGGTAGGCTCCAGACAAACCAGCCAGGCGAAGCCGGCGTCATTAACACAATCAGCAGAAAAGCCATGCCGATGGTGGTCTGAAATAAATCGAAATTGAGACGGCGGACTCGCCATACCAAATAAAGCACGATCATGTATATCAGTGGAACTACATAGACAGAGACATTTCCGCCCAAGTCAAATTCCAACCTGTAAATCTTGCTCATCTCCGGATTACTGAGCAGCATTTCAAGCCCTGACCCCGAAAGCAGAAAGGGAACACCCAGCGCCAGCGAGCACAGCGCAAAACCGAAAATCAAATCAGGCAGACGCACTCGCAACGGCCTATTATTAAAAAGATAGATAGCAAAAAATGGCAACGCGACAATCATGCTCAGTTTCGCGGAAACTGCCGCAGCGCAGAGTACCCCTGCCTGCCTTAGTTTAACTTTCCTTATGAACAATATAGACAACACAAGCAGCAAGGCCGGCACTATGTCATTTAGGCCCAAGCCATAGCTGGCGATAATGACTATCGGTGATAACCAGTAAGTCAGTAACAGTAGGCGATCACGCCCAGGCAGCAGTTTGCGCAACGACAGCAGCAAAAAAAAGTCTGCCGCCAACAGCGTCAGCTCATAGCCAAACCTCAGTGGGAAACCAATAATTTCGGCAACCCATGACATAGGCAGAAAAACCAGCCACATCGCATAACCATAGGGGAACGCTGCAGAGGCGCCGCCGTGACTGACCCATTGTGACCAGGGATCAAGGGTAAATGCAGACGTACTGACGGTCAAAAACGGAACATACCAATCGGATACCGCGAGCGGAACCATACCAAAGATAAGAACCAAACGAATCACCAGCCCGAGGAGAAACATCGGACGAAGGCAAAGTTTTTTCATTGTGACGCAGTCCCCTGTTCCCACAGATCAGGGCGTTTTGTACAAACAGCGTCCGCCTCAATGTCTCGAGCTTTGAGCAGTGACTGCAATGCCGGGATTTCTACCCCTCCGTCACGCCCTTGAAGCTCAGGCGAAACCAGACACAACTTAAAGCCGGCGTCCTTCAGTTGACGCGCGCCTTCGGTACTCAATGGAAATTTGGTAAAGCAGTCAACCCACACCCATTCCACTTGTCCAGCCAGCGTCAGGGCAGTCTCTATTGACTCAAACTCTGAAACACGAACCGCGCAACGCTGCTCACCCAACTTCGACCATTTCACAAGAAATGGAAAAGATTGATCCAAAAAGAAATAGTCCTTGATTCCTTTTGACTCCATCAATGCTATCAAACGAGTTTCTAGCCCTTCTTCTTTAACATTGAGTATCAAGGTCTGATGCTGGTAGACATCGATCCAGGACTCAAAACATTCACCAGCGGCAAACGGATCATGATGAATAATCAGCTTTTGCCCTTCACTCCGGATGTCTACCTCAACACCATATTTTGTATCAGTAGCCTGCAGTTCAGCGATAGTATTACGACGGTGCGCGATGAGTATCATTTAGATATATTCTTTTTAAGTTTAAGACTAAAATCCACGGTCCTGCGGATAAACTTTCTCTTAGCCGCCCAGTTCACATTCCAATGCGAAACACCATGGGCTCTTTCACCAAACTTAACCGGAAAACGCTGAACCGCGAGTCCGTTGACTTGCGCGAGATAGTAGGCGTACAAGTCCAGAGAAAAGTCATCTGGAGGAGAGTCCCACTTTTCAAAAAAGCGCCTTGAAAACATGGTCGGCTGAGCATTTATGTCCCACATTGACCGCTTCAAGAGCAAGGTTTCAAAGAGACTCATTCCCACCGTAAAGGCAGTATCCATGAGCGGGCGCCCATAACGCCGACCTTTCACGAATACTTTTTCGCTATCCTGCTCAAACAACGCAAGACCGCGCAACGCATCCTGAGGGTCGGTTTGCATATCCGCATGAGTCCAGCCCAGGATTTCGCCTTTGGCAGCCTTCAGGCCAGCGATAATACCGTGCCCATAACCCTGATTTTGTTCAACTCGGACACTTCTGCAACCGGGGTACTGAGGTAGCAGGCGCTGAAGCACATCAGGCGTGTCGTCGGTTGAGCCATTGTCGACCAGGACGACTTCAACATCTGGACGAGTAGTCAGTTGCTCACAACGATTGAGCAGCAAGGGAAGGTTAGCTGCTTCGTTGTAGCATGGAATGACAAGAGAGAATTTCATTGAGTCTCCAAAGCCGCGCGCGCCCTGAATACGAAGAACTTCATACCCAGGAAGTTAAGAACAGCGGAGGTCCCGGTCGCGACAAAAAAGGCCAATTGAATAGCCGAGAGCACATTGACCAGAGCACTCAGCATTAACGAATTGATAAGCACATTAACACCAAGCGTGCTCACATAAAGAAAAGCAAAACGCCAGGCACTTCCACGCTCATGTCGCGAGGTATTAAAAGTCCAATGCCGATTGGCAAAGTAAGCAAATAGCGTTCCAGTGAGGAAGCTTGTGGCCTTTGAAACCTCAACACCCGTTGCCCCAAACCAAAGCAGGGAGCGATACGACAAAAAGTCAACCAGCACCGTGAGGGAGCCGACGATCAGGAACACAATGAGTTCGCGCTTGATCATGACTCTCGCCCAGGAAAAACGGGCAACTTAGGCCGGTATAGGGTTTCAAGTGATTTCATCTGCTCTACCGGGATGCGGGCGTCCAGCTCCAATCGATAGGGGTGGCCGGACCACTTACTGAAGCACGATTGCCAGTACTCGAACGTGCGTAAATCGTTCGGAGTTCCCCAGCACAAATAACTATCGACTTCGAACAGATGGCATCTCAAGCCCAATGCAATTGCATCATTTATGCATGAGTCGATATAGAACTCACCGTTGATACGGCCATCCCGGGAAACCAGACGCTCTACGGCCCGCCGAAAGTCTTCGCTTCTACGGAATGTAAATGTTCCCAGAACGATGGGGTCTCTGGCCGGATCATCGAGCGGTGTTTTGACGGAAATGGAGCGAACTCGCCCCTCTTCAGAGTCAACCCAACCGAACATATGGGGATGGCGCACAGCATTGGGATAACCGCGTACTGACCAGACAATGACATCGACATCCGAGTTATCGAGCAACGCATGCAGTGCACCCTCATTGTACAACGCACCGTTGTCACACGCGCCTACCGTTACAGGCCCCGCAGAGCCTCCGGCGATACTTTCCAGCGCATCCACTCCGATAAGTGCTGTGCACGCCTGCCCTTCAGTGACCGCCTCAATCGTCTTGATAATAGCCCCAGGATAAATCCGCTTCAGCTCAAGCGTGATCTGTTCATGACCTTGCATATCAGAGCGCAGCACAAAAACATGACGATCGGCGGGGGGAAGATCACGAGTCGCTTGCGCAACCATCGGCATCCCTGAGACGGGAATCAATGGTTTAGTTTGTTCATAGCCTTCATTAGCAAAGCGTTGCCCCAGGCCAGCCATCGGGATCACTAAAGCCCCTTGTGGGGTATAGCTACTCCGAGGAGGAACAATCAGTGCTGAAAACGCCTTTGACCATGAAGTGTATTCCGCAACGTCTTCCGGTGTCCCCCACTGCATGAAATGCTGGAGCGGGTACACGGCGACTGGCTGTTTATTTTGAAGCAGCCATTTGTAAGCCAAGCTGACGTAGTACTCCCCGCCTACATTGAGATCCTTTTCCATCGTTGCGCGAAATGCGTCACTCATTATTTTCGCTGTCGAGAAATAGTAGGTACCACTAGAGGCGAACTCTTCCATCCGATTGTCGGTGTAGGGTTGCTTCTCCTGAATGTCCTCGACTCGACCGTTCGTTTCCCGCATGTATGCGTAGTTAGTGCTGCCCAATGAATGCGGGTGAAAGCCTTTGTATGCGGGAATTGCACCGGCGCACGCTGATTCCGCAACAAAATACTTAAAGTGATTCCAGTCCCAGTAGCAGGTGAAATCACAATAGTTCACGACTACCGGCTCGCTCGGGTCAAGCAAGTGTTCTACCTGTCGAACAGCGTGAACAGGGCCGAGCTTGTGCGGGCTTATACCTACGACGACGCCTGTCGGGCAGTAGCGTTGAAGCACTTCTCGCATACCGTAAGCTGGCTTATCCAGGTGATCCTGATTACAGATGAAAATAAAGTCCTTTTCGCCTGGGAACATGTCAATGACGTGAGCGACGATCGGTTTTCCATCAATTTCGATTAGCGGCTTCGGAACGGAATATCCGACACGACGGAAACGCTCTCCAAACCCTGACATTGGAATAATAATTTTCACAAAAGCACTCATTCAATTCGCGAGACGTGTCGGAGCAGATGCCCAGTCGTTACAGGACAAGCCTGAAAATCATGTGAGATTAACCCCATAAAAAGAACACGTCACCCATCACTTTCAATTACTTTCCCGTTACATGGAACCTCTCCCGATACCAGCGGCATTCCGCACTCGCGGTCTGTCCCGCTGGCAACCCCCGCCCAATAATGCCAGGCACGTCCAAGGCAGGAGTCCCCCCATGCCCTCAAGATCCCCCGCGCAGTATTTTCGTCTATCCCTCATCACCGCCGCACTGGCTCTCAGCGCCTGCAACTCTTCTACAACGCCCCCTACCCCCTACCGCCCTGCCCGCGGCACCGGAAATCGGCACGGGTTTCGCACCGACATGCGCACCCAGCGCTCCACGCGCCATATGGCAGCGGCGGCCAACCCGTTGGCGGCGGAAGCCGGGCGGGAGATGTTGCGCCGTGGCGGCTCGGCCATCGACGCGGCCATTGCCATGCAGGCAGTGCTGACACTGGTCGAACCCCAAGCCACCGGCATCGGCATCGGCGGCGCGTTCATCATGGCTTCCTATGAAATCAGGCGTTTCTGTTTCGCGAACACACTCATTCGATGATAGAAAAAGCTCAAGGCGCGCATCATAGCGAGCGTGCGGAGCATCATTGATACCTAATTACGGATCCAGGCGTCGTTGCTGGTAGATCCAGTCTACGATTTCCCCATCGGGGGTATAACCACTTACAGTTTCACGGAGCAGTTGGCGGACTCGAGTATAGTCATCCGCAACGACCGCTGAATTCAACTCTACAAGTTTAGCCTTGAGATGGTCCCACGCGACATAGTCCTCATTGGCACTCATGATCATCGGATGTTCAGTAGCCACGACACCATCACCGATCAACAGCTCCTCGTAGAGCTTTTCGCCTGGCCTCAGACCGGTAAACTCAATGGCAATGTCCCCGTGCGGATTGGTTTCCGAGCGGATACTCATACCGGACAAGTGAATCATCTTTTTTGCTAACTCGACGATTTTAACCGGCTCCCCCATATCCAGAACAAAAACATCACCGCCAAGCCCCATAGAGCCTGCCTGAATGACCAACTGGGCGGCTTCGGGAATAGTCATGAAGTAGCGTGTGATTTTCGGATGCGTAACGGTCAATGGTCCCCCAGCTTTGATTTGCCTGTGGAACAGTGGAATCACGGATCCGGATGAACCGAGAACGTTACCGAAACGAACCATGGTGAAACGTGTCTTGTTAACGCTTGATACGTTACTTGTGTCGCCGAATAACACAGGTGCCACTTCATTGCTCAAGGCTTGCAGGATCAACTCAGCCAGGCGCTTGGTACTGCCCATCACATTTGTTGGCCGAACCGCCTTGTCCGTCGAAACAAGTACAAAATTCGCTACACCGGACCGTAATGCTGCCTCCGCAGTATTCAAGGTCCCGATGACGTTGTTCAAAATACCTTCGGAAATATTGTGTTCGACCATGGGTACATGTTTATAAGCCGCGGCATGATAAACCGTATCGACTTTCCAGGTCCTCATTACGTCTAACAGCTTGTCCTGGTTGCGGATCGAACCAAGGATCGGAAGCAACTTGATGGGAAGGGACTCTCTGACCAACCGACGTTCCAGTTCGGAGGTAATCTCGTAAAGATTGAACTCGCTGTGCTCGAACAACAACAGTGTTGTAGGGCCCAGCGACAGGATCTGCCGGCACAGCTCCGAGCCTATGGACCCGCCAGCTCCCGTTACCAGAACGACGCGCCCCTTGATGCAGTGCTCCAGCAAGTTGTCCTTCGCAGGCACAGAATCACGTCCGAGTAAATCCGCTACGTCTACTTCCTGAATATCATCAACCTTGACCCGTCCGCTCGCCAGATCCATAAAGCCTGGAACACTTCTAACATGTAACGGAAAACCTTCCAGGTAAGTAAGAACTTCGCGGCGACGGGCTCGCGTTGATGAAGGAATCGCCAACAGGATTTCCTGAGCCCCCGTCGTATCAATCATTCGCTTGATATGTTTTGGCTTATAGACCTGCAAACCAGCGATGACACTATTTGAAATACTGTGATCATCATCAATGAATGCGACAGGTCGCATTAATCTGCCCATTCGAAGCGCCGCGACAAGTTGATTACCCGCTGCGCCGGCTCCGTAGATGGCAACTTTAGGTATTCCGTCATTCCTGCTGGCAAATGGCACATGCTGAGAGGCAGTAAACCAGTCACCCAGAAAATACTGGCGCATGGCCAAGCGTAGCCCACCGATCATTACCAGGCTGAGCCACCAGTAATTAAACATAATGGAACGAGGCACCACATGCTGATGGTTACTATACCAATAAACGATAAAACCTAATATAAGCGCAGACAGCGTGACTGCTTTGATGATAACTATTAATGCGTCGTTTCCGAAGTAACGCATCACCGCACGGTACATGCCGCACCTGATGAATATCGGAATAGCTACAACGGGGGCAACCAGAAAGAGCCAGAGGTGCTCTTGAAACGGGTTTATCATTTCGTCGATGCCCAGACGCACAATAAACGCCATCCAGAGCGCGACCCATACTAAAATAACATCTGCAGTTAACTGAAAGGCGCGTTTTTTTCGGCGCGGCAAACCCAGTAAGAAACCTCTCAACCTTTCTACTCCCCTCTCAAACACCGCGTACCCCCCAACGATGAGCATTAAATCCCTGAGGCTTATGCAAAAAAATAAACTTTAGCGGCCAGTTGGCCGTGGCTCCAAAGTAGCACGAAACTGCCATATTTCAGGCAGTTTGTTGGCCCACGCCCCGTGTCAGCCTATCCCGCAGCGACTTAATGCGTCGCGAGCAGCATCACTTCAGTCAACACTTGGCAGGTTTTGTCTATTTCAGCCTCGCAAAGCGTTGGATGCACCATAAACATAATGCTTGTTTCGCCAAGCTCGGCCGCCACTTCAAGCCGCTTGGCAGGGCGCCAACCAGTACTATCGAAGGCTTTTTCCAAATAAACTTCGGAGCAGGAGCCAGAGAAACAGGGAACGCCTCGCGATGCGATTTCGGCCAAAATCCTTTCCCGCGACCATCCGTCTTTCAACGTTTCAGGTTTCAGGAACACATAACATTTATAAGCAGCATGGGAACAGTCATTCGGAACAGCTGGTACGCGAAGCCCTTTCAGCTGCTTGGCGCAATCCCAGATCTGGTTCGAATTCGTAACTCTTCGCGCGGTCCAGTCGGCCATTTTACGGAGCTGAATACGCCCCAACACTGCCTGCACCTCGAGCATCCGCCAATTTGTACCGAAGCTCTCGTGCAACCAGCGAAATCCAGGCTGGTGCTCCTGCTCGTAAACAGCATGCCAACTCTTGCCGTGATCTTTATAAGCCCACATCGCCGCCCAGAGATCCCGATCATTGGTTGTCACCATGCCGCCCTCCCCTCCGGTCGTCATGATTTTATCCTGACAGAAGGACCACGCCCCTATGTGACCGATGCTCCCGACAGGCAGCCCTTTGTAAAACGCGCCGTGGGCCTGAGCGCAATCCTCGATAACCTTGAGGCCCAGTTCGTCGGCAAGCGCCATGATCGGGTCCATGTCACATGGCCAACCCGCAAGGTGTACACAGATGATTGCTTTGGTTTTAGGGGACAAAACAGCGCGGATGGTGTCGGCGGTAATATTCTGCGAGTCGTGATCCACATCAGCGAAAACCGGGATCGCCCCGGCATTGACAATACTGGAGACCGAGGCAAGGAACGTTCTGGAAGTAACGATAACTTCGTCGCCATCACCAATGCCCAAAGCTTTCAAAGCCAGATCCAGAGCAACAGTGCCGTTCGCGACGGCAACCGCATATTTAGCCCCACTCCAGGTAGCAAATTCTTTCTCAAACTCTCGACACTCTTGCCCTGTCCAATAATTGACTTTATTGGAGAGAATCACATCACGAACCGCATTAGCCTCCTCTTCGGAGAACGATGGCCAGGGAGAAAATGGAGTGTTGAGCATAGTTAATAGGTCCAAATTTTATGGATAGGCGAATTGGAGCTTAATAGCTGGTTCCTGGCAAAATCACCTGGAGTGGACGCTGGTACTGCCGCCTCCCGCTGTGCCCTTCCTGGAAGGAACACACCGGGCGCAACTGACCGATCTCTACTCATTGCCCGTGAATTTTGACATAGAAACCTCGCCATCAGCACTAATCCCATCACGGACGACGACTTTTCGTATCGTTTTGAAAATTATCTTGAGGTCAAGGCAGATCGACCTGTTATCGACATACCAAACATCCAGTGCAAATTTCTCGTTCCAGCTCAGTGCATTACGTCCATTGATCTGCGCCCAGCCGGTAACACCCGGCCTCACCTCATGCCTGCGATATTGCTCGGCGTTGTAGAGCGGCAAGTACTCAACCAAAAGAGGGCGCGGCCCAACCAGGCTCATGTCGCCCTTGAGTACATTCAGCAGCTCCGGCAACTCGTCCAGGCTCGTAGCCCGCAAGAAGCTCCCGAAAGGGGTCATCCGCTCCGAGTCAGGCAAAGGATTGCCCTGAGCATCCAGTGCATCGCGCATGGTGCGGAACTTGATCATTTCAAATGGCACACCATTGAGGCCCGGACGTAGCTGTCGAAAAAGAACCGGCGAACCTAATTTGCGTTTAATTTGCCAGGCAGTAACAGCGATTACTGGAGAAAGCAGCAGCAGCCCCAAGAGTGAAGCGACGATGTCGAACATTCGCTTGATCAAGATTTCACCCCTTCTAACCAATCGACGAAACGATTGGACAACAATGTTCGATCAAATTCGCATTCAGCCAATTGACGCGCGTTCTTACCCATCAGCTTCAAGGCTTTTCTATCATCGGCCGCTTTCTCAAGCGCCTGTGCAAAAGTAACAGCGTCTTCCGGTGGCACGGAAAAGCCGCACTTGTGCTCTGTAATCATCTTGGCCAGCCAACCTGGATAATTATTAAGTACCGGCAGCCCCGCGGAAATATAGTCAAAAAACTTATTGGGTGAGGTGCCGAAATAGAAAGCCGGAATATTGGCCAATAATTGCAAGCCCACGTCTGCACTGGCCATCAGCCCAGACAGCTTTGCCTTATTGATCGGGTCATGAAAAACCACGTTATCCAGTTGTTCTGCCTTGGCTCGGGCAACCAAGGCCGGCTTTAGCTTACCCTGACCAATCAACAGCAACTTGATATCGAGACGTCCACGACGTTTCAATTCAGCAGCCGCGTCCAGCAATGAATCCAGCCCGTTGGCGATGCCATGCGTTCCCGCGAAGACCGCGAGCAAATCATTCTCCTCTACGCCTTCAGGGCGCCAGGATGCAACCTCTGAATTAAAAATGTCCAAATCACAGCCATTGGGAACCAGCGTAATCTTGCTCTTCTCTATCCCTCTATGCGCAATGCCTTCAACGATACCGGGCGAAAGACCGATAAGACGATGCGCCGAGTGGTAAGTCGCCCATTCCAGCACTGACAGGGCGCCCAGTATAAGCGGGTTCGTTATCACACCCATGGCCTTGGGCAGTTCTGGCCATAAGTCTCTTACTTCAAAAACAAAAGGTTTACCGCGCAGCCAGCGAGCAAATATACCGGGTATTCCGGCGGTCAGTGGCGTGGTGGTGGCGAACACCACATCATAGCGTTCAGTTAAAGCGATACGAACGCTTGCCAATGCAAACTTCATAAACGTGAGGGCTCGTTTGACAAACCCGTCTCTGTTTGAATATGAAAGATCAAGTTCGATAATGTCGATGCCATCAACAATACCGCGACGACGTGAGTTCACAAATTTCGTGGTCAGCCCCGTATCGCCCCCGCCATAACTACCACACACCATGGTCACCGTATGACCACGTTCCAACAACCGTCGGGCCATTTCGTAGGACCGGGTACCAACACTTCCTTTGGGCGTAGAAAAATGTTGATGGAAATAAAGAATATTCATAAGCTCCAACGATACTCTGTCGTCAATGAACCTGACTGATTGACTTCCAATTCAAGAACCGGAACTTCAGTCTTGTCGAGATAATAAAGGGATTCCCAGCCTTCGACCAATTCCAGCCGGACAATCGGCATGGTGCCATGCACTTCAATGACATGATCACCGCACGTCAGCCGATTACCCTCCAGATGCCAGGAACCCGGCATCAGGCGCCAGCGAAGAACAGCCTTTTGCTTAAAGCCAGAAATTTGGTCCACGACGGCCAGGGAATTGTCCGTCAGCATGACCTTGCGCTTATGCTCTGCTCCGGACGCATCCTTGTAGCCAGCTGCAAAACTGACAACAGACTCCTCTGTGTGCAGCGGTTCTACATAAGACGTCTTCAACCAATTACCGAACAAAAAGCGACTGATCCTTGGCATTTGATCGCGACTGTCGAACTGGACCGTATTATGAGCGGCTGTGCCTGGAAAATAATTTAGCCACTTGGCTTCAGTATTATAAGAATAAGTCCCTGCATCACGCAGCAGGTTACTTGCGCCCAGCCAAAGGTCAACATGCAACGCATCTGCCTGACTGGGCCTGAATCGAAACCGAGGGTATCTCAACATTACCATTGCATGAGCGTTACGAAGTACAGCAAAACCACCTTTGTCGAAGACTTGACTAACCTGGCTATCCGCTCTTTCTGCCGATTCTTTCAAACCTAGCCAGCGAACAGGCTCGTTCCAGTTTCCTTCACCAAAAGCCTTTTTTCCAAGAAAAAGATTCATGGCAAGTTGAACACTTGGACGAAAGTCACGGTAGTCCGAGCGACTCAACTGAAGCAAGCGTGCTCCGTCATTAGCCCCCAGATTCGGAGCGTCGCCATTTTCTTCCCTCACCATCGCTCGAAGCCAGGTCGTAGCCGCTGCGGCGCGCGAGTACCAGGTAGCTGAAAGCTTCGGCAAGTTCAGATGCCTGCGCCACACTTCAACCATGCTGAAGGTATCGAGCATCACGCGGTGATAGTTGAGGGAGTATTGGCTGAAACTGCCATCCACTTCGATCAAACGCTCCGCTCGGTTTTCCATCCACTTATAACCCTGCCGGACCCACTCAGCACCTTCTGCTTGTCCGTTATGAGTAAGCAGGCTGCCTCCAATAAAGAGCGCAGCGGCTTCGGAAGTTCCGTGGTTGTTATCCTGGGCCATTGCGTAACTCAGGGTTGGTGCGATTCTCTTCAGGTGCTGCTTGATGAGTTCAAGCAGCGCCGTGGTCGCTTCGCCCGTCTGCTCCAGTATCAGCGAAGCCATCGCCAGGTGCATGACTCGAATAGAGGCTTCCTGACCGCACTTCCAGTTCACGCCTTTATAAGGAGGATTGTTTGCGCACCAGTCTGCAAGCCAGCTATCGAGTTGTGACAGATAGTGGCTTTCTCCCGCTTTCGCGCGCTGAGCAAACGCCAGCAGCCAGTCAAGTCGGGAGGTTTCCCAAACCATCTTGATGTCGCCCAGGCGAGAATCAAAATCAGGTACCTCCCACCAGTTCCGATCCGGCTGGTCCACCCGAACGCCCGTCAGAGGGTTAGAGTGCCAATCAGGCGCAGTAGCCGTTATCGGATATGACCAATAACTGAATAGAAGCGCCGTTGTCACCCAGTGAGTGGATAGCGTAATGTCCAATGGAGGATAATCGCGCTCAACAAAGAAAGGTCCCGTCTGTAGGGCGCCATGAAGACGCAGTACAGGACTGATCCCGAGTTTGATTCCCATTCTGTACCAAAATACCCGGATCAGATTGGGAATCCCCAGAGAAAGGATGGATGAGATTTTTATGAATAGCCGCATCATTGATTACGCAATAACTCTGCTACTTCAATAGAAATCCGTGCGACCTCAAAAACTTCATCAGCAGGAATGGCAGCTTTCCCCGCTTCGACTGCATTCATGAAGTTAGCCGCACAGCTATTCTGGCCTTTGTCCTGCTTCCAGAGATTAAGTTTCTTGAACCCTGGCCAGCCAAACCCTTTAAGTTTACGGAAGTTATCCAGCTGAAGAACGCGCCCGGCTGCGAATACTTCGATGCGTTCTTTGGCAAAGCTGGAGGCACCATTGGCGACATAAATGATAGTGCCGAACGAACCGTCTTCGAATCCCAAAGTAATCGAGGCTTTGTCCTCAGTGATATCGACGCCGGGCGCATCGCCCATTCGGCGAGCTTGCACCGAAATGATCTTGCTACCGGCAAGAAATCGCATCAGATCAATAAAGTGGCAGGCTTCGCCAATAATTCGACCACCGCCAATAGCGTTGTCCTGGGTCCAATGATTCGCTGGAATGGCGCCCGCATTCATTGTCATGAGGAATGTCTTTGGCTCTTTGACCGAGGTTAAAAGCTCCTTCATTTTCACAACATGTGGAGAGAAGCGTCGGTTGAAACCAACCATCAGCTGCGGTCCTTTGCCACCCGAATGGGCCTCTGCATAGGCTGCTTGCACGTCGTCCAGCTCTGAATGGGTAATCGCCAGTGGCTTCTCGACGAAGACGTTTTTCCCCGCAGCCAATGCTTTGTTCACAAAATGTGCATGACTGTCGTGACGAGTAACGATAGCTACCGTATTTATTGACGGGTCAGCCAGCATTCCATCTACATCAGTGGAAGCAACGGCGAAACCGGCTTTTACTCCGTGGATGACTCCGTTCACACCGCCGGCGGTGACGATAGTATGAAACTGTGCTCCGGCACTTTTAAACGCTGGAATCAACATGCGTGAAGCGTAGTTCCCAGCCCCAATGAAACCCATAACCGGACGCTGTGCGTTGAAGGAGCAGGATGAGTCAAGTACAACGCTCCTGATTCCGCGCTCAGCATCATCGGATGCATATTCCAGGCATATGCCTAAACCGGATTTGTCTTCGGTTAGCATTTTGTAAGCTTCGGCCGCGTCTTCAAACGCAAATCGCTGGCTGATGAGCGGTTTAACGTCCAATTGCCGTGCGGCAAGCATGTCGAGGATCGCTTCAAAGTTACGTTGTTCAGTCCAACGAACAAAACCGATCGGGTAATCCTGACCTTTTTCTTCATATAACGGGTCATAACGGCCCGGGCCGTATGAGCACGAGACCTGGAAACTGAGTTCTTTTTCATAGAAATCAGCGCGATTAAGCTCCAGGCCCGTCACGCCGACCAATATGATACGCCCGCGCTTGCGAGACATTCGAGCCGCATGAGTTACAGGGTCGCTGGCTTTTGTCGACGCGGTGATAATGACCCCATCGACCCCGTTGCCGCGACTGAACGCCATCCCCGCGGAAACCGGATCTTCGCCTTTGGCTGGGTTACAGGTGCTCGCTCCGAACTGACGCGCGAGAGCAAGTTTTGATTCGTCAAAATCAATCGCCAGTACTCTGCAACCTTGTGCACGCAACAGTTGCACAGTCAGAAGCCCGATCAAACCGGCCCCAATGACGACGAAAGCCTCTCCCAGCGTGGGTTCGGCGAGCCGAATGCCCTGCAGTCCGATGCTCGCGACAACGGTAAACGAAGCTTCGATGTCGTCTACTTCATCAGGAATAAGCGCGCACAGGTTTTTCGATACCTTGACGACGTCAGAGTGGGGTCCGTTGGAGATAACCCGGTCGCCGACCTTGAAGCCGTCGACACCTGCCCCTACCTCGTGGACGACGCCTACGTTGCAATAGCCTAAAGGCAAAGGTTGTGAGAGTTTGGACTGGACAGCCTCGAGTGTGGTGACAAGGCCATCGGTCTGAATTTTCTCCAGCACCATTTTGACTTTGTCGGGCTGCTGGCGGGCTTTCTCCAAGTAGGAGGCCTTGCCAAATCCAACCAACATGCGCTCGGTACCAGCCGAGATCAACGACACACGCGTATTGATTACAACGTTACCGCGTGAAGCCTGGGGCGAGGGAGCCTCGGTAATAGTGGTTCCACCCTTCGCCATATCCTGCAAAATCTGTTTCATAAAACCACCATCAAGAATGATAAGTATCGACAATATATTTAAGGGACTTTACATGTTCGCTTGCGATAAACTCGAGTTTCTCGCGGGAAGTAGACCCATGGTCATCGTCAATGATCGTTATACTCGGCTGGTATTGAACCTTTAGCCCGACTCTCAGGCATTGCTCAGCAACAAAATCCTCTTCACCAAACAAGAATTGCGGATAGTCAACCGAACCGCCCCGCGAAAAATACTGTTTAGTAAATAAAATAAATGAGCCATGAGGGGAGTAGAAGCACTCGCCCGCAGCCAGCGAACCAATGGAGCTTTTAACTTTCAAATCCGAAAGTTTTCGATAAATCTTCAACAACCAAAGGCGCTTAAAAATGAAAATATTTTTCAACAGGGAAAAACGCGTTGGCCTGTATAAGGTTTTCGGATTCAAATCACCTCCTCGATCCTTGGAGAGGATGGCAGGCGCTATAATACCAGCCTTGTCAGAAACACCATTTATTTGAATTTTCAGCGATTCAAAAAAGTCAGCGCTCACGGTCAAATCGACGTTTGAAATAGCGATGCAGTCGAAATCAAGCAGCGACCCAAGCAACTCGGTGCCCTTCTTAAACCCAGGAAAGTACCCTACATTTTCCGATTTCAGATAGTGTGTTGTAAAGTTCATGGCTGAAACGTTCGCCAACACCTGCTCATTTATTTCTTTCGTTGAATTATCAACAATTACAAAGGTAAAATTTATATCTTTCGCACGAGAAAGCGATTCATTTAGAGAGGTTGCGAGATCCAACAGGTGATCGTACGCATTATAACAAACACAAACTATCGCTACTCTCATGTCAGCCTGCTTAAATTAACGTTTCGGGTCAGTTTGATCGGTGCATACCGATGAAAAATCAGAATCACTTTGGAAAATAGCGATCCAACAACGAATCCCGCTCAGCAAATGTTGGGTAATTGATCAGAACTGCCTTATACACGCCCTTGAATACGAAAAGGCTGCCCGCAGCAGCCCCCACCACTCCAAATTTATTGATCAGCGCACCTACATCATCAATTGAGCCAGCCCCGCCCAATATCGTCAGCGGCACATGAACCTTGTCGTGGACCTTTCCAGCAACATCCAGATTATAGCCTTTCATAACACCATCATAATCGATGGAGTTAATCACAATTTCTCCAACACCCTGTTCCTGAAACTCACTACACATTTCCAACAGGCACTTGCCAGTGTTCTTTTTGCCGTTGTTAATCCAGACATCGTATCGTCCGCCCAAGAGTTTTTTCTTGACGTCCAAAACAACAACAACACTTTGACTGCCAATTTCCTGGGCGATCTCCTTTACCAGAGCAGGGTTTTCGATTGCCGCCGAACTGATGGCAATTTTCTCGACGCCCAGTCCGATAATCTTGCGTGCCTGATCGGCAGTGGAAATACCTCCGCCATAGCAGAATGGCATACGGCATTCCATCGCCATTTTCTTTATCAGCGCGTAGTCGGGTTCACGACCTTCTGCCGATGCATCAATATCCAGAACGATCAGCTCATCGACTTCTTTCTCATTAAAAATCTTGACTGCATTGAGAGGATCGCCAATATATTTTGATTCTTTGAATTTGACAGTCTTGACGAGACCTTTATTGCGAATAAGCAAACACGGAATTATTCTGGGCCGCAGCATTTATGACAACTCCGAGAAATTTTTCAGTAAGTTAACGCCGAAGTGATGGCTCTTTTCCGGATGAAACTGCACGCCATACACTGAGCCCGCATTGACCGCACACGTGAATTCCTCTCCATAGATGGAAGACGCAAGCGCATGGTCGCGATTAGCACATTCAAAATAAAAAGAATGCAAAAAATAGTACTTTGGTGTTTCCAGAAAGTTTTTGAACAGCCCACTTGCGTGCAAAGGCACGACATCGTTCCACCCCATATGAGGCAGCTGCTTTACTTTCTCAATATCAAACTTTCTGACGTTGCCGGGCACCCAACCCAATCCAGGCAGTTCGCCTTCATCGCTGGAATTGGCGAGCATCTGCATGCCTACGCAGATGCCCAATACCGGAACTTTTTTGTCCAGCACCAAATCATCCAGCGCCTCGCGCATACCCGAACGATTGAGACTGATCATCGCGTGGTCGAATGAACCGACACCGGGAAGTATGATTTTACTTGCATCTGCAAGGTCCTGATAAGACGTCGCAACACGACATTCGATATTCAGCCGCTTATAAAGATTTATAAACGATAGAATATTACCGAGACCATAATCAACGACAGTAATCATCTCTTGACTGCCCTTTCCATGCCCAGCATATGCATGACCTTTGCCCCAAGTTCAAACAGATAGCGCTGAGATTTGTAATCACGATAGGACTTGTTCGGCAACTCCATCAATGCAGTCAGCTCGGAGACAGTCATATCCAGCTTGTTCGCGATATATTCGAAATCCTGATCCGCTGTCTCCGGGTCGTACGCCGGCTGGGCCAGATTGCTCAGTGCTTCTTCACGAGTCATCTGCCCGGTGAGAATAAGGCTTGAATACTGGATTTTCCTAGTGTCGTAACCGAATTTGGTTGGCAGCCAGTAACCTTCATAGAACTTCGTGAACCTTGACTCATCGTGCTTGCGTGGATACGACTTCCAGCCATATTCCCTGGACAGGGTCTCGATGGCCTCTGAACGAATATACGGCACGTAGTTCAAGGGCTTGATCACCTTGACACCCTTGAGGAAACGCAAATAAACCTTGTGGAACCAGATGCTGCTCAGCGGGTAATCCACCAGAGGCCGCTCGCCGAACTTTTTATGAATGTCCTTCAACTGCCACATATCAGTACCGTAGTACATCCACTCCAGCGGATTCCTTACACACTCGGTTGAATAGTTCCCGCCATTCAGAATGTATTTGATCCCGTGCTTATTGGCAAAATGGTACAGGGTCGCAATGAAAGCGTGATCTTGGGGGATATCAAGGTGTGGAACAGATGCCTTGAAAAATGCTCTTTGGAAATCTTTCATTTCCTCCCAATTGATAACCTCGGTGTACAGGTCGAGGCCCAACTTTTCAACGATAACCTCAATGTTGTGCACCGCCAACTGAGAGTTCCAGCCGCCATCTACGTGAAAAACCAACGGGCGCAGACCAAACTCTTTAACGGCAATATGCAGCAAATACGAACTGTCCAGCCCGCCACTCATGCCCATAATGCAATCGAATGGCTTGCCTTTACTATCTGCTTTTATTTTCTCGAAAATCTCGGTAATTTGCTGCCTTCCCTTCGGACCGGTATCCCAATGAGGAAGCAAGTCACGATGGTAGCCATTACAATGATCACAAACCCCTTTGTCATCAAATACAATATTTTCGTCTGTTGTATCCATCACACAGTTAGTGCAAATCTGATAGGGTCTTTTACTCATGCTAGCTCCGAATATACTTGATCAGTCGGCACGCTACGTGCCTGAATTATATTTCGAGACATACTAAACAAGACCTTGCAAGCCTATTTTCAGTCTCGAGTTTTTAGGTATTTGGTTACAATCAGGGTGAACAGAATCAATTCACCGAGGACAAAGCTGATTGCTGCGCCATAAACGCCCCATACGCTTGTCAACATCACACAAACGGACACTGTTACGACGCCCGTCAGTATCAAAGCCTTGGCGTAATATTTTTTCGAATTCAGATTGTTCAGGCCCGCTGTTCCCAACATGAAATTGGCGACTCCAAAAAAGACGCCAATCGTCATGAACAGGAACAATCCTGCCATAAGCTGTTTGTTTGGATAGGATCTCAAAAACTCGAAGTAATCATTAAAGATCAGCCATATGATAATAAAACCCGAAAGAATTGTCGCAAGGGCTGCCAGTTGTATCCAAGTCAACTTCATGACCTTGACAAAAGCGGCCGGACTAGGCGCAACTTCGTCACGCAATGAGTGAATCGCCTGGGTGAAGAAAAACTGATTGAGTGGCCTGATGAGCGCCTGGAAGGCCTTGATGAATTTCTCGACCACGGAATAGCTTGCTATGGCCGCGGGGCTCACCGAGAAGAAACTCAACACCAGCAAATTTGAGTCCCGGAACAAAACAACGGCGATGTTACCGAAGAATATCTCTTTACCCTCATGCAAACACTCCCAGAGACGAGAGAACGACACGCCGACGTATTTCAAGCCCAGCACTACTTTCAAATAGATCGTTGATGCAAGTCCGCCTGCCAGATAACATCCACCTACTATCAACGGCAGGAAGTAGACGGGGTCCTCTGCTTTCAAAAATAGAAACACCACCAAACAGCAGACCAAGCGACTTATCAATGTAAAAACCGCGACCGGAAAATTGTTCTCGATCGACTGATAGAAATAGGTCGACTGCAAGATAAAACTCAATGGCACCAGCATCCAGCATAATAATGAAAAGAAAAATTGCGACTGCAAAAAAAAGCCGGAAATCAACACAGCAGTCACACAGACAAGCCAAATTATGATTCTTGAAAAAAAGATTTCGCAATATACACTGGAAGCCATCGCAATTCCGCCACGCGCGTAGGAACTTACGACTCGCGAAACGCCATTGACTTCATAACTGTACAACACGACAGCAAGAATAATGAGCGATACTGCTTCGGACACGACGAGATCTGAATACTTGGCCGAACCGAACAAATGCAGTACATACGGAAAGATGAAGATAGGTAGAACTGCGTTTGCGCCTTGAATGCACGCTAGCGAGGCTATATTTGTTAGATCTTTGCGCAACAATGTCGTATCTCGAATCAAAAGTAAGTTATTTAATTATTCATTCTTGCCCATCAACTGGACGTTTCATCTGCCCCTCTTTATTGAAAGCGAGTTGCATCGTCAATTCTGTACCTATTAAACGCACACAAAGCAGTACCCTCCAAGGTACTGCTCGTTGAAATTGTTACAGCGAACCAATAATCATCACGTCGCTACAACAAAACCATGACAACGTCCTACTTTACTTACTCCAGATACCGCGCGTATCAATCAGTTTAATTGCACTCAAGCGAGCAGGAGGCAATTCTTTGAACACCTTATGGTCAACCAGCATCAACACAATGGTAGCTTCGCTCAACGCGTCTTCTACCGTTTTGAATTCCACAACTTCGCCGAGTGCAGCCGGCAGCTCCGATATGTTAGGTTCTACTGCAAATACACGCCCTGGGTGTTCGTGAGCGATGCGTTTGGTGATCGCGATCGCAGGACTTTCGCGCAGATCGTCGATATCGGGTTTAAAGGCGAGTCCGAAACACGCCACTGTGACTTCTTTTGCTGTTTTTTCTGGATTGGATTGCAGATATTCCGCAACGGCCAGCTTGACCTTATTTATTACCCATTCAGGCTTTGCATCGTTCACTTCGCGTGCACAGCGAATAATTCTGGCTTCTTCAGGGGTTTTACTCACGATGAACCACGGGTCTACAGCAATGCAGTGCCCACCGACGCCCGGGCCGGGTTGAAGAATATTCACCCTCGGATGGCGATTCGCCAATCGAATCAATTCCCAGACGTTGATATTTAGCTTATCGCAGATCATCGAAAGTTCGTTGGCAAACGCAATGTTCACATCCCGAAAGCTGTTTTCGGTAAGTTTGCACATTTCTGCTGTTCGGGCGTTCGTGATTACGCACTCGCCTTCCACAAACAACTTATAAAGTTTAGTCGCACTCTCGGAGCATTTGGCGGTCATCCCACCAATTACACGATCATTCTGTACCAGCTCTCGCAGCACATGCCCAGGCAAGACGCGCTCAGGACAGTGAGCAACACGGATATCGGACGACTCTCCATGGGTTTGCGGGAAAGTAAGGTCGGTGCGCATTTCAGCTAACCAATCTGCCACTTGTTCCGTCGCACCAACTGGCGAGGTGGATTCCAGAATAACCAGGTCGCCGGTCTTCAGTACCGGAGCAATAGCCCTGCACGCCGACTCGATGTACGAAAGATCAGGCTCATGGTCGCCCTTGAATGGGGTTGGCACAGCGATCAGAAACGCATCAGCTGGCTCTGGGGTCTGGGTTGCACGCAGGTAGCCCTCTGTTACTGCGGCATGAACCACAATATCGAGATCCGGCTCAACGATATGAATCATACCTTTGTTGATGGTATCTACAGCGAGCTTGTTCACGTCCACCCCAACCACCTTGATTTTTCGCGATGCGAAAACGGCAGCAGTAGGTAAACCGATGTACCCCAAACCGATAACTGAAATAGTCTTAAACACGATGCCCGCCCTTCAATTCCTGGGAGTTAAAATCTCCCGATTCCGATATATTAATTTTTTACAGCGACGGTGTAGTCAGCCAACACTTCGATTATACGTTGGCAGGCTTTGCCATCACCGTACGGATTATGAGCAAAGCTCATGCTTTCGTAGGCGGCTGTATCTGTAAGCAGTAGCTCCAGGTGCTGAGCTATTGTATGTCTTTCGGTGCCAACCAGCTTTACGGTGCCTGCCTCGACGGCTTCCGGACGCTCGGTTGTCTCTCGCATGACAAGCACTGGCTTTCCGAGTGATGGGGCCTCTTCCTGGATTCCGCCGGAGTCCGTCAGAATGATAAATGACTGATTCATCAAATATACGAACGGCAAATAGTCCAGCGGCTCAATCAAGTGAATGTTGTCGATACCTGACAACAGCCTGTTGATAGGCTCTCTGACATTAGGATTCAGATGCACGGGGTAAACAATTTCCACATCGGGAAATGCTTTGGCCGTATCCACCAGCGCGTGACAGATACGTTCAAATCCGCCCCCAAAACTTTCGCGGCGATGCCCGGTCACCAGGATCATTTTTTTTCCGCTTCGGATGAACGAAAACTGCTTTTCCAGACTGGCTTTCAATGAACTCGACTCTTCCAGCTTCTTCACAACATCGAGTAAGGCGTCAATAACCGTGTTACCAGTTACATGCACGGATTCTGGATTGACGCCTTCTTTGAGAAGGTTGCGCTCGGAATTTTCTGTCGGGGCAAAATGAAGTGCAGCCAGCGCACCGGTCAGCTTGCGATTGCCTTCCTCCGGCCAGGGGGAATAAAGATTTCCTGTTCTCAAGCCTGCTTCAACGTGAGCGACAGGAATTTGCTGGTAGTAGGCGGCCAGAGCAGTCGCAAAGGTCGTGGCAGTATCGCCGTGAACCAAAACGATATCGGGTTTGAAATCATCGAATACGTTTTTCATACCCTGCAAGATCGCGGTTGTCACCGCATTCAGATCCTGCCCGGGTTGCATAATGTTCAGATCATATTTGGGTGTTAAGGCAAACAGGTCCAGCACTTGATCCAGCATCTGCCTGTGTTGAGCGGTGACGCAAACTTTCGACTCGAAACGTCCGTCCTCTGCGAGCGCCAACGCGAGAGGAGCCATCTTTATTGCTTCTGGCCTGGTTCCAAATACAGAAAGTACTTTTAAGGGCATTTTTTTACCAACGCTTATGAGAAATTGAAATTAGTTCATGCTGATGAGCTTAGTTTATCGATGATAACTTTTATAAGATCTTGAACCGCACCAGCACTTGAAGGATTTCAAACACGCTACCGCCCCAGGATTTGACGTCAGCTTCCTGAGGACGATGTGTACCGCTATGTCAAGCGCTCCCGGCATTCTTTGAAATGTGGGCATCAGCGCTTTATGGAACCTGCCACCCGTCCGTTTTTACGACAGGTCTGCTGGCGAGTAACGAAATCTATGAAGAGCAGTGCGCGCTTATCTACATCCGACGTCATGAAAATGACGTCCAGTTCAGGAAAAGCACTGCCGTGAACGCCCAGTTTATCATCGACGTTTGCCGTTGATGTAGAAGCTTGTGCCGAGCGGTGCTGGAGTTCGACGATGAGCGAGTCACTGACTGGCAAAGGCCTACCACCAAAACCAACCACCTTGCTAACACCTCGAGTCGACCGCAAAGGGACCCAATTTGCGTTGTCAGGCAGATTGATGAACAGATAGCCCGGAAAAAGAGATTCGGTCAGCCACTGGCGCTGCCCGCGCACCGTTTTTTCACGGCGACAGGTAGGTCGGGAGCATTGATAGCCTTGGCGAATCAAGTGCTCCTCCGCACGTCCATCCTGGCGAGGCTTGCATTGGACCAGATACCAGGTCTGTTCTCGAGGAGCGTTTGAGTCGCTCGTCGCATCATGAATGTTCATATCCATACACATATCACAAATGGTCGCTTCCATGGGATCAGCCCTGCACATGCAATGTCGATGAAAGCCGAACACTTTCACTAAAACCGAACCCACTCTCGTTTGCCGTCACATGGGCTCGAACTCCCACCCGTTGGCAGGCAAAAACGTGACACAGGTGCAGAAACCGTTCTCCAAACGTAACCCTGCAGATTTTTTTTTCAACACTCTACCCGCAACGGCACTCACTACAAAAACCGATGATCTATTATCCCCGCGCTGGGATTATACGTTTGCGAACCCTGATGGGGGGATTCGCCAGACCACTTGCAGCCTTCGCCGCTACAGCAGGTAGCGACAGCCCCACAGATGCAAAGGGCGCACTTCATGTCGACCAGTGCGCCCAATATTATTGCTCGTCACGGCCAGACAAGCTTGACGCCGACCAGCAATATCTAGCGGACTCTCTCTCTTCTGGCGAAGATTTGGTAAGACACCGCCACTGCGCCGCCGAGAACCAGGCCGCCGATCAATCCAAGCAAAATTATCAATGATTTATTTGGTTTGACCGGTCTGTCAGGGTGCTCCACCACGCCATCGAAGCGGTAAACAGCTACATCTTGAGGCCTTGTCTCAAGCTTCATGTAAAAGCTGTATTTAGCTTGAAGATCTCTGAGGCCGCTTATAAAAGGATCATCAGAAATCCGAGCCTCCAGGTTTTTTATCTCGGCGTTGAGCGCCTTGGTCCCGCGCATATAAATCAGCTGTCCTTCCATGCTGCCCGCAATTTCTACGGAAGGGTTGCCCGTGATTATCGGGGGCTTTTCCAGATTGATCGCGTCTGCAACTCGCAACGCCTCGCGCAACTTGGTGAGCGAGTCTTCGCGATTCTTTTTCCCTGTTTCGCGCAACGTATCAATTTGCGAATCTAGGTTGCGGGCTCGTACTTCAGCTTCACGCGATACGTTTTTAATCATCTCGTTTTCTGCGAGCTCGCCTGCGCGTCTGACATAGGTCTCAACCCACTCCGTTGCACGCTCTGGATCACTGCTTTGAGCGACAACCAAATAGCGGTCCGACACATCCTTACTTGGCGGTACTACAACAATTTTCTTTGTAAACTCTGAATACAGCAGATCCTGCGACCCTTCGCGTTCGCTGCTGCTCAGCATCGGGAGATACTTTTCTTCGTAAAAATTGCGTCGCAATGACTCGGCCTGCAAATTCAGGACAAAAACACTGTAGACATCCTTGACACTGAACGGCAGGAGTCCTGACTCTTTGGTTCGACCGTAGTTAAAATTTGCAATTTTATTTTGTGTCGGCGGTATCACATAAGCTCGCGCCTCATAGACCGGCGTGCTCGTGAACGCGTAGACGGCTGCAAGCGTGGTAGTGACTGCCGCAACACCGATCGCCAGCCATTTTTGTTCCCACAACAATTTGAGAACCCCACCGAAATCTATCTCCTGCCGGGCGCCAGGGTCTACGGGACTATTTTGCATAAACAGCTGACCTCTTATTTATTTTCGCAACCTATCAATGCTATCGATGAGGTCCTAATTTGATTATGTAAACTTTAATCAAACATATTCGCCAATTCAGTTCCTCGCCGTCACATGCACTTTCGTACCATTTACCGAGAGGATCATGCTCGCGCGTTAAAATAGCTCGGAGTGTGAAACCACCCTCCGCTGGCAAGCACAGCGTCTAAATTGTGAAATGTATTTCAAGCATAGAACATTGTGCTATCAGGCCAGATTGACACAGTAGGATATATTCACTGGCGCCGCACATTCCCAACTATTGCAATTTGTCATCATCGACATCATTGACCCAAGTCGAGGGCCGTCTGCGCAAGGTTGTGCAAATACTGTCCATAGCCGGTTTTTTTCAATCGGTCAGCCTGAAGGCTCAGGTGTTCGACGGTGATCCATCCGTTATTAAACGCAATCTCTTCAAGGCAGGCAACTTTTAGCCCCTGACGCTTTTCGATCGTATGCACGAAATGACTGGCTTCGAGCAGAGAGTCATGGGTCCCCGTGTCCAACCAGGCGAAACCGCGACCCAGCATTTCGACGTTAAGAGTGCCCTGTTCCAGATAAGCACGGTTGACGTCGGTTATTTCCAACTCACCCCGGTCGGATGGTGTGATGTTCTTCGCTATCTCAACGACCTGGTTATCGTAAAAGTACAAACCAGTCACTGCGTAATTGGATTTCGGCTTGAGCGGTTTCTCTTCAATGCTCAGGGCGCGGCCCGATGCATCAAACTCAACCACGCCAAAACGCTCTGGATCGGAAACGTGATAACCAAACACTGTAGCGCCATGTTGCTGGGTAGTGGCTGAGCGCAGATTGTCGGAGAAGTGCTGACCGTAGAAGATATTATCGCCGAGAATCAGACAGCATGGATCCTTGCCGATGAACTCTTCGCCGATGATGAACGCTTGCGCCAGGCCGTCCGGGCTAGGCTGTTCGGCGTAAGTCAGCTGGATGCCGTACAGGCTCCCATCACCCAGCAGCTTGCGGAAGCACGGCAAGTCTTCAGGGGTGGAGATGATCAGAATTTCACGCATGCCCGCAAGCATCAGCACCGACAGCGGATAAAAGATCATCGGCTTGTCGTAGATCGGCAGCATCTGCTTGGACACGCCGAGGGTCAACGGGTGCAAACGCGTTCCCGAGCCTCCTGCGAGGATGATGCCTTTACGATTTGTCATGTTGATCATTTATTTAGAACTTCCATAAGCATTCGGGTTACGCCACTTTGCCAATCCGGCAAATGCAGAGAAAAATTGTCACGCAGCTTCTGAGTATCCAATCTTGAATTCAGAGGTCGGCGGGCGGGTGTCGGATAAGCCACCGTTTCTATGGGAGTAATCTCAACCACGGCTAACTTCTCACCCTTGGCCCGCGCAAAATCTATTATATGACTAGCATAGCCGTGCCATGAGACTTCGCCGCCGGCCGCCAAGTGATACACGCCCCCCAGCTCAGGGCGTTTAACGACCTGCTGAATAGCCAAGGCTGTTACGTCTGCGATCAGGTCTGCACCGGTGGGTGCACCCATCTGATCGGCAATGACGCTCAACGTTTCCCGGTCCTTGGCAAGACGCAGCATGGTCTTGGCAAAATTATTGCCCCGAGCGCCGTAGACCCAGCTGGTGCGAAAGATCAGGTGTTTGCAGCCCGAAGCGGTAATGGCCTGCTCGCCAGCGAGCTTGCTCGCGCCGTAGTGATTCACTGGCGCGACGACATCATCTTCTTGCCATGGCGTTTGCCCACTGCCGCTGAACACGTAGTCGGTGGAGTAGTGAATCAGCCAGGCATCAAAGGACAATGCTTCTTCGGCCATGACCTGGCTTGCCAGGGCATTTACGCGAGTTGCAAGCTCAGGCTCTGATTCGGCTTTATCCACTGCGGTGTAAGCTGCGGCGTTGACGATAATGTCTGGTTTGACCTGACGAATCGTTGCTCGCAGTGAGTCAAGGTCGGACAAGTCGCCACACAGCCCATCGACCGTTTGACGGTCAAGAGCAGTGACCTCTCCGAGTGGTGCAAGGGAGCGCTGTAGCTCCCAACCGACCTGGCCGTTCTTTCCAAGCAGAAGGATTTTCATGCTTTGCTTGAACGGTCGGCGTAGTTTTTATCAATCCACTGTTGATAGCTGCCGCTTTTCACGTGAGCAACCCATTCAGTGTTCTCGAGGTACCACTCGACGGTTTTGCGTATCCCGGTCTCGAAGGTCTCTTCAGGCACCCAACCCAACTCACGCTGAATTTTGCTGGCATCGATTGCGTAGCGCTGGTCGTGACCTGGGCGGTCTTGAACGTAGGTGATCAAGCTTGCATGTGGGCAATGCACGGAGTCCGGACGCAACTCATCAAGCAGCGCGCAAAGGGTATGCACCACTTCAATATTCTGCTTTTCGTTGTGACCGCCAATGTTGTAGGTCTCGCCGATCACGCCTTCGGTTACGACCTTGTACAGAGCGCGAGCGTGATCTTCGACGTAGAGCCAATCACGTACCTGATTACCTTTGCCGTAAACTGGCAGTGGCTTGCCTTCCAGCGCATTGAGAATGATCAGCGGGATCAGCTTCTCAGGGAAATGGCATGGGCCGTAGTTGTTCGAGCAATTGGTGACCAGGGTTGGCAAGCCATACGTACGGCTCCAGGCACGAACCAAATGATCGGAACTGGCTTTACTGGCCGAATACGGTGAGCTTGGCTGGTAGGGCGTGGTTTCGGTGAAGAGGTCTTCCGGCCCCTCCAGGTCACCGTAGACTTCGTCGGTCGAAATATGGTGGAAGCGGAAATTGGCTTTCCGCTCATCATCCAGGGCGCTCCAGTAGTGGCGAGCAGCCTCCAGCAGCGTGTAAGTCCCGATGATGTTGGTCTGGATGAATTCGGAAGGGCCGGAGATCGAGCGATCTACGTGAGACTCGGCCGCCAGATGCATGATGGCGTCCGGCTGATGCTCACGGAGCACACGGTCAACCTGGTCCCGGTCGCAGATATCCACGCGTTCGAAAATATAACGATCGCTCTGATCCACTTCAGCCAATGACTCAAGGTTACCGGCGTAAGTAAGCTTATCCAGATTGATTACGGAATCTGCAGTATTGGAGATGATGTGGCGAATGACTGCAGAACCAATAAATCCAGCGCCGCCGGTTACTAGAATTTTCACGCGAGGACCATACCCTTGAGTTGCTGACAAGGCTGCATACCGAGCGCTGTCTAATCCATGAATGCAAAAGCTATCGTATTAGCCGTAGCCTCTGACGAGTGTCCCGTCCGTGCCAGTATCGAGACACCTTATGGCATCTCCGGCTGCTCAGACAGGCGCAGCATTTTACAGTTTAAAGAAGGATTTACTAACGGATATAGACAATCAACGCATGAAAAGTTCGATATGCGCCCCCAGCCTTGTCGCAATCAGACCAAGCGCTTGCGTCGCACTCGTGCGGTGCGGCTGACAAACCAGCCGATCAAGGGACCAATCAGCATCCCTATCAACAACGCAGCTACGGCGACAACTGATACAGGCAACTGCGGCCCGGCCCAACCAAGGAACAGCAAGGAAACCGATTGCTGGTTCTCAAGCACAAAAGCCAAAATCGCCAACACTAGCAAGAGAACAGCTACCACGAGGAGTACGCGTTTCAGATTACGCATTAATTGCTCCTTGAGCCGACGCTATCAAATTCCCTCCTCCTCGTCCTCATTCACCCGATCCCGGAGCTCTTTGCCCGGCTTGAAGTGGGGAACGAATTTGCCGTCCAGGCTAACGGACTGACCGGTTTTTGGGTTGCGACCTACGCGCGGTGCGCGGTAGTGCAAGGAGAAGCTACCAAAGCCACGGATTTCGATACGATCACCGGTAGCCAGGCACTGGGACATTTGTTCAAGCATAGTCTTGATGGCCAGCTCGACATCCTTGGATGAGAGCAGCCCTTGATGGGTGACAATTCGTTCGATCAACTCCGACTTCGTCATATTTTTCCCTTCTTTTTCAAGCAGCTAGATCAGCGCTTCAAAGGTTTTAGCATGCCCGGAGGATTTTGAACAGCCCACGTATTGACTTATCTGCACGGCGCTTGAGATACCACGCACAGACCGAGAGACGCGACATTTATCGAAGCAAAAAGTTTAGGCTTTGTATTCTGGAGGCACGAAATTTTGCCGCTCATCGACAGATTACCAGCATGCGACGCGACAGATAGCCGGCTGGATTCCAGCCAAAGGGATAGTCCTCGGCTTCTTCTTTGGCATCGCTGGACTTGGTGACAACTTTGTAACCTTGCGCCTTACACTCACGAGCAGCCCGCTTGTAGCATTTTTCCCAACCCGAGCCGAGCCCTGAACAGTCGATCTCTATACCACTTACCCCACGCACTACGTGGGTTTTGGTGTTGGTTGTACAGCCTGCCAGGACCAGCACTGCCATTATGAAAATGAGCTTGTTCATGTATTTCCTTATGCTGGGCTCCCTACCCCGCTGTTGCTTGTTTTAAGTCAAAGCCTAGCCTAACCCTGAATGGAGGATTGATCAGTTCGCAGGATGCATTGAGTAAGCCCCAAAAGATCAAAAGATTGTCCGAACGCCGCCCGAACCTGCGGCAGCTCCTTGAGGGTTGCGTACAGCCGATTAATCGCGGCTGTACCCGCACGGTAGGTATAGCCCTCGTCGATCCGTGAACGCGCATTTCGACATAAACGAGGGAGCAGTTGCTAATGCCAGTCAGTTAAGGAGAAGTCGGATCTGGACGCCCTGTTCTGACTCGACGAACAGCCCGAAGCATTCCTCACATAAATGACCTTAACTGACCAGCATTAGGCCAATCGGCCGGTTTATTTTTGTCTGAAATCTGCGTTGCCTGTGCCGGCCTCATCGCGGGCAAGCCCGGCTCCCACAGGTTCCGCGTTGTCTTTGTGGGATCTGTGGCGGTGCAGAAAATTCCGGCGCACAAAAAAAGCACCCGATCAGGTAATGCCAGTCAGTTAAGGGATTTGAGCAATTAGGTGCCTGTGGGAAGAGTCGGGTGACAACGCTGCGTCGAAGACGCCGGCGGGGGGGGGAGGGGAGCTAGAAATAACTCATTGAAATATATTATTTTTTTTGTAGGAGTAGAGCTGTTCGCGATGCAGGCGGCGCGACGCATCAGGCAAACCGAGTCATCGTTCATCGCGAGCAAGCACGGCTCCTACAGGGTCCGCGCAATATATGTGGGCGCAGCCGGGCGGTGTGCGCCTGATGGCTCACGGAGGAGGTCAAATCTCAGGCACAAAAAAGGGCGACCGAAGTCGCCCTTTTTCTATGGTCTGACAGAACTTAGTTCTGTTTTTCCATTTGTGCGCGCAACAGGTCGCCCAGAGTGGTAGGACCAGCAGCTGGTTCCGAAGTCGCTGGCTTGTCGCGCAGGCTTTGGATAGCTTCTTTCTCGTCTTCAACGTCTTTCGACTTGATAGACAGCTGGATTACACGGCTCTTGCGGTCAACGCTGATGATCTTGGCTTCAACTTCTTCGCCTTCTTTCAGAACGTTACGCGCATCTTCGATGCGGTCACGGCTGATTTCGGAGGCTTTCAGAGTAGCTTCGATATCGGTAGCCAAAGTGATGATGGCGCCTTTAGCGTCAACTTCTTTCACGATGCCTTTAACGATTGCGCCTTTGTCGTTCTCTTGAACGTACTCGGAGAACGGATCGCTTTCCAGCTGCTTGATACCCAGGGAGATACGCTCACGCTCTGGATCAACAGACAGGATGACGGTGTCGAGCTCGTCACCCTTCTTGAAGCGACGTACGGCTTCTTCGCCCACTTCGTTCCAGGAGATGTCGGACAGGTGAACCAGGCCGTCGATGCCGCCGTCCAGACCAATGAAGATACCGAAATCGGTGATCGACTTGATGGTGCCGGAGATTTTATCGCCCTTGTTGAACTGGCCAGAGAAATCTTCCCATGGGTTAGATTTGCACTGTTTGATGCCGAGGGAGATACGACGACGCTCTTCGTCGATGTCCAGAACCATAACTTCCACTTCGTCGCCGACTTGTACGACTTTCGAAGGGTGGATGTTTTTGTTGGTCCAGTCCATTTCGGAAACGTGTACCAGGCCTTCCACGCCTTCTTCCAGCTCAGCGAAGCAGCCGTAGTCGGTCAGGTTGGTTACACGCGCGGTAACGCGAGTGCTTTCTGGGTAACGTGCCTTGATAGCAACCCATGGGTCTTCGCCCAGTTGCTTGAGGCCCAGGGAAACACGATTGCGTTCGCGATCGTACTTCAGAACCTTGACATCGATCTCGTCGCCAACGTTGACGATTTCGGAAGGATGCTTGATACGCTTCCAAGCCATGTCGGTAATGTGCAGCAGGCCATCGACGCCACCCAGATCGACGAATGCGCCGTAATCGGTGAGGTTTTTGACGATACCTTTGACTTGCTGACCTTCTTGCAAGGATTCCAGCAGAGCTTCGCGCTCAGCGGAGTTCTCGGCTTCGAGGACGCTACGACGGGAAACGACAACGTTGTTGCGTTTCTGGTCGAGTTTGATGACCTTGAATTCGAGCTCTTTGCCTTCCAGGTGCGTGGTGTCGCGCACTGGACGGACGTCAACCAGAGAACCTGGCAGGAACGCACGGATGCCGTTAACGTCGACAGTGAAGCCGCCTTTAACCTTACCGTTGATAACGCCCTTGACCACTTCTTCGGCTGCGAAGGCTGCTTCCAGAACAATCCAGCATTCAGCGCGCTTGGCTTTTTCACGGGACAGTTTGGTTTCGCCAAAGCCGTCTTCGACCGCGTCCAGCGCAACGTGAACTTCATCACCAATGTTGATGTTCAGTTCGCCAGCGTCGTTGTGGAACTGTTCCAGCGGAATGAGGCCTTCAGACTTCAAACCAGCGTGAACGGTTACCCAACCAGCTTGGTAATCGATATCAACGATGACTGCGGTGATGATGGAGCCTGCCTGAAGATTCAGGGTTTTTAGGCTTTCTTCAAAGAGTTCTGCAAAGCTTTCGCTCATTTTAATTCCTGTTGATAAGGGCGAAGAATACGCCCATCTGCCACATCCCAGACGATGTGGGTTACGTTCATATAAAAGAAAAACCGCAGGACTATGCCTGGTGTCCCCTGCGGAGTTTCTTGGTCACCCGGCGACATCGCGAATGGCGATCTCGCTCATGATGCGTTCCAGCACCTGTTCGATGGACAATTCCGTGGAATCCAGCTGTATGGCGTCAGCCGCCGGTTTGAGCGGGGCTACCGCTCGCTGGGTGTCACGCTCATCGCGTGCACGTATCTCATCTAGCAGACTCGACAGACTAACATCATCGCCTTTGGCCTTCAACTGCAAGTAACGGCGACGTGCACGCTCCTCGGCGCTAGCGGTCAGAAAAATCTTCAGCGGCGCATCGGGGAAAACCACAGTACCCATATCCCGACCATCAGCCACCAGACCCGGAGGCTCCTGGAACGCCCGTTGGCGCTGCAGCAAAGCGTCCCGCACCGCCGGCAGCGCAGCTACCTGAGAAGCCCAGGCACCGACTTGTTCGTTGCGCAAGTCGTCGGTGACATCGTCACCCTCGAGGATGATCCGCTGCGGATGACCTTCGGTCGCCCCGACGAACTGCACGTCGAGATGAGCCGCAAGCAATTTCAGCGATTCTTCATTGGTCAGGTCGACCCCATGATTACGCGCAGCAAATGCCAGCAAGCGGTACAAGGCACCTGAATCCAGCAGACACCAGCCCAAGCGCTTGGCCAGAATACCTGCGATGGTGCCTTTACCCGAACCGCTTGGCCCATCAATGGTAATTACCGGCGCTTTGGTCATCACGACTGAGCCTCTTGCGCAACGCGAATACCGACTTGCGCGCACAACGCGAGGAAGTTAGGGAAAGAGGTCGCAACGTTGGCGCAGTCATGAATACGGATTGGAGCACTGGCGCGCAGCGAAGCGACACTGAATGCCATGGCAATGCGGTGATCGCCATGACCATGCACCTCACCCCCACCCATCTGGCCACCCTCAATGATGATGCCGTCCGGGGTCGGCTCGCACTTGACGCCCAGTGCCAGCAAACCATCCGCCATGACTTGGATACGATCCGACTCTTTGACTCGAAGCTCTTCTGCGCCACGCAGTACGGTGCGGCCTTCGGCACAGGCGGCAGCTACAAACAGCACTGGAAATTCATCGATGGCCAACGGAACCAGCTCTTCCGGTATCTCGATACCTTTGAGCCTGGCGGCGCGCACACGCAGATCAGCCACCGGTTCGCCGCCGACTTCGCGCTGGTTTTCCAGGGTGATATCAGCCCCCATCAGACGCAGGATGTCGATGACGCCGGTACGGGTCGGGTTGATGCCGACGTGCTCAAGCACCAGCTCAGAGCCTTCGGCAATCGACGCTGCAACCAGGAAGAACGCCGAGGAGGAAATATCCCCTGGGACTTCAATATGGGTTGCCGTCAGCTTGTGCCCGGACTCGACCGAAGCCGTAGCGCCATTAACCGTTACCGGGTAGCCGAAACCACGCAACATACGCTCGGTATGGTCGCGGGTGGGAGCAGGCTCGGTCACGGTGGTTTTGCCATCGGCGTACAGGCCAGCCAACAGCAGACAGGATTTAACCTGGGCACTGGCCATCGGCATGGTGTAGGTCAGGCCTTTGAGCTTGTTACCACCGCGAATGGTCATCGGTGGACGACCTTCTGCAGCCGTTTCGATGACTGCGCCCATTTCGCGAAGCGGATTGGCCACACGATTCATCGGCCGCTTGGACAGCGAAGCGTCACCGGTCAAGGTACTGTCGAAGCTCTGCGCCGCCAGCAAACCCGACAGCAGGCGCATCGATGTACCGGAGTTACCCAGATAGATCGGCCCCGGAGCCGGCTTCAAGCCGTGCAGGCCAACGCCGTGAATGGTCACGCGACCATGGTGCGGACCTTCGATCACTACACCCATGTCACGGAAAGCCTGCAGCGTCGCCAGGGCGTCTTCGCCCTCGAGGAAACCTTCGACTTCGGTGGTGCCTTCGGCGAGAGAGCCGAGCATGATCGAACGGTGGGAAATCGATTTGTCGCCTGGTACACGAATCCGCCCAGTCAGGCGGCCACCAGGATTAGCCAGGAAAATCAGGTCGTTGGAGTTCATAGCGTCCACATAGGCCCGGCGGGCCAGGATTTTACTGAAATGCTCGCGGGCAACCCGGGCGCGTGTAAAAACGCCCAACAGTTGGTGCCCATCCCCTGCATCGACCGCGTCGCGCAAGGCGTCGAGGTCGCTGCGAAATGTATCGAGTGTGCGCAGGACAGCTTCGCGATTGGCGAGGAAGATGTCGTGCCACATGACCGGGTCGCTACCGGCAATTCTCGTGAAATCGCGGAAACCGCCGGCAGCGTAACGGAAGATTTCAAGATTTTCACTGCGCTTGGCCAACGAATCGACCAAACCGAATGCCAGCAAGTGCGGTAGGTGGCTCGTGGCCGCCAGTACCTCATCATGACGCTCAACCTGCATGTGCTCAACATCCGCGCCCAGCTCGCGCCACAGCCTGTCAACCATCGCCAGCGCTGCGGGATCAGTCTGCGCCAGCGGTGTCAGAATCACTTTGTGCCGACGGAACAACTGCGCATTGGAGGCCTCTACCCCGCTCTGCTCGGAGCCCGCAATCGGATGTCCCGGCACAAAGCGCGCGGGCATGCCGCCGAATGCTTCGCTCGCAGCACGCACCACATTGCCTTTGGCGCTGCCGACGTCCGTCAGAATCGCCTGCCCCAGGTCCATACCTGCCAAAACGGCCAGCAATTTCTCCATGGCCAGAATCGGCACTGCCAACTGAATAACGTCGGCACCACTGCAAGCGACAGCAAGGTCTTCTTCGCAGCGATCCACTACGCCAAGCTCAACCGCCAACTTGCGCGATTGCGGATCAAGATCGACCCCTACAACCTCGCGACACAGGCCGCTTTCGCGCAGACCTTTGGCAAAGGAGCCACCAATCAGACCCAGACCGACCACAACAAGGCGACCGATCATAGGCGCAGCAGGTTGCATTGCAATGACATCAACCACGAGCCAGAACCTTGGCCAACGCCTCAAGGAAGCGGCTGTTTTCAGCCGGCAGACCAATGGTGATGCGCAGGTGATTCGGCATGCCGTAGTTAGCTACCGGACGCACGATGACACCTTCACGCAGCAAACCCTGAAACACCGGCGCCGCGACGCGATCCAGATCGACAGCAATGAAGTTGCCTTTGGATGGAATCCAGCTCAGACCCAACTCGCGAAAGCCCGACTCCAGCTGCTGCATGCCGGATTCGTTCAAACGCCGGCTTTGCGCCAGATACTCGGCATCCTGCAGAGCAGCACAGGCCGCGGCCAGGGCCAGGCTGTTGACGTTGAACGGCTGACGTACACGATTCAGTACATCGGCGACGACCGCCGTGGACAGGCCATAGCCAACACGCAACGCAGCCAGACCATAGGCCTTGGAGAACGTCCGCGAGACCAGCAGGTTCGGGTAAGCCGCGAGGAAGTCCAGGCCATCCGGAAGATCGCTACCTTCGGCATATTCGATATAGGCTTCGTCGAGCACCACCAACACATGTTCGGGCACATCCTGAAGGAATTCGTCCAACGCCTCGGCACCGAACCAGGTACCGGTCGGGTTGTTCGGATTGGCGATGAAGACCACGCGGGTATTGCTGTCGATAGCCTCGAGCATCGCCGGCAAATCATGGCCCCAGTCTTTGGCCGGGATCACCCGCGCCTCGGCGCCCACGGCCTGGGTGACGATCGGATAGACTGCGAACGCATGCTCACTGAACACCGCATTCAGACCGGGCGCCAGATAGGCACGGGCCACCAGCTCCAGAATGTCATTGGAACCGTTACCCAGGGTCACTTGGTCGAGCTGCACACGGCACTGCTCGGCCAACAAACTCTTGAGGGCAAAGCCGTTGCCATCGGGATAACGGGTCAGCTCGGTCAGCGCTTCGCGAATCGCCGCCAAGGCTTTAGGGCTAGCACCCAACGGGTTTTCGTTGCTCGCCAGTTTGACGATTTTTGCCGGATCGATATCCAGCTCACGCGCCAGTTCGTCCACGGGTTTGCCCGGGACGTAAGGCGAAAGTTGTTGCACGCCCGGCTGTGCCAGAGCGAGGAAGTCGCCACTCATTGTTAAAGCCTCAGAGAACCGCTTTCGGGTAGGAACCCAGCACTTTGAGTGCCACTGCTTCCTGACTGATCTTCTCCAGCACAGCCTTGATCAGCGGATCACGGTGATGCCCGACGAAGTCGATGAAGAACACATAGGTCCATTTGCCGCTGCGCGAAGGCCGGGTTTCGATCCGCGTCAGGTCGATGCCATTGTCGTGGAACGGCACCAGCAACTCGTGAAGCGCACCGGGCTTGTTGCTCATGGAGACGATGATCGAGGTCTTGTCGTCGCCGGTCGGCGGTACTTCCTGGCTGCCAATCATCAAGAAACGCGTGGAGTTATCCGGGCGATCCTCGATTTTCTCGGCCAGACGAGTCAGGCCGTACAAACCCGCCGCCATGTCGCCGGCAATGGCTGCCGAGTTCCACTCACCCTTGACCCGCTTGGCCGCTTCGGCGTTGCTGGAAACCGCCACGCGCTCGACATTCGGGTAATGGGCATCCAGCCACTTGCGGCACTGGGCCAGGGACTGGGCGTGAGAATAGATGCGGCTGATGCTGTCGGTTTTAGTATTTTCACCGACCAACAGGTGATGGTGGATACGCAGTTCGACTTCACCGCAGATCACCATGTCGTGCTCGAGGAAGCTGTCGAGAGTGTGGTTGACCGCGCCTTCGGTGGAGTTTTCCACAGGGACCACGCCAAAGTTCACCGCACCGGCAGCCACTTCACGGAACACTTCATCGATCGCAGCCATTGGCTTGCTGATCACTGCATGACCAAAGTGCTTCATGGCCGCTGCTTGAGTGAAGGTGCCTTCCGGGCCGAGATAAGCCACTTTCAGGGGCTGCTCCAGCGCCAGGCACGAAGACATGATTTCGCGGAACAGTCGCGCCATTTCCTCGTTGCCCAACGGACCTTTATTGCGCTCCATGATCTTCTTGAGCACCTGAGCTTCGCGCTCAGGGCGATAGAACACCGGCACTTCGCCTTCGGCTAGCGAAGCCATCTTTACTCGCGCGACTTCCTGGGCGCAACGCGCACGCTCACTGATCAGCTCGAGGACTTTCTCGTCCAGGCTGTCAATGCGCAGGCGCAGTGCCTTGAGTTCTTGCTCAGACATTAGCCGTGTTCCTTCTCGAACTCTGCCATGTACGCCACCAGCGCGTTGACCGCGGTGATGTCGACGGCGTTGTAGATAGAGGCGCGCATGCCACCTACGGAACGGTGGCCCTTGAGGTTCAACAGACCGCGCTCCTCGGCACCCACCAGGAACGGCTTGTCGAGGCGATCGTCAGCCAGACGGAACGGCACGTTCATCCACGAGCGGTCAGTCTTGTTGATCGGGTTGCTGTACAGACCGCTGGCATCGATGAAGCCATACAGCGTGCGCTGCTTGACGTCATTGAGCTTGCCGATGGCTTCTACGCCGCCCTGCTCTTTCAGCCATTCGAAGACCAGGCCGGACAGGTACCAGGCCAGGGTTGGCGGGGTGTTGTACATAGAGCCGTTATCGGCCGCGACCTTGTAGTCGAGCATGGTCGGGCAGATTGAACGGGCGCGACCCAGCAGGTCTTCGCGAACAATGTTGACGACGATACCGCTCGGGCCGATGTTTTTCTGTGCGCCGGCGTAGATCATGCCGAAACGCGAGATATCCACAGGGCGGGACAGGATGTCCGAAGACATGTCTGCAATCAGTGGCACATCACCGGTTTCCGGGATCCAGCTGAATTCCAGGCCGCCGATGGTTTCGTTCGGCGCGTAGTGCACGTAGGCCGCGTCGTGCGACAGCTTCCATTCGTTCTGACCGGGAATTGCGAAATAATCGTAAGGCTTGGCCGTCGCCGCCACATTGACGGTGCCGAAGCGCGAAGCTTCTTCAATGGCTTTCTGCGACCAGATACCGGTATCGATATAGTCAGCCTTGCCAGTTTCCGGCAACAGGTTCAGAGGAATCTGAGCAAATTGCTGACTGGCGCCGCCTTGCAGAAACAGCACTTTATAGTTCGAGGGGATATCCAGCAGATCACGCAGATCCTGCTCGGCCTTGGTCGCGATGGAGACGAACTCATCACTGCGATGGCTCATTTCCATGACCGACAGGCCCTTGCCGTGCCAGTCGAGGAGTTCACCCTGCGCGCGCTGCAGGACAGCTTCGGGAAGCGCCGCGGGACCGGCACAGAAGTTATAGGCTCTCTTGCTCACATCCAATCTCGCTCTGATTTGGTGGTATCACGCAATAAATCGCATTATCCGTCGACACAGGGTTCCTGCTGAAGCAAACATTTGTGGGAGCGAGCCTGCTCGCGATTGCATCAACGCGGTGCTTCAGACGTACCGCGGCGCCTGCATCGCGAGCAGGCTCGCTCCCACAAGGGATCTCCATGGGTGTCGATATTTCCGTCAGGGACATACAACAAGGGGGAGAATTTTCATCCGCCCCCCCTTGCGTGTCCGTTTACTCCTGCGGTTCGGCGTCGTCGGCCGCGGCATCGAGTTGCTGATCGTCAACAACATCATCATCGATGACTACACCGCCCTCGAACTCAGCGCCTTCCTCGCCTTCCAGCTCTTCGCCTTCGACTTCGGATGGCTCCTGAACGCGCTCCAGACCGACCAGTGTTTCGTCGCTGGCCAGCTTGATCAGGGTCACACCCTGAGTGTTACGACCGAGACTGGACACTTCGTCGACGCGGGTACGAACCAGTGTGCCCTGGTCGGAAATCAACATGATCTCCTCGCCATCGAGCACCTGGACTGCACCGACCAGACGGCCGTTACGATCGTTGCTGACCATGGCGATAACGCCCTGACCGCCACGCTTGTACTCAGGGAACTCGCTGATAGCCGTACGCTTGCCGTAACCACGCGCCGAAGCGGTGAGAATCTGGCTGCCTTCTTCCGGGATCAACATGGAAATCAGCTTCTGACCTTCCGGCAGACGCATGCCACGTACGCCGCGAGCGGTACGCCCCATGGCACGAACGTCGGACTCTTTGAAGCGGGTAACCTTGCCGCCATCGGAGAACAGCATGACTTCGCGCTCGCCATCAGTGATCGCGGCGCTGATCAATACGTCGCCTTCGTCCAGCTCCAGCGCGATCAAGCCAACGCTGCGTTGACGGCTGAATTGCTCCAGCGGCGTCTTCTTCACAGTACCGTCGGCAGTAGCCATGAAGATGTAGTGACCTTCGGTGTATTCGTCGACTGGCAGCATGGTGGTGATGTATTCACCCTCACCCAACGGCAGCAGGTTGACCAATGGACGACCACGGGCAGCACGGGATGCTTCCGGAATTTCGTAGGTTTTCAGCCAGTAAACCTTGCCCTTGCTGGAGAACAGCAGCAGCGTGGTGTGACTGTTGGCGACCAGCAGGTGAGCGATGTAGTCCTCATCCTTGACGCCGGTAGCCGATTTACCTTTACCGCCACGACGCTGAGCCTGGTACGCAGCCAATGGCTGGGTCTTGGCATAGCCACCGTGAGAAATAGTCACGACGCGCTCTTCTTCCGGGATCATGTCACCCAGGGTCAGGTCGAGACGGGCATCGAGGATCTCGGTGCGACGCACATCGCCGTACTCGGCACGAATGGCTTCCAGTTCCTCGCGAATCACTTCCATCAAGCGCACAGCGCTGTTGAGGATGCGGATCAGCTCACCGATCTGGTTGAGGATTTCCTGGTATTCGGCCAGCAGTTTTTCGTGTTCCAGGCCGGTCAGACGGTGCAGACGCAGCTCCAGAATGGCTTGCGCCTGTTCTGGCGAAAGGAAGTACTTACCTTCACGCAGACCGTATTGCGGGTCAAGGTTGTCCGGACGGCAGGAATCAGCGCCGGCACGTTCAACCATCGCGACCACTGCACTGGATTCCCAAGGTGTGCTGATCAGCGCTTCCTTGGCTTCCGACGGGGTTGGCGAAGCCTTGATCAGTGCGATGACCGGGTCGATGTTCGACAGGGCAACGGCTTGACCTTCGAGAATGTGACCACGCTCGCGGGCTTTACGCAGCTCAAACACGGTACGGCGGGTAACAACTTCGCGACGGTGACGTACGAAGGCTTCCAGCAGATCCTTCAGGTTGAGGATTCGCGGACGACCGTCAATCAGCGCAACGATGTTGATGCCGAACACGGCTTGTAGCTGGGTCTGGGCGTAGAGGTTGTTGAGGATGACCTCAGGCACTTCGCCACGACGCAGCTCGATCACGACGCGCATACCGTCCTTGTCGGACTCGTCACGCAGCTCAGTGATACCTTCGATCTTCTTCTCTTTGACCAGCTCGGCGATCTTCTCGATCAGACGCGCCTTGTTCAACTGGTAAGGGAGTTCAGTGATGACGATCTGCTGACGACCACCGACCTTGTCGATGTCTTCGATCATCGAACGGGCACGCATGTAAATGCGCCCGCGACCCGTGCGGTAGGCTTCAATGATACCGGCGCGACCGTTGATGATCGCGGCAGTCGGGAAGTCCGGGCCGGGGATGAATTGCATCAGCTCATCGATGGTCAACTCAGGGTTGTCGATGAGTGCCAGGCAACCGTCGATGACTTCACCGAGGTTGTGCGGCGGAATATTGGTCGCCATGCCCACGGCGATACCGCTGGAGCCGTTGACCAACAGGTTGGGAATACGGGTTGGCATGACCGCGGGGATCATTTCGGTGCCGTCGTAGTTCGGCACCCAGTCCACGGTTTCTTTGTGCAGGTCGGCCAGCAGCTCGTGCGCCAGCTTGGTCATGCGCACTTCGGTGTATCGCATGGCCGCGGCGTTATCGCCGTCAACCGAACCAAAGTTACCCTGACCGTCTACCAACAGATAGCGCAGGGAAAAAGGCTGGGCCATACGAACGATGGTGTCATACACCGCAGTATCACCATGAGGGTGATACTTACCGATCACGTCACCGACAACACGGGCAGATTTCTTGTACGGCTTGTTCCAGTCGTTACTCAGCTCGCTCATCGCGAACAGTACGCGCCGGTGCACGGGCTTCAAGCCATCGCGCGCATCAGGCAGTGCCCGCCCGACAATTACGCTCATTGCGTAATCGAGGTAGGACTGCCTCATCTCGTCTTCGATATTGACCGGGATGATTTCTTTGGCCAGTTCGCCCATGAGAAGCCTGATTCCTTTTTCTGGTGAAACTTCGTCACATCCATATGGGACGAACGAAGCTCGTCGATGCAGGCTTAGTGCCATGCATCGACTTACGACAAATCAACGAGTTATGCCATGGATCTGCGCAGTAAAGACAGCCACATCTGGCTACCTTGGAAACCGCCGGATGTTATCACAATCGCCGCCACGCACCTATCCCCCAGACGCGCATGGAGCATAGTTAGTTGGCCGGTGACCGCCTGATAGGGGACGAGAGAAGCTTAGAGCTGTGTTGAATGAAGAATCGGGGGGATGGATGAGGGTCATTTGCTGTCTGTGAGGGCCAATCGCGAGCAGGCTCGCTCCCACATTTGATCTGTGTTGCGCCACAAATTGTCGGCACACCCTCGATACAGTGTGGGAGCGAGCCTGCTCGCGATGGCGATTTAATAGACACCAGAAATCGTCAATGCAACCGCTTGCGACACATCAACTGAGCCAGTTTTGCGGCATCGGGCCGCTCGACAATGCCTTTTTCGGTGACGATGGCGTCGATCAGGTCCGCCGGGGTGACGTCGAAAACCGGATTGAAAGCGTCTACATCAGCCCCGACGCGCTTGCCGCCGACTTCCAGCAGTTCGCTGCCGCCACGCTCTTCGATAGGAATATCGTCACCGCTGGCCAGGGTCATGTCGATGGTCGAACTCGGTGCCACCACCATGAAGCGCACTCCGTGGTGCATGGCGCACACCGCCAACTGGTAGGTGCCAATCTTGTTCGCCACGTCGCCATTGGCGGTAATCCGGTCGGCGCCGACGATCACCCAGGTCACGCCCTTGGTTTTCATGATGTGTGCGGCAGCCGAGTCAGCGTTCAGCGTGACCGGAATACCTTCGTTTGCCAGCTCCCAGGCAGTCAGCCGCGAGCCTTGCAGCCAAGGTCGGGTTTCATCGGCGTAGACCCGCTCCACCATGCCTTCCAGCCAGGCGCCACGAATCACTCCCAGCGCCGTGCCGAAGCCGCCAGTGGCCAAGGCGCCAGTATTGCAATGAGTCAGAATCGTCTGGGCATTGCCCTGGTGCTTGCGGATCAGATCGACACCCAATTGCGCCATGGTCAGATTGGCTTCGCGATCACTTTCATGGATGGCCAAGGCCTCTGCCTCAAGGACCGCCAACGGATCGGCATGCCCTTTTAGCCGCTCAAGCCGCTCGCGCATACGGTTCAGCGCCCAGAACAGATTGACCGCCGTGGGCCGCGAATCCGCGAGCAAAGCAAAGTCCTCTTCCAGGGCTGCCTGCCAGTCACCGCCAGCGGCAAATCGTGTGCGCGCTGCCAGCACCACGCCATAGGCCGCACTGATACCAATGGCCGGGGCGCCACGCACAACCATCGAACGAATGGCTTCTGACACGCCGGCTGCACTGGTGTAAGCAATCCAGTTTTCTTCGAACGGCAAAATGCGCTGATCGAGCAGGTACAGGGCATCATCCCGCCAATCGATGGCCTTCACCTTCTCCGCAGCCAACAGTCGATCGCGCATGCCTCACCCCGTACTCATGAACAAAAGCCGCCGATTATAGCGATCCCCCTGCGAAGACGCTCGGGTATACTTCGCCATCCTTTACAAAAGCACTGGAACCCACCCTCGATGCCGAACCCTGCCGTTGCGCTCGACTTACTATTGCTGCCGACCTGGTTGGTGCCTGTCGAACCCGCTGGTGTGGTCCTCAAAGAGCATGGTTTGGGTATCCGTGATGGCCGCATTGCGTTCATCGGACCGCGCGCCGACGCCCTCAAGCTCAACGCTACTGAAGTCCGCGAATTGCCGGGCATGCTGCTCAGCCCCGGCCTGATCAATGCTCACGGGCATGCCGCGATGACCCTGTTTCGCGGCCTGGCCGATGACTTGCCGCTGATGACCTGGCTGGAGCAGCACATCTGGCCCGCCGAAGCCAAGTGGGTCGATGAGGACTTTGTTCGCGATGGCACTGATCTGGCGATCGCCGAACAACTTAAAGGCGGTATCACTTGTTTCTCCGACATGTATTTCTTCCCTAAAGTTGCCAGCGAACGCGTACACAACAGCGGTATTCGCGCGCAGATTGCCATTCCGATCCTCGACTTTCCGATTCCCGGCGCAAGCGATGCCGACGAGGCCATCCGTCAAGGCATCGAGCTGTTCAGTGATCTCAAGCACCATCCACGCATCAAAATCGCCTTCGGTCCTCATGCACCCTACACCGTCGGCGATGAGAACCTCGAGAAAATCCGGGTCATCGCCGAGGAGCTGGACGCCTCGATTCATATGCACGTCCACGAAACCGCCTTCGAAGTGCAGCAATCCGTCGAGCAGCGCGGCGAGCGGCCAATGGCCCGCCTGGGCCGCCTGGGCTTGCTCGGGCCGCGCTTCCAGGCCGTTCACATGACGCAAATCAGCGATGATGACTTGGTTTTACTGGTAGAAAGTAACAGTAGCGTGATTCATTGCCCGGAATCGAACCTGAAACTGGCCAGCGGCTTCTGCCCGGTCGAGCGTTTGTGGCAGGCCGGCGTCAACGTGGCGGTCGGCACCGATGGTGCAGCCAGCAACAATGACCTGGATCTACTCGGCGAGACCCGTACCGCGGCACTGCTGGCCAAGGCCGTCGCTGGCTCGGCGACCGCTCTGGATGCCCATCGCGCATTGCGCATGGCAACGCTCAATGGCGCCCGAGCGCTAGGGCTGGACGCCGAAGTCGGCTCACTGGAAGTCGGCAAGGCTGCTGACCTGGTGGCCTTTGACCTCTCAGGCCTGGCGCAGCAACCGGTTTATGACCCGGTCTCGCAGCTTATATATGCCACTGGCCGGGACTGCGTGAAACACCTTTGGGTCGCCGGCAAGCAATTGCTCGACGACCGGCGCCTGACCCGCCTGGATGAACAACAGCTATGCGCCACGGCCGTAGCCTGGGGCAAACGCATCAGCGGCCATTGCCAATAGATAGCAACCTTGAGCGAACGCTCAAGGCTTACAACAGAATTTATTAGATTTAGAGGATGACCCCATGAGCAACGTCGACCACGCTGAAATTGCCAAGTTCGAAGCCCTGGCCCATCGCTGGTGGGACCGTGAAAGCGAGTTCAAACCGCTGCACGACATCAACCCGTTGCGGGTCAACTGGATTGATGAGCGGGTAAAACTGGCCGGCAAGAAAGTCCTCGACGTCGGCTGCGGCGGCGGCATCCTTAGCGAAGCCATGGCTCAGCGCGGCGCAACGGTGATGGGCATCGACATGGGCGAAGCGCCACTGGCCGTGGCTCAACTGCATCAACTGGAATCCGGCGTCAGCGTCGAGTACCGGCAGATCACCGCCGAAGGCCTGGCCGAAGAAATGCCGGAGCAATTCGACGTAGTCACCTGCCTGGAAATGCTCGAACACGTGCCAGACCCCTCTTCGGTGATCCGCGCGTGCTTTCGCATGGTCAAGCCCGGCGGCCAAGTATTCTTTTCCACCATCAACCGCAATCCCAAGGCATTCCTGTTCGCCATTGTCGGCGCCGAATACATCATGAAACTGCTGCCTCGCGGCACCCACGACTTCAAGAAATTCATCCGCCCTTCCGAGCTTGGCGCCTGGAGCCGCTCTGCCGGACTGACCGTCAAGGACATCATCGGTCTGACCTACAACCCGCTGACCAAGCACTACAAATTGGCTTCGGACGTTGACGTCAACTACATGATCCAGACCCTGCGGGAGGAGTAAGCCCATGCGTATCAGAGCGGTTCTTTTCGACATGGACGGCACGCTGCTCGACACCGCACCGGACTTTATCGCCATTTGCCAGAGCATGCGCGCCGATCGCGGCCTGGCGCCGATTTCCGACAAGCATATCCGCGACGAGATCTCCGGCGGAGCACGAGCCATGGTTGCCGTGACCTTTTCGATGGACCCGGAATCACCGGGCTTCGAGGAACTGCGCCTGGAGTTTCTGGAGCGCTACCTGAAAGACTGCGCAGTCCACAGCAAACTTTTCGATGGGATGGCCGAGCTGTTGGCAGACATCGAAAAAGCCAATCTGATTTGGGGCGTCGTCACCAATAAGCCGGTACGTTTTGCCGAACCGATCATGCAGCAACTGGGGTTGGCGGAGCGTTCGGCCGTGCTGATCTGCCCGGATCATGTGAAGAACAGCAAACCTGATCCCGAGCCGCTGATCCTCGCCTGCAAGATGCTCGATCTGGATCCGGCCAGCGTGCTGTTTGTTGGCGATGACCTGCGCGATATCGAGTCAGGCCGTGACGCAGGCACCAAAACTGCTGCAGTGACCTGGGGCTATATTCATCCAGACGATAATCTCCGTCATTGGGGCGCGGACGTAGTGGTCGATCATCCGCTGGAGTTGCGTAAGGTTCTTGATAATGCGTTGTGTGGCTGCTGATCACCTTTCCTGACGCGTTGTGCTGCTGATCGCCTTTCCTGTAGGAGCGAGCTTGCTCGCGATGGACTTCACGTTGACGCGTTTCGTCAGGCAGCACGCGTTATCGTTAACGCCCATCGCGAGCAAGCTAGCTCCTACCGAATTTTGTTGAGGTTTTTTATGTTTGATTACTCCGCACGCCCTGAATTGCTCAAAGGCCGGGTCATTCTGATCACCGGCGCTGGCCGTGGCATTGGTGCTGCTGCCGCAAAAACCTTTGCAGCTCATGGCGCCACCGTGCTGCTACTGGGCAAAACCGAAGCCAACCTGACCCAGGTTTATGACGAAATCGAAGCAGCCGGCCACCCACAACCGGCAGTCATTCCATTCAACCTGGAAACTGCGCTGCCGCATCAGTACGACGAGCTGGCCGCCATGGTCGAAACCGAGTTCGGGCACCTGGATGGTTTGCTGCACAACGCCTCGATCATTGGCCCGCGCACCCCGCTGGAGCAGCTGTCCGGTGAGAACTTCATGCGCGTAATGCAAGTCAACGTCAATGCCATGTTCATGCTGACCAGCACCATGCTGCCGCTGCTCAAGCTGTCCCAGGACGCATCGGTGGTGTTCACCTCAAGCAGTGTCGGACGCAAAGGCCGCGCCTACTGGGGCGCCTACGGAGTCTCGAAGTTTGCGACCGAAGGTTTGATGCAAACCCTGGCCGACGAACTGGACACCGTCGCACCCGTGCGCGCCAACAGCATCAACCCTGGCGCCACCCGCACCAGCATGCGGGCTCAGGCATATCCTGGCGAGAATCCAAGCAACAATCCGACGCCCGAAGAAATCATGCCGGTCTATCTGTACCTGATGGGGCCGGATAGCACCGGCATCAACGGTCAGGCCTTCGACGCTCAGTAACCCCCCCTCCAACCACCGCGACGGAATACCGTCGCGGCGCATGCAGAAAGGTCATTCGGCCTGTTATCGAAGCCAAATAAATGCCGCGACTTCCATACGCAGTTATGCCTTTATCGACCAACCAATTGAATTAAAACGCGTTTTATTTAACTGAACCGAATGGCACGACTTTCGCTCTAACACTGTTCAGACACGCAGCGTGTTAGCGAAGCGGGCATCGCTTGAGCCGGGGCTTATAACGATCGGTAAAGCAGACTAGACTGCAGTCACTTGTCCTACGGGACTGATGGACCAGTATGACGCACAGCCCGCAGCCGCTTTCACCCAGCCTGTAAGACAGCATTACGTGCTTAGGGGCTCACGCCATATGAAATCGCCGACCCAGACCAACGCAATTGATTTTGATAGCGCCAAATTGCAACGCTTGGGCTTTGGTCAGCAGTCACCACTTCTGCAACGCCCCGTCAGCCTCGCGCAACTGCGCCAACAACTCAGCCTGCAGTTGCAAACCAGTCTTGAGCCACAGCTCATCTTGGGATTGTTCTTCCGCGAAATTCAGCGACTCGTCCCACTGGATGCCTTGAGCTACCAGCACCAGGCCAGCGATTTGCGCCTGGAGTTCGGTCAGCGCGGACACCATTGCGGGAGCTACAGCCTCAGCCATAAAGGCGAACACTTGGGTGAGCTGGTGTTTCGACGCAATCAACGCTTTAGCGAACAGGAGCTGGGCAATCTGGAATCCCTGCTGTCCTCGCTGCTCTTTCCGATACGTAATGCCCTGCTGTACCGGGCAGCCACCCGTAGCGCGCTGCGTGACCCACTGACGGACACCGGCAACCGGATTGCCATGGATCAGACATTTCAACGGGAAATCGAAATGTCCCGTCGGCATCTGCAACCGCTATCGCTATTAATGCTGGATATCGACCACTTCAAGAGAATCAACGACAGCCACGGTCACAGTGCTGGCGACAAAGTACTCAAGGCCGTAGCCGCCTCGATCAAAGACCAGTTACGCAACGTCGACATGGTGTTTCGATATGGTGGCGAGGAGTTTTTGATCCTGCTCTCCAATACGGCTCGAGAAGCCGCCGCCATGGTTGGCGAGCGGCTACGCCATGCGGTACAGGCTCAGGACTACTCGGCAGAGGACACGCTTATCGAACTGACGGTAAGCCTTGGCTGCGCCACCTTGCTACCTGGTGAGTCAGCCGAAAGCCTGTTGCACCGAGCAGACAGCGCCTTGTATGTGGCAAAACGTGAAGGCCGTAACCGGCTGGCGATGGCGGGTTGAAGGCTCAGGATTCGACTCAATCGTTCCTGGAACCCAAGATCAAAAGATCGCAGCCTGCAGCAGCTCCGTTTTTTTTGCGCTTAGCTCTCGGCCAGCGCCATGCGCTCACGAGCTACCGGCACCTTTTCCGACTGTTCCAACTGCATGCAGCGCTCTAGAAACAAATGCATGTAGTCGTAGCTCTTGCAAACGGCCTGGTGTAACTCGATTTGCAGCGATTTACTTGGATTCATACCCGCCAGCGTGCAGATGATATCCAGTGCTTCCCACGGGTGCGCATCATCGTACTGAGCATGCATCTTCAGCCACTTCATCGCTCGCTTGCGGTCTTCCTCCGGGAAAGCCGCTGCGTAGATGTCGCTGGAACAAACTAACGCTGACCACTCGCCAGTAGCACCCTCAATCGCATAGTTGGTCGCGGCAATAGCTACAATCAGCGAATCGGCCGAACAGGTGTGCCAGCACCAATGACTAAGGGCATGAAGCTCTGGCGCTACCTGTTGCGCCTGTAAATCTTCCAGGCTGACACCGTACGCACTGCTCCAGTGCACCCAATAATCGGCGTGATTGAGCTCTACGCGAATGTTACGCATCAACCAGCGGCGCGCCATGTCTTCGCCAGGGTGGCGTGCAAAGCGGGTCTTGATCAGGTTTTGTGCCATGTACAAAGCAAACTGTTCAACAACTGGCCAGCCACCGATCAGGTACTGACGCATGGTTTTCGCGCTAAGCTTGTTATCACGCATGCGCTGATACAGTTCGTGCTCGACCACCCGGCGTTTGCTCTCGCTGCAATCCTGGATCAGTTTCTGAGCCCAGGCGGGATAACTTGCGGCTTCCATAAGCGGGCCGATTCTGTTGAATGTGTCGATCACTGTCGAGCTCCTTTTGATTGTGATTGTACGGATCAGCAAGAGATTTCAACGGAACGTGCCAGGCGCCTTGACTAACAAAGGCTGTGGTCGCGCGGGCCGACACTGCAGGCTGTCACACGTAAACAATTGCGGGCGTTGGATAATGTACCCTTGAGCGTAATCCACTCCGATTTCCAGCAAGGCCTGCTCAATCTGAGGCGTTTCAACAAACTCGGCAATTGTGCGTTTACCCATGACATGACCGATGTGATTGATCACTTCGACCATAGCGCGGTTAATCGGGTCGTCCAGCATATCCTTTACGAAACTTCCATCGATCTTCAAGAAGTCTACAGGTAAATGTTTGAGATAAGCGAATGAGGACATGCCGGCACAAAAGTCATCCAATGAGAAATGACACCCCAAGCCTTTGAGCTCATTAATAAATCTAATTGCACTCCCCAGGTTGGAAATTGCACTGGTTTCTGTGATTTCAAAACAAATCATTTCAGGAGGGATAGCGTAGGCAATGAACTGCTCACGCAGGAAGTCCAGAAAGTCGCGATCTCCGATAGTAATGCCCGACAGATTTATCGCACACATGGCCATCGGCCCTTCTCGCCCTTCAGCTATACATTGGGCAATGACCTTGAATACATTCTGTACCACCCAACGATCCAGCGACGTCATTAACCCGTAACGCTCGGCGGCGGGAATAAAGCTGTTGGGCAGAATCATCCGCCCTGCTTCGTCATGCAACCGCAGCAATATTTCAATATGACCACCCCCACGCTCCGTCAGACCCAACGCGGCGATTTCCTGGGCATATAAACAGAAACGGTTTTCCTCCAGTGCCATGTGCAGTCGTTGTACCCACGCCATCTCGCCAAAGCGCAAGGACAACTCCGAGTCGTCGGCATGGTAGACCTGTACCCGATTGCGCCCTTTCTCCTTGGCCATGTAGCAGGCCATGTCGGCGGCACGTAATGACGCTTCAAGGGTGGTGGGTGTTTGCGAGACGTGAACCAGGCCGATACTGACCGTGGTCACAAAAGGCCGACCTTTCCACACGAAATGGAGGTTCTGCACAGTCTGGCGCAACCCCTCGGCGATTTTCTCTGCGGCGTCCGACGGGCAGCTTTCAAGCAGGATGCCGAATTCGTCCCCACCCAACCGGGCCAAGGTATCGCCTTCGCGCAAACCCGATTGCAACAAGGCACAGATATGCCGTAACAGTTCATCGCCCGCCGCATGGCCGCATGTGTCATTAACCAGCTTGAACTGATCCAGGTCGAGAAACATCACGGCGTGCCGGCCCGGCTGACGTGTCAGATTGTGCAAGGCTTGTTCGAGGCGATATTCGAATTCGCGACGGTTAGCCAGGCCCGTCAGCGCATCGTGAGTCGCCTGCCATGAAAGGTTGGCGATGTACTGACGCTCTTGAGTCATGTCGTGCAACACCAGTACCGTGCCACTGACTTTACCGGCGCTCTGGATTGGCGCGCCGACCAGGGTGACCGACACCGTACTGCCGTCCAGGCGCTGAATGAGTTTAGAGTGCTCACTGCCGCCGCTGAGTTGACCACTCAAAATGTGTTCGATCAGGGTAAAACCATCAGTCTGGGCGTTTTCATCCAAAAGATTGAATAACGCCGCCAACGGCAGACCGGTGGCCTGCTCGGCTTTCCAGTGAGTCAGCTCTTCAGCCGCAGGGTTCATATAAGCGATCGCCCCTCCGACATCCGTGGTGATAACGCCATCGCCAATGGATTGCAGGGTAATTTGCGCCCGCTCTTTTTCCAGCTGCAAGGCGTCGGCAAATGCATGGCGTTGCTTCAGCAGTTTGTGAGTACGCAACAGTGCCAAGGCGATCAGTACCAGCGCGGTGGCCAGATTGGTGATCAGCAACAACCTCAGAATGACCCGCGACCCTTCGCCCAATGCATCGCTAAAGGCTTTGGCAGCAGGCGTCACACTATCGTTGATGGCAAGTACCCGGGCCTTCCAGCGTTGAACATCGGCAGGCGTGGCCTGGTCACTGGTAATGTACTGGTGCATCTCGCGCGCGACTGTATCCAGTTGCACCAGATAGCTATCGCCCACAGTCCACAGATCAATGGCTTTTTCCAGGTAACTGAAGTGGCGAAAGTTCAGGTACAACCAGATCAGACTGGAGACGTCATCCGGATGATTGCCGCCCTTGAGGATACCCTCACGCGCAGCTTCAAGGTCTGGGGGCTGGCGATCCAGAGCGATACGCAGCTCATGCCCGCCTTGCGGCACAGCGATAGCATTCTGATACTTGAGGAAAATCGCTTCGTCGCGACTGTCGGCATACAGGTTGAGGTAATAAATAGCGTCTTTCTGGCCCTTGGACCACAGACTTTCACCTGCCACATAGCCGCGCACCGCCGACAGAACGTACAGGCTCACGCCCCCCAGTAATGCCTGCAATAACACAACGGCAATAAATGGCCAGACGATGCCTAACAACCGTGGTGTTCCGAGAGTCCGCTTTTGCTTCATGACGTCCCTTGCATAAACACTGCCAGATGAACACCCGAGTGAGTTTTGCTCCTAACTGCACAGACTAGGCTAATTTTCGACAACTCGAACGGTTGGATGCTTTGTTCAAAATCGATTTAGTTGCGGCGCAAAAGATTGGCAGCGCAAAAGCAATATTTCAACCAGTGAATTCAAGCACTAAGCACAGAAAACAGGACAAAACTCAAGGTCGCTGCACCTGCTGCAAATGACCGTAAAGTTTGGCATACAGGCCGCCGTCGGCAATTAGCTGTTGATGGTCGCCATCTTCGGCAATCTGCCCACCATCAAACACAAGTACTCGATCAGCTTGTTTTACCGCAGACAGACGATGGGCAATGATCAATGTTGTCCGACCGTTTAGAAAACGCGCCAGCGCCTGGTGCAGGTTGTACTCGGTAGCAGCGTCCAGTGCAGAAGTGGCCTCGTCGAGTATCACCACCTTAGGTTCGGCCAGGACCATCCGCGCAATAGCCAGACGCTGTCGCTGACCACCAGACAAACGCACGCCGGAACGCCCGACGATACTGTCAAGTCCTTGCGGCAAGGCTTTAATCGTGGCATCCAGTTGGGCAATTTCCAGCGCCTGCCAGCAGGCCTCATCGCTACGCCCGCGCCCCATGGTCAGGTTGGCCCTTACCGTATCGTTGAACAGCGCCGGGTGCTGCAGCACGACTGCAACGTGCTCGCGCACAGTTTCCAGGCCGATTTCCTGTTGGGTCAAACCGCCGAAACGGATGCTGCCCGACTGCGGCGTGTAGAGCCCCAAAAGCAATTGCACCAAGGTACTTTTTCCGCCGCCGCTGGCACCGACGATCGCGACTTTTTCACCGGGAGCGATGGACAGGTTCATTTGATTCAGCACCCACTCATCGCCGTAACCGAAGCTCAAACCACGAACCTCGATGCCCACCGTCTCACGCCCCTGAAAAGGGTTATTACCACCGGGGTATTGCGGCTCATCGGCACGGGAGAGCAACTCATTGATCCGCGTCAACGCCCCTCCCGCCGCGTAATAGGCGTACTGCAAATTGAGCAATTGCTCGACCGGACCGATCATGAACCAGAGATAACTGAACACCGCCAGCATCTGGCCGATGGACAGGTCAGAAAACAGCACGGTGAGCATGGCCGCCGCGCGGAAGATGTCGATACCGAACTGGAACAGCAAACCGCTGGCCCGGCTGGAGGCGTCAGTCTTCCATTGCGAGTTCACCGCATAATCGCGAACTTCCTGTGCCCGCAGGCCCAAGCGGCCAAGGAAAAAGCCCTGGCGATTACCGGCGCGGACTTCCTGGATTGCATCCAGGGTTTCGGTGAGCGCCTGGGTAAACCGCGAAGTGCTGTCGTTCTCCAGCTTTTTCAGGTGTTTGACCCGCTTGCCCAGTTGCACCGTGGCGTAAATCACCAGCGGATTGAACAGTAAAATCAACAACGCCAGTTGCCAATGCATCCACACCAGAATGCCCGCAGTCCCGACCAGCGTCAGCATGGCCACCAGAAAACGACTAAGGGTTTCACCGACAAATTTATCAACGGTATCCAGATCGGTGACCAAATGGGTGGTCACTGTGCCGCTGCCCAGGCTTTCGTACTCGCCGAGGGAGATGCGCTTGAGTCGCTCGATCAGCCTGACGCGAATGCGGTAGACGATGTCTTTGGCCAAGCCTGCAAACAATCGTGCCTGCAGGACGTTGAACAGCAACGCGCCGCAACGCAGTGTCAGGGTTACCAGCAACATCAGGCCGATGTAGCCGGCGGCACTTTGCCAGCCTGTCGGTAGCGCGTGATTCATGACCTTCAGTGCGGCATCGCCATGCCCCAGCAGCACTTCGTCCACCAACAAGGGCAACAGCAAGGGGATCGGTACGCTACAGAGCGTCGCCAACACCGCTAAGCCATTGGCAATCCACAGGGATTTCTTGTGATGTAACGCCAAACGGCGGATTTCCGCCCAACTCAGCCGATCGATCCGCTTGGGTTGCTCCGCGCTGTCAGGCTGATCATGCACAGGCGGCACGCTCCAGCCAACGACCGAGCAACGGGGACAGCTCCTTAAGCGGCTGATAGCCATTGGTCAGCAGCGCCAATTGACCATCGCGCTCGGCGAGCAAGGTCGGAAAACCGGCGATCCCCAAGTCCTGGACCCAGGTAAAATCCGCCGCCGTCGCCGCATGCTGCTCAGCGCGGTCGAAGGCTGCTGCAAACTCGATACGCGGCAAGCCCGCTGCGTCAGCCAGCTCCACCAACACACTGGCGTGGGTGACGTCGCGACCTTCGGCATAAAAGGCGTGCTGAATCAGTTTGAGCAGTTTCCAGGCACAGTCAGGCGCCAGACTGCGCGCGGTCACCACCGCCCGGCAGGCCGGTTCGGTGTCATAGACAAAACCTTCGGGCAAAGCGCCTTCGAGTTTGAACGGCTGGCCAGTGGCTTCGGTGACCGCCTGCCAATGCTCAAGGATGTAACGCCGCGTGGTCGGCTCTAGCGCTGCGCCACTGCCGGTCCTTAAACCACCTACCACCAGGTGCAACTCAACGCCCGCGGCATGCGCCTGCTCTACCAGGGCCTCTGCCACAGGAGCAAAGCCCCAGCACCAGGAACACATCGGATCCATTACATAGAGCAGGCGCGCGGACATGATTCAGGCCTCGGATGGCTGTTTGTAGTTGTAACCAATTGGATGTGGCAGGTTGCGGGCTTTTGCCAATTCGATCTGCTTTTGCCGGTCGATAGCGCTGCGCCGGGTCTTCTCACTCAGCTTATCCCAGCAATGCGGGCAACTGATGCCGGCCACATAGTGCTCGGAGGTGCGGTCTTCGACGCTGATGGGTGTACGACAGGCATGACACTGATCGTAGTCGCCTTCACTCAGATCGTGACGGACGGTGACCCGGTTATCGAAAACGAAGCAGTCGCCACGCCACTGGCTTTCTTCCTGCGGCACCTCTTCGAGGTACTTCAGGATGCCGCCCTTGAGGTGAAACACTTCATCGAAGCCCTGGCTGAGCATGAAGCTCGAAGCCTTCTCGCAACGAATGCCGCCGGTGCAGAACATGGCGACTTTCTTGTGTTTGGCTGGATCGAAGTTGGCTTTGATGTAGTCAGGAAATTCGCGAAAACTGGTGGTTTTCGGATCGATGGCGCCTTCGAAGGTGCCGATCGAGACTTCATAGTCGTTGCGGGTATCGATCAACAGCACTTCCGGATCGCTGATCAGGGCGTTCCAGTTCTGCGGATCGACGTAAGTGCCGACCTGTTTGTTCGGGTCGACGCCGTCAACACCGAGGGTAACGATCTCTTTCTTGAGTTTGACCTTGGTCCGATAGAACGGCTGATCTTCGCAGTACGACTCTTTGTGATCGATATCATCCATACGCGGATCGCTCTTCAACCAGGCCATCAGCCCGTCGATGCCTTCACGGCTGCCGGAAACGGTACCGTTGATGCCTTCTTCGGCGATCAGCAAGGTGCCTTTGACGCCGTTATCGACCATCGCCTGCAGCAGCGGCTCGCGCAGGGCGACGTAATCTTCAAGGGTGACGAACTTATACAGTGCCGCCACGACAATGTTTTGTGTCATGGGAAATCTCCAGGTGGCTACCCTCGTAAAGGGTGAACCGGATGCAAAAAAAACGCGCCGACTGAGCGGCGCGTTACGGATTCTAGCAAAAACAGCTGCGGTTGGCTGTAGATCGTCAAGATCGCAGCCTGCGGCAGCTCCTACAAAAGCTCGTCCTGCGCACCTCCCGCAGGCTGCGATCTTTTAATGCTTACTCCCGCCGGCGCAGGTCGGCGATGCCGGAACCACGCCGATTTTCGCCCATTCTTCAGGCGTGTAGGTATGCAGCGCCAACGCATGGAACTCACCCATCAAGTCGCCGAGAGTGGCGTAAACCTTTTGGTGACGCTTGACGCTGTTAAGCCCGGCAAACTGTTCACTGACCAGCACTGCCTTGAAGTGGGTTTGCAGCCCACGACTGTGCATATGGCTTTCATCCAGTACTTGCAGATGCTCGGGCTGCAATGCGCTCAGCGCCGATTCAATACGTTGTTGCATGGTCATTCCTGGGCTCCGCTTAAGGCTTTTTCTTGGCCGGTGCTGCGGCGGCTTTTGGCTCAAGCTCGGCGGTCATGTCAGCCAGCAGCTTGTTGACTACAGGTACCGCACTTTCCAGTTTGGCCTGAGTCATCTGAGCCGATTGCTGAGTCAGCTGCGGCATTTTTTCCAGAACCTTCTTGCCCAGCGGCGACTGGTAGAACGCTACCAGGTCCTTGAGTTCGGATTCGCTGAAGTTGGTGGTGTAGAGCTTAACCATGTCTGGCTTGAGTTTATTCCAACCAATAGCTTGGTCCAGAGCGGCGTTGGCCTTGGCCTGATAGGTTTCCAGCAGGGCTCTTTTCGACTCAGGGGCTTTGGTTTGTTCAAAGCGCTGGGCGAACATTTGTTGAACTTGCATGTACACCGGGGTACCGAGCTTGTCGGCGTGTGCCAGAGTCAGGAAGGCTTCGGCACTGGCGTTGTGGCTGGCGGTATCGGCAAGAACCTGGCCGCTGGCGCAAACCAGAACAACCGCGGTACAGATGGCACGAAGACGAGTCATCAAGTTTCCTTTTCTAGCTGGCGAGGTAAAACCCCAAGGGCGACCATTCTGCACCTAAAAAACTCTGTCACTCAACCCCAAGCCTTACCACGCCTGATTTGCAGGGGTCGAACGGTAGAAAAAGCGACTGATGGAACCCTAGAGGCTGATCACGGCCTAAACTGCCAAATCAGACTAACAGGAGTGTGACCGATGAGCCGTATCGAAACCGACAGCCTTGGCCAGGTTGACGTCCCGGATGAAGCCTACTGGGGCGCTCAGACGCAACGCTCGCTGATCAACTTTGCCATCGGCAACGAACGCATGCCAATCGCGGTACTGCACGCACTGGCACTGATCAAGAAAGCCGCTGCACGGGTCAACGATCGCAACGGTGACCTGCCCGCCGATATCGCCCGCCTGATCGAACAGGCTGCCGACGAAGTGCTCGACGGCGATCACGACGCCCAATTCCCGCTGGTGGTCTGGCAGACCGGCAGTGGCACCCAGAGCAATATGAACGTCAACGAAGTGATCGCCGGACGCGCCAATGAACTGGCCGGCAATCCGCGTGGCGGCAAAAACCCGGTGCACCCCAACGATCACGTCAACCGTTCACAGAGCTCCAACGACTGTTTCCCCACCGCGATGCACATCGCTACCGTTCAGGCGGTGCAGCATCATCTACTGCCAGCAATCAACGAACTGTCCGATGGTTTGGCGGAGCTGTCTGCGCGACACATGAAGCTGGTCAAGACCGGCCGTACGCACATGATGGACGCGACGCCAATCACTTTTGGCCAGGAGCTCTCGGCGTTTGTAGCACAACTCGATTACGCCGATCAGGCGATTCGAAACGCCCTGCCAGCGGTCTGCGAGCTTGCCCAGGGCGGCACCGCCGTGGGTACCGGGCTTAATTCACCGCACGGTTTTGGCGAAGCAATGGCCGCCGAACTGGCTGCCCTCTCCGGCCTGCCGTTTGTCACCGCGCCAAACAAGTTCGCGGCGCTGGCCGGCCATGAGCCGCTGACCACGTTGTCCGGTGCGCTGAAAACCCTTGCTGTGACCTTGATGAAAATCGCCAATGACCTGCGCTTGCTGGGCTCTGGCCCACGAGCCGGTTTTGCAGAAGTGAAACTGCCTGCCAACGAACCTGGCAGCTCGATCATGCCCGGCAAAGTCAATCCGACCCAGTGCGAAGCGCTGTCGATGCTCGCCTGCCAAGTAATGGGCAACGACGTTGCCATTGGATTCGCCGCCAGCCAGGGTCACCTGCAATTGAACGTGTTCAAACCGGTGATCATCCATAACTTGCTGCAATCGATCCGCCTGCTGGGCGATGGGTGCAGCAACTTCCAGCAGCATTGCATCGCCGGGCTGGAACCTGATCCGGTGCAAATGGCAGCCCATCTGGAGCGCGGTTTGATGTTGGTGACGGCGCTGAACCCGCATATCGGTTACGACAAGTCGGCCGAAATCGCCAAGAAAGCCTATGCCGAAGGTCTGACCCTGCGCGAGGCCGCGCTGCAACTGGGCTATCTGACGGATGAACAATTCGATGCCTGGGTCAGGCCGGAGAATATGTTGGAGGCGGGTAAGCAGGGCTGAATTGTGACGAGGGGCTCTTGTAGGAGCGAGCTTGCTCGCGATAGACGTTAACGATAACGCGTGTTTTCTGAATAAACGCGTCGCCCGTGAGTCAATCGCGAGCAAGCTCGCTCCTACAATTTCCTTAGCTTTGTGAAAATGGGCTTGCCCGCAAAACCCTTTCTACTTTCTCAAACCCGTGAAGCAAACAACGCCTGATGCTGACGGCACTGCTCGGCGGTAAGCATGAACACGCCATGACCGCCGCGTTCAAAGTCCAGCCAGGCGAAATCAACTTCCGGGTACAACGCCTCGACATGCACTTGGCTGTTGCCGACTTCGACGATCAGCAAACCTTTTTCGGTCAGGTGATTCGCCGCTTCGCTGAGCATGCGTCGCACCAGGTTCAAGCCGTCATCACCGCACGCCAGGCCCAGCTCTGGCTCATGCTGATATTCATCCGGCATGTCTGCGAAATCTTCCGCATCGACGTACGGCGGGTTGGAGACGATCAGGTCGAAGCGTTGGCCTGGCAGACCATCAAAGCCATCCCCCTGAACGGTGTACACGCGCTCGTCGACACCGTGACGCTCGATGTTCTGATTGGCGACCTCAAGCGCTTCGAACGACAGATCGGCCAGCACCACCTCTGCGTTCTGGAACTCATAAGCGCAGGCGATGCCAATGCAACCGGAACCGGTGCACAGGTCAAGAATGCGTGCAGGCTCGGCACCCAACCACGGTTCAAAACGCTTTTCGATCAGCTCACCGATCGGTGAACGCGGAATCAATACGCGCTCGTCGACGATGAACGACATGCCGCAAAACCATGCCTCCCCCAGCAGGTAAGCCGTCGGGATTCGCTCCTCGATACGGCGCTTGATCAGGCGTTGCAGTTTGACCAGTTCGTCTTCTTCCAGGCGGCAGTCGAGGTAGCTGTCGGCGATTTCCCAAGGCAGATGCAACGCGCCGAGCACCAATTGACGGGCTTCATCCCAGGCGTTGTCAGTCCCATGGCCGAAAAACAAATCCTCCCCATGAAAACGGCTGACGGCCCAACGGATGTGGTCGCGCAAAGTGCGCAGGCGGGAAGTGATCACGGGGGCAAACTCCTGAAAAAACGACTGACGATTCTAACAGCCAAAACGTCCCCCGACGACGCATGAAAAACACCGGCCCGAGATAGGAGTTATCCGTTTTCCAACCTTTTGGTTGAACGCAACGGGCCTCTTGACACGGCTGTAGGCCAGCAACCACGCACCTTACGTTGGTAGCGATTCACAGAAGCGCTCAGCCAGAGGACAATGTCGCAAAAGCCCCACCCGAAGGAGCCCCAGAATGTCCGTTCCAAAGACGATGTTTCAACTCAGCGGCCGTGGTTATGCACCGGCCAATTTGAGCCATGCCAGCCTGGTCATCATCGACGCTCAAAAAGAGTACCTCAGCGGCCCGTTGGCTCTGACCGGCATGGATGCAGCCGTTGGAAACATCAAGCAATTAATTGCCGCAGCCCGCGCTGCCAGCCGGCCGATTGTGCATGTGCGCCATCTCGGCACTGTGGGTGGTCTGTTCGACCCTCAGGGCGAGCGCGGAGAGTTCATCCCGGGCCTGGAACCACAAGGTGACGAGACCATCGTCGGCAAGCTGCTGCCGAGTGCCTTCCACGGCACTGAACTGGAAAAGCGTCTGCAGGACCTCGGCTCACTGGACTTGATCGTCTGCGGTTTCATGAGCCACTCCAGTGTCAGCACCACAGTGCGCGCGGCTAAGAACCTCGGCTTTCGCTGCACCTTGGTGGAAGATGCCTGCGCGACCCGCGATCTGCCGTACAAAGGCGGGATCCTTAGCGCAGAACATGTGCAGCAGACCGAGATGGCCATCATGGCCGACAACTTTGCCACCCTTGCGCAGACCAAAGATCTGATTTGATTGACCTTCAATGAGCGGCCCATCCAGCCGCTCATCCGCAAAAGTCTCCCATTCACGGCAATTGCCTTAGCCTCAGGAACAACACGGACATCTCCCGGTCGAAGGGCCGATACCCATTGAGGAAGGTCGGAATGAAGATATCCGATGGATTTGACGCTCGCCGCTTGCGCCCCAAGGGCCCAAGTAACTGGCGTTATCGCCTGGGCGCAGCCTTTTCGGCAGTGCTGGCGATGTTCGGCGTGTTGCTGGCGATGGCCGGCGCCGCCAGCTTGTTGGGCCACCCACCCGCACTTGGCGAACTGAATGCCAGCCCGACCGGTTCGGCGGTGACGCTGGTGATGGGTCTGTTGCTGCTGTACGTCGGTGTCTCGTTATGGCGTCGCTGCCGTCGCCGCCGGCGCCAGTCCCACGGGCTGAACATAGCGCCGCACCTGATGAAAAAAAATGACTGAGTGCAGGGCGGTGGCGTTTTGTCATGCCCGATCTGTCTCGACTTGGGTAAACTAGCCGCCCTTCGCGGAGGCTGACATGCAAGACGACGATTTTTCCCTGTTCAAAAGCGAGATCCGCGGCGTCAAGCCGATCAAACATGATCGCGCCGAGACGGGCAAACCCAAGGCCGACCGCGCGCAAATCGCCAAGCTTCGCCAGGCGGCGACCGTGCGCACTGATGCGACCACTGTTGATGGTCTGTCCGATCAGTTCGTCATCGATGTCGGCCCGGAAGACGAGTTGATGTGGGCCCGTGACGGCGTTCAGGAAAGCCAGATGCGTAAGCTGAAGGTGGGCCAGATTCCTTTTGAAGGAAGCCTAGATCTGCACGGCATGAGCGTGGAAAAGGCTCGGGAAACCCTCTGGGCCTTTCTCGCTGAAGCGACCAAATTTGAAATCCGCTGCGTGCGCGTCACCCATGGCAAGGCTGTACGGCTGGACGGCAAGCGGCCGATGATCAAGAGTCACGTTAACACCTGGTTGCGCCAGCATTCACAAGTGCTCGGTTTCACCTCCTGCCAGCCGAAACACGGCGGTGCCGGAGCGGTTTACGTGATGCTCAAACGCACCATGATGGACGGTCGTGACGAATAAAGCCGTTTCGCCAGGCTTGCAGCGCCGTGTCCGCCACCGTACCCTTGTTCTTTGCGTAAAATCCCACAGGTAGTTTCATGTCCCTGGAACAGAATTACACCGCGATTCTTGGCCAGCTTGGCGAAGACGTCTCCCGCGAAGGCCTGCTCGACACGCCAAAGCGTGCCGCCAAAGCCATGCAGTACCTTTGCCGCGGTTATGAACAAACGCTCGAAGAAGTCACCAACGGTGCCTTGTTCAGCTCCGATAACAGCGAAATGGTGCTGGTCAAGGACATCGAGCTCTACTCGCTGTGCGAACACCATCTGCTACCTTTCATCGGCAAGGCGCATGTTGCGTATATCCCTAACGGCAAGGTGCTTGGCCTGTCGAAAGTCGCGCGGATCGTCGATATGTACGCCCGCCGCCTGCAGATCCAGGAGAACCTCAGCCGACAGATCGCCGAGGCGGTCCAGGAAGTGACCGGCGCGCTGGGCGTTGCGGTGGTTATCGAGGCCAAACACATGTGCATGATGATGCGCGGTGTGGAGAAACAGAATTCGTCGATGATTACGTCGGTGATGCTCGGCGAGTTCCGCGAAAACGCGGCGACCCGCAGCGAGTTTCTCAGCTTGATCAAGTAACACGTGGTTCAAAAGAAACCGGCGTTTATCGCCGGTTTTTTTTCGTCCTGCAAAAATCAGGTAAGCTGCCGCCCCTTCTTCTCGCCTATGAGGCTTTTGCCGTGTTGATTAAAGCGCTTCGAGTCGGCCTGGGCCAACTCATTATCTGCATCGACTTCATCACCCGTCCACGCAAGCAGCAACGCCCTGGCGCCGCTCAGGCTCAGGTCGAGCAGGCCGCCAAGGGCCTGACCCTGTATCAATTCCACGCCTGCCCGTTCTGCGTGAAGACCCGCCGTACCCTGCGTCGCTTGAATGTGCCGGTGACCCTGCGTGATGCGAAAAACAACGAGCAGGATCGCCAGACCCTGCTGGAACAAGGTGGCAAGATCAAAGTGCCATGCCTGCGCATTGAAGAAAACGGCCAGACCACCTGGATGTATGAGTCCAAGGTGATCATCGATTATCTGGATAAGCGGTTTGCGGCAGCCTGAGCAACGTGTGTAGTTCTCACTGACGCCATCGCGAGCAAGCTCGCTCCCACAGGTATTATGGTGCTCTTGTGGGAGCCGGGCTTGCTCGCGATGAGGCCGGCACAGGCAACAAATATTCCAGACAAAATTAAACCGGCTCATTGGCCGGTTTAATTGTTTTTGCATTCAGCTCAATCAAGCATTCCGACATGCCGCGAATGGCTCGCCACACGTTGCAACCATGCCTGAATCCCCGGATAACGACTCAGGTCAAAGCCACCTTCATGCGCGACGTGGGTGTAGGCATACAACGCGATATCAGCGATCGAGTATTGTTCGCCCACCAGATACGGGGTGCGGCAGAGCTGATGTTCCATTACGTCCAACGCTTTGTAACCGCGCGTTTGCAGCTTTTCATACTCGTGTCGGCGGTCTTCCGGTAGGCCCAGATAGAGCTGGATAAACCGCGCTACCGCAATATACGGCTCGTGGCTGTACTGCTCGAAGAACTGCCATTGCAGGACTTGAGTGCGCAACCGCGGTTCGCTCGGCAGGAATTCACTACCGTCCGCCAGAAAGTTCAGGATCGCGTTCGACTCCCACAAGCAGGTGCCATCCTCTAACTCCAGCACCGGAATCTTGCCGTTGGGATTTTTCTCCAAAAACTCGGCGGTCTGGGTGTCGCCCTTCAAAATGTCCACCGCCTGCCACTGGTACTCAAGGCCCAGCAGATTGAGCATCAGCTTGATCTTGTAGCAGTTGCCCGAACGGTAATCGCCATAAACGGTGTACATAGCCCCTCCCCTTAAGCTGCCTGTGCAGCGTGTGCTTGACGTACGACGGCCGCCAGCCGCGTGAGGCCTTCGTGCAGGCGCGCTGGATCAATGTGGCTGAAGTTCAACCGCAGGTGACCCGGATTGCGATCCGGGTCGGAAAAGAACGGCTCACCCGGCATGAACGCCACGTCCTGCTCAAGTGCAGGCTTGAGCAAGGTGCGGGTGTCCAGCGGTTGTTTCAAGGTCAGCCAGAAAAACAACCCGCCTTGGGGCACCTGCCAATCGGCCAGATCGGCGAAGTGTTCTTCAAGCGCCGCTTGAAAGACATCGCGACGAATCCGGTAGAAATCGCGCAGTTCAGTGAGGTGGTTGCGAAATTTCTCGGTGCCGATCCACTGCATCGCTTGCCACTGACCGACGCGATTGGTGTGCAAGTCGGCCGACTGTTTCAGGCGCAGCAGATGCGGAAACAGGTCGGGACTGGCGATCAGATAACCGACCCGCAGACCGGGTAGTAAGGTCTTGGACACCGTGCCTGTGTAAATCCAGCTAGCCTTTTTCAAGCGGCTGACGATTGGCGTTGCGCTGCCACCATCGAAAGTCAGCTCGCGATAAGGCTCGTCTTCGATCAGGGTCACGCCGAACTCGTCCAGCAATGCCGCCACCGCGTCGCGCTTGGCCTCGCTGTAACGTACCGCCGAGGGGTTCTGAAAGGTCGGAATCAGGTAAATGAACGCTGGATGGTGTTTTTCCAGACGGGCGCGCATCTCCACAAGATCCGGGCCGTCGACTTCCAGCGGGACCGTAATGCAGTCCGCACCGAACAACTGAAAAATTTGCAGTGCCGCCAGGTAGGTCGGCGCTTCGAGCATGATCTCGGTGCCTTTGTCGATGTACAGCTTGGCGGCCAGATCGAGGGTCTGCTGGGATCCGCTGACCACCAATACCTGACTGGCCTCGCACGGCACACCCAAGGCACGAGCCTCGGCGGCGAGTATTTCACGCAATGCCGGCTCGCCTTCGCTCATGCCATATTGGCCCATGGCTACTGGCATGTCGGTCCATTCGATTTTGGGTAGCATCGCTTCGGCCGGCAGGCCGCCGGCAAACGACATCACTTCGGGACGCTGAGCCGCAGCGAGGATTTCACGAATCAAAGAACTTTTAAGGCGCGAGACACGTTCGGAAAAAGCCATGGTGGTCACCGTAGCGAGGCTTGAGGAAAATAAGTCAAACTGGTTGACCGAAATTACGATGACAGATGCAGATACGTCAATATGCTTGACCTTAAAAACCAAATCACTCAACAAGCCGCCATGGAAGCCTTTTTCTTCGGTTACCAGGCATTCACCGCCAAGGCCGACGAGATGCTCGCGCGCCGTGGCTTGAGCCGGGTGCATCAGCGCATCGTATTTTTTATCGCCCGCTATCCCGGTCTCAGCGTGAAAGAACTGCTGACGGTGCTCGGGGTGAGCAAGCAGGCGTTGAACATTCCACTGCGTCAGTTGGTGGAAATGCATTTGGTGAACAGCGTTGCGCCGCAGACAGACAAGCGTAAGCGTCTGCTGGAGCTGACCGCTGAGGGCGCGCGCTTCGAACAGTCGCTGCGGCGTGAACAGGTGAAGTTGTTGCAACGGGTATTTGCCGAAGCCGGCGAGACGGCGGTGAATGGCTGGCTCGCGGTGAATCAGGCGCTGGGGGAAAACCGCCAAAGCTGAAGGACGCGCTTTCGTAGCAGCTGGCGAAGCCTGCCTTCGGTCTGGGCCGCATTCGGACGCAGCGGTCGTAAAACCTGCCACCGCGATTTTCCAGTATGACCGCGTTAGCCGGATTGCGACCGCTGCGCGGCCGAACGTAGCCTTCGGCAACTGCTACGGGACTTGCCCCGTCGCCCTATATATCCTTCCTTTCATCATTTTCGCACACAATATCAAAAACATTATTTGCTTTTTTTGTATACAAAAGCATAATTCGCTTCGTGCGAGTTCCTGACCTTTTGGTCAACAAAAGCCCGCAAGCCTTACATGCCTCAAAGAGCCGCTGCCCACTCACACGTGTCCGGTTCTGGAAAAAACAATAAAACTCTTGAGGAGTACTCGCTGTGGAAAGCCGCAAATCCGACGCCCCTACGCTGGACCTTTCACCTCCGTTGAACAACGGCTGGCTGGAACGTCTCTTCAAACTCAGTTTGCACGGCACCACGGTGAAGACCGAGCTGATTGCCGGTCTGACAACCTTCATCACCATGGCTTACATCATCTTCGTCAACCCGAACATCATGGCTGACGCCGGGATCGACCATGGCGCCGCCTTCGTCGCGACCTGCATCGCCGCCGCTCTGGGTTGCCTGTTGATGGGCTTGTACGCCAACTGGCCGGTTGGCCTGGCACCGGGAATGGGGTTGAACGCCTTCTTCACCTACACCGTGGTCGGCACCATGGGCTACAACTGGGAAACCGCGCTGGGCGCGGTGTTCATTTCCGGTGTGCTGTTCATGATCCTGACCTTGTCGCGAGTGCGTGAGTGGCTGCTCAACAGCATTCCGGTGAGTTTGCGTTATGCCATGGGCGCCGGGGTTGGATTGTTTCTTGGCATCATCGGCTTGAAAACCTCCGGGATCATCGTCGCCAGTCCGGCCACATTGATCAAACTCGGCTCTCTGCGCGATCCCGGCCCGCTGCTGGCAGCGGTCTGTTTCCTGATGATTGCCGTACTCAGCTATCACCGAGTATTCGGCGCGATCCTGATCAGTATCATCAGCGTGACCGCGGCAGGTTGGGGCCTGGGGCTGGTGCAGTACAACGGGATCTTCTCCACCCCGCCGAGCCTGGCGCCGACCTGGATGGCCATGGACATCGCGGGCGTGTTCAACGTCAGCATGATCAGTGTGGTGCTGGCGTTCCTCTTTGTGCACATGTTCGACACCGCCGGCACTCTGATGGGCGTCGCGCAACGGGCTGGTCTGGTGAACGCTGACGGCAAGATCGAAAACCTCTCCCGCGCCCTTAAAGCCGACAGCGCCTCCAGCGTATTCGGGGCCATGGTCGGTGTTCCTCCAGTAACAAGCTATGTAGAAAGTGCTGCCGGTGTGGCTGCGGGTGGCCGTACCGGTCTGACGGCAGTCACGGTTGGCGTGCTGTTCATCGCCGCGATGTTTTTTGCGCCGCTAGCTGGCATGATCCCCGCCTATGCAACCGCAGGCGCGCTGATTTATGTAGCAATGCTGATGATGGCCGGCATGGCACACATCCACTGGGATGAAGCCACTGACAGCATTCCGGCGATTGTCACCATGATCATGATGCCGCTGACCTTCTCGGTCGCCGACGGTATCGCACTGGGCTTCATCACCTATGTCGTGCTGAAGGCCGGTACGGGTAAACACAAGGAAATTTCCGTCAGCCTATGGGTGCTGTGCGCGATCTTCATCGCCAAGTTTATTTTCTTGTAAGCAAAACACGCGCAACCCAGCCTCACCCCGCCGGGTGGGGCTTTTGCACATTTGGAGGAACGTGATGAGTCTGGAAACCTGGCTGCTGTTCAGCGGCGCTGCTCTGGTGGTGATTTTGATCCCGGGACCACTGTCTTTGTTGATGATCAGCAACAGTTTGAACTACGGATTACGCCGTTCTTATCCGGCGTTTCTTGGCGGGGTGATTGCCTCGATCTGCCTGCTGAGCGCCTCGGCATTGGGTCTTGGCGCCTTGCTGCTGGCCTCGGAACAGCTGTTCAGCGCGCTTAAAATCGTTGGTGCGTTGTACCTGTTCTACCTCGCCTTGCAGAGCTGGCAGCAATCACGGCAACCGGCCCACGCCACCGAGGTTCCGCAGGCCGCACCGGTTCCGCGCTTTCGCGCACTGTTTGGGCGCGCGTTTGTACTGGGTGCGAGTAATCCGAAAGACATCCTGTTCTTCGCCGCATTCCTGCCGCAGTTTCTCAGCGCCGAGCAGCCGTTTCTGCCTCAGCTACTGATCATGATCGCCACCTGGACCGTGCTTGATCTGCTCTGCAAGCTGGCCTACGGCCTTGGTGCCCATGGTGCAGCGCGGTATCTGCGAAGCGGCAAAGGCCAGAGCTGGTTCAACCGGATCAGCGCGGGGTTGTTCAGCGGGGCTGGGGCAGCTTCTCTGCTGAGCCGCTGAAGCTAAAAGCATCGTCGGAACGCCGCCCGGAGCAAGCCCGCTCCCACATTTGATCTTCAGTGCACACAGTATTTGTGTTCGACGACGATCCCCTGTGGGAGCGAGCCTGCTCGCGATGAGGCCCTCAGCAACACCACATTCCTCCAGACGAAAAAAAGCCCGCAGTGTGAGCGGGCGAAAGACCAAAGAAGCTATTTGCGCAGATTCGTGGGGGAGTCCTAGCTTCCTCTGTAGGTCGAATAGCTATAAGGCGAAATCAACAGGGGCACGTGGTAGTGATCCTGCTCGGCCGAGATGCCGAAGCGCAGCACCACCACATCCAGAAACGCCGGCTCAGGCAGTTGAACGCCCTTGGCGCGGTAGTAGTCGCCGGCATGAAACTGCAGTTGATAGACCCCGGAACGGTAGTCGTCACCTTGCAGCAGCGGTGTATCGCAGCGGCCATCGCTGTTGGTCTGCGCGCTGGCGACCAGCTCCAGCTGCGAGCCTTCAACCCGGTACAACTCAACCTTTATCGAGCTGCCAGGGCAACCGTGTGCGGCATCCAAAACGTGTGTAGTCAAACGTCCCATTGATTCTGCGCGCCTGTCCGCAATCAAGCAGCAAGGCCTCGCGCCTCCCGGAGTCAGTTAAAAAGGAGACCGCACCGTTTCGGAGCACGAAAAGGAGCGGCGAGCGACTGATTAAGACACTTTTCAAAAAAATTGTACACAATAAAATCACATATTTACCGTCACTCTTACCCGCGCAGAATTTGGCGTTAATTTACAGCTGCGCCTTTAGATTAGCCGACCCCCTATCTATTAGCTGATCAATCAGGCAGGTTTCTTGCAATACCATCGCAAGATGACAATCAGTGAAAATTGCACAAATTCAGGCTTACAAAGTGACAATAAAGTTGTATACAATCACTCCATCACAGTGACGCCAGCCTGTCATCTCATCGCCAGGCCGCCACGTACCCCTTGTCACGAACAAGACAACGAATCAGAAGGAAGACTGCAGTGAGCGCTGACTACCCACGCGACCTGATCGGTTACGGCAGTAACCCTCCTCACCCACACTGGCCGGGCAATGCCCGCATCGCCTTGTCATTCGTACTCAATTACGAGGAAGGTGGCGAACGCAACATCTTGCATGGCGACAAAGAGTCGGAAGCCTTCCTCTCGGAAATGGTTTCGGCGCAGCCGCTGCAGGGCGAGCGCAACATGAGCATGGAATCCCTGTACGAGTATGGCAGTCGTGCCGGCGTGTGGCGGATCCTCAAACTCTTCAAAGAATTCGACATTCCGCTGACCGTCTTCGCCGTGGCCATGGCCGCCCAGCGCCATCCGGACGTGATCCGCGCCATGGTTGAAGCCGGTCACGAGATCTGCAGCCACGGCTACCGCTGGATCGACTACCAGTACATGGACGAGGCGCTGGAACGCGAGCATATGCTCGAAGCGATCCGCATCCTCACCGAAATCAGCGGCGAGCGCCCGTTGGGCTGGTACACCGGCCGAACCGGGCCGAACACCCGTCGGCTGGTGATGGAAGAAGGCGGTTTCCTCTATGACTGCGATACCTACGACGACGACCTGCCCTACTGGGAACCGAACAACCCGACCGGCAAGCCGCATCTGGTGATCCCGTACACCCTCGACACCAACGACATGCGCTTCACCCAGGTGCAGGGTTTCAACAACGGCGACCAGTTTTTCCAGTACCTCAAAGACGCGTTCGACGTGCTCTACGCCGAAGGCGCCGAATCGCCGAAGATGCTCTCCATCGGTTTGCATTGCCGGCTGATCGGCCGTCCGGCGCGTCTGGCGGCCCTCAAACGCTTTATCGAATACGCTAAAGGTCACGAACAGGTCTGGTTCAGCCGCCGGGTTGACATCGCCCGCCACTGGCACGAAACCCATCCTTACCAAGGGGGGACCTCGAAATGAGCGCCTTTCAGACCCTCAAGCCATCGACCTTGAGCCGTGAGGCCTTCGTCGAAGCCTTCGCCGATATCTACGAACATTCGCCATGGGTTGCCGAGAAGGCCTACGACCTGGGCCAGGACGCGGGGATCGACCAGATCGAAACCCTGCACCAGCGCATGAGCGACATCCTGTTGAGTGCCGATCACGCCAGCCAGCTGGCACTGATCAACGCTCACCCGGACCTGGCCGGCAAAGCTGCCGTCCAGGGCCAGCTTACCGCAGCCAGCACTGGAGAACAGGCAGGCGCGGGTATTCACCAATGCACGGCCGAAGAGTTTTCTCGCTTCACCGAGCTGAACGAGGCCTACAAAGCCAAGTTCGCGTTCCCCTTCATCATGGCGGTAAAAGGCAGCGACCGGCATCAGATCCTCGCAGCGTTCAAAACGCGCATCCACAACCCGGTGAACACCGAGTTCAAATGCGCGCTGGCGGAGATTAATAAAATCGCGTTGTTCCGATTACTGACCCTATAGCGACCACGACCCCGGAAACCTTATGAACGCTGATGCTTCCCTGGGTCCTGCAAGCATCCCCAGCCACTTATTTCAAGGCAGACAAGAAGAATGAAAGCTTACGCCGTACCTTTCGAGAAGTTCGTCAACCTGGCCGACGCCCGCCTGGGCACCAAAATCATCTCGGTCACCGATGACTGGTTCGCTGACGCCAACCGCCTGTTCCAGCCCACCCCGGCTGTGTGGAAGGAGGGCGTTTTCGATGACAATGGCAAGTGGATGGACGGCTGGGAGTCGCGCCGCAAGCGCTTCGAAGGCTACGACAGCGCGGTGATCCGCCTGGGCGTGCCTGGCTCGATCAAAGGCGTGGACATCGACACTTCATTCTTTACCGGCAACTTCCCGCCGTCTGCCTCCCTGGAAGCCTGCTTCGTAACTTCCGGCGAACCGACTGAAAACACCCAGTGGGTTGAAGTACTGTCGGCTGTCGAGCTGCAAGGCAATAGCCATCACTTCCACGAGATCAATAACGATCAAGCGTTCAGCCACCTGCGTTTCAACATCTACCCGGATGGCGGCGTGGCACGTCTGCGCGTGTATGGCATTCCATTCCGCGACTGGTCAGCCGTCGCTGACAACGAACAAGTTGACCTGGCTGCAGCTCTGAACGGCGGTCGCGCCCTTGCCTGCTCCGACGAACACTTCGGTCGCATGAGCAACATCCTCAACCCGGGCCGTGGTATCAACATGGGCGACGGTTGGGAAACTGCCCGTCGTCGTACGCCAGGTAATGACTGGGTGATCGTCGCGCTGGGGCATGCCGGTGAAGTAGGGCAAGTGATCGTCGACACCCTGCACTTCAAGGGCAACTACCCAGACACCTGCTCGATCCAGGGCGCGTTCGTCAAGGGCGGTACCGACAGCCAGATCGAAACCCAATCGCTGTTCTGGCGCGAACTGCTGCCAGCCCAGAAGCTGGAAATGCACGCCGAGCACACCTTCGCCGAGCAGATCAAGGCCCTGGGCCCGATCACCCACATCCGCCTGAACGTATTCCCGGACGGTGGTGTGAGTCGTTTGCGTGTACTGGGCAAGGTCGCGAAGTAATGCTGAGCCTGTAGGAGCGAGCTTGCTCGCGATGGGGCCATACCGGACGACACATAAATTCCGGGATATCGCTATCGCGAGCAAGCTCGCTCCTACAAAAACGATGTAACGACGACAACGAATTTCAAAGATAAGAAGACCAGTATGCGCACATTGATGATTGAACCTTTGACCAAAGAAGCCTTCGCCCCTTTCGGTGACGTGATCGAAACCGATGGCAGCGATCACTTCATGATCAATAACGGTTCGACCATGCGCTTCCATCGTCTGGCCGAGGTTGAAACGGCCACGCCAGACGACAAGGCGATCATCAGCATCTTCCGCGCCGATGCGCAGGATATGCCGCTGACCGTTTGCATGCTGGAGCGCCATCCGCTGGGCAGCCAGGCTTTCATACCGCTGCTCGGCAACCCCTTTCTGATCGTGGTCGCGCCACTTGGCGATGAACCTGTATCAGGTTTGGTCCGCGCCTTCGTCACCAACGGCAGGCAGGGCATTAATTACCATCGCGGCGTTTGGCACCATCCGGTGCTGACGATCGAAAAGCGGGATGACTTCCTGGTGGTTGATCGCAGTGGCACAGGCAATAACTGCGATGAGCATTTTTTCAAAGAGGATGAGCGTTTGATCCTCGCCCCCCACCAATAAGAGAAGGTCTGATCACTCGACAACAGAGTGACAGGCGAGAGGTAAAGACTGTGGAAGCACATCTGATGGAATGGCTGAACCTGAGCGTACGCTGGGTTCACATGATCACTGGCGTCGCCTGGATCGGCGCTTCGTTCTACTTTGTCTGGCTGGAAAACAACCTCAACCGGGTCAACCCGAAAGAAGGTCTGGCTGGCGATTTGTGGGCGATCCACGGTGGCGGTATCTACCACCTGGAAAAATACAAACTGGCACCGCCGACCATGCCGGACAACCTGCACTGGTTCAAATGGGAAGCCTACTTCACCTGGATGTCGGGGATCGCGCTGTTGTGCGTGGTGTTCTACTCCAACCCGGCGTTGTACCTGCTGGCACCTGGCAGCGGTTTGAGTGGACCTGAAGGTGTCGCCCTCGGCATCGGTTCGTTGTTCGTCGGCTGGTTCGTCTATTCATTCCTGTGCGATTCGGCTCTGGGCAAACGCCCTGCCCTGCTCGGCCTGATCCTGTTCGTGCTGTTGATTGCCGCTGCGTTTGGCTTCAGCAAAGTGTTCAGCGGTCGCGGCGCATACCTGCATGTCGGCGCCATCATTGGCACGATCATGGTCGGTAACGTGTTCCGCATCATCATGCCGGCACAGCGCGCTCTGGTAGCCGCCATCGCCGAAAACCGCACGCCCGATCCAGCGCTGCCGGCCAAAGGTCTGTTGCGTTCGAGGCACAACAACTACTTCACCCTGCCGGTGCTGTTCATCATGATCAGCAACCACTTCCCGAGCACTTACGGCAGCCAATACAACTGGCTGATCCTGGCCGGGATCGCGGTACTCGCGGTGTTGGTGCGTCACTACTTCAACACCCGCCATGAAAGCCACAAGTTCGCCTGGACCCTGCCTGTCGCGGCATTGGGCATGATCTGCCTGGCTTACGTGACCGGCCCGGCACAGATGTCGAGCGCACCTGATGTGGCCAAGGCACCGGCGAAGATCGAGTACCAGCCGATTCCGGAAACCGCGATCAGTGGCGCCAAGCCTGAAGCGACTCCAGCAGCAGCCCCGGCAACACCTGCTGCTGCACCGGCGCAAGCGTCTACTGCCAAAGCCAGCGGCCCGGACTTCAACAAAGTTCACAGCGTGATTCAAGAACGCTGCGCGGTGTGCCATTCGGCTAAACCGACCAGCCCACTGTTCAGCGCAGCTCCCGCCGGTGTGATGTTCGATACCCCGCAGCAGATCCAGCAATTGGCACCGCGGATTCAGGCCCAGGCCGTCGCCTCTCAGATCATGCCGCTGGGCAACATCACACAGATGACCCAGCAGGAACGTGACCTGATCGGCGCCTGGATTGCCCAGGGAGCCCAGACCAATTAAGTAGTTGAAAGCATCGCAAGCAAGCTCGCTCCCACAAGGGGTCACTCAAACCTGTAGGAGCGAGCTTGCTCGCGATCAGCCGCGAAGCGGTTGCCTGATGCAAAAAATCACAAGAATAAAAAAGATCCGAGGTGTTGCATGTCCGAGCTATCCGAAGCGCGCATCCCCGACGCACCCGCCATTCAGCGCTTGCCCCTTCTGCAACTGATCCTGGTCGGTCTGCAACACGTTCTGCTGATGTACGGCGGGGCCATTGCGGTACCGCTGATCATCGGACAGGCCGCGGGCCTGAGTCGTGAAGAAATCGCCTTCCTGATCAACGCCGACCTGCTGGTTGCCGGGATTGCCACCGTGGTGCAATCGCTGGGCATCGGTCCGATGGGTATCCGCATGCCCGTGATGATGGGCGCCAGCTTCGCTGCGGTTGGCAGCATGGTGGCCATGGCCGGGATGCCAGGCATCGGTATGACCGGGATCTTCGGGTCGACCATCGCTGCTGGCTTCTTCGGCATGCTCATCGCGCCGTTCATGTCCAAGGTCGTGCGTTTCTTTCCGCCGCTGGTAACCGGCACCGTCATCACCTCGATCGGCTTGTCGCTATTTCCCGTCGCAGTGAACTGGGCGGGCGGTGGCAACAGCGCCACACAGTTCGGCTCACCGATCTACCTGACCATTGCAGCCTTGGTGCTGGCGACCATCCTGTTGATCAACCGCTTCATGCGCGGTTTCTGGGTAAACATCTCAGTACTGATCGGCATGGGTCTGGGCTACATCCTTTCCGGCATCATCGGCATGGTAGACCTCAGCGGCATCGCTCAGGCGCCATGGCTGAAAGTCGTCACCCCGCTGCACTTCGGCATGCCTGAGTTCCACCTGGCACCGATCCTTTCGATGTCCCTGGTGGTGGTGATCATCTTCGTCGAATCCACCGGCATGTTCCTCGCGCTGGGCAAGATCACCGGTCAGGAAGTCACCCCACGGATGCTACGTCGCGGTTTGCTGTGTGACGCTGGGGCCTCATTCTTGGCCGGTTTCTTCAACACCTTCACCCATTCTTCATTCGCTCAAAACATTGGCCTGGTACAGATGACTGGCGTGCGTTGCCGCTCGGTAACCATCGTCGCCGGTGGTTTGCTGGTCATCCTCAGCCTGCTGCCCAAAGCAGCGTTTCTGGTGGCCTCGATTCCGCCAGCAGTACTTGGCGGCGCGGCGATTGCGATGTTCGGCATGGTCGCCGCCACCGGCATCAAAATCCTCCAGGAAGCTGACATCGCTGACCGTCGCAACCAGTTGCTGGTGGCGGTGAGCATCGGCATGGGGTTGATCCCGGTGGTTCGTCCGGAGTTCTTCGCCCACTTGCCGTTGTGGATGGGCCCAATCACTCACAGCGGGATTGCCATGGCGACCATCAGCGCCCTCTCGTTGAACCTGCTGTTCAACATACTGGGCGGAGCTGAGCGAGCCTCAAGTAATGCTCGGCAAGCCCACCAGCACTGACCCTGACGGGGTGGCATGCATGCCGCCCTTGCTGTGTCAGCCGTTTTAGTCAACACCAGCAACACACGCATGACAGGCGAACCCGGCTGTAAGCCAGGTCGCAGTCAGCGGCTGCCTGCGCCTTAACAATAAAAACAATCAGGGAGCAACACGATGAAACGCACACACTCCAGCCTGCTGCTGAGCGGCGGACTGCTGATCAAGGCGCACGCCTGAGATGGCCCGCAACCGTACCCCTATGTTGTTACAGGTGCTCTGTTACGGGGCACTTGAGCCATGCTGCGCGAGCCAGTATTCTCCGCGGCCGCCCGAATCTGGTCTAAAAAAAACTCCAGATTTAAAACCTGACCAAAAAGCCAACTTATCCCGGCACTGGTTAGTACCAAGGCCTACCCAAATCAACTCTCAATCGACTGCTTTCAGGCAGCCGAACGGGAGTTTTTTTGTTTTTTTTTGCCTTGGCTCAGCTCTTGCGAACAGCAATAAAGCTGACCGACTGGATTATTTTTACAGCAACGAAAAAAGGCGCCACACCAGAGCGCCAATTTTAAAAAAACGTGGAATAACCTACTTTGGGAGCAACCGAATGAAACGTACGTGCACAAGCCTGATGCTTGCCGGATCCTTGTTGGCGGGGGGCCAGGCCATGGCCGGCGACCTGCTGCAGTGGCAGAACAACAGCCTGACTTATCTCTACGGCAAAGACTTTAAAATCAACCCGAGTATCCAGCAAACCGTGACCTTCGAGCACGCCGATGCCTGGAAATACGGGGACAACTTCCTGTTCATCGACAAGATCTTCTACAACGGCAAACCCGACGCCTACGTCGGCAATAACACTTACTACGGTGAGTTCAGCCCGCGTCTGTCATTCGGCAAGATCTTCGACCAGAAACTCGAATTCGGCCCGATCAAGGACGTCCTGCTGGCCATGACTTACGAGACCGGTGAAGGCGATGTCAACTCCTACCTGATCGGTCCGGGCTTCGACCTGGCCATTCCCGGTTTCGATTACTTCCAGCTGAACTTCTACAATCGCCACACCGACGACAAACGACCAGGTAACAACATCTGGCAGATCACTCCGGTATGGTCCTACACCATCCCGGTGGGCAGCTCCAGCGTGCTGATCGACGGTTACATGGACTGGGTGGTCGACAATGACAAGAACAGCCAAGGCACCTACCACGCCAACCTGCACTTCAACCCACAGATCAAATACGACTTGGGTAAAGCCTTGCACTGGGGCGAGAAGCAGCTGTACGTCGGTGTCGAGTACGATTACTGGAAGAACAAGTACGCCATTGAAGATACGCGAGAATTCACAACCAATCAGAGCGCCACGAGCTTGCTGGTGAAGTACCACTTCTGATTGATAGTGCCGATATTTCCCACACACTGTGACGGAAGATCAACAGATCGCAGGCTCCTACGGGATGTACGCAGGTTTTCCGCGTAGGAGCTGCCGCAGGCTGCAATCTTTTCGGGGCCATCAGTGCCCTCATTAAATAATCGAAAAACCAGATAATTACCCCGCAAAATTCGCAACCATTGATCAATCGGCTTGGCATAGGATGTCGCCATTCCAACCTGATCAGGAGTTGCATTGATGACTCAATTTCGCAAAGTACTCAGCATTCATACCGGTCAACCGGCGTCCGACGGTGCTGGGGTGAAACTGACCCGGGTCTTCGGTGGCCAGGGTGTCGAGCGTTTCGATCCATTCCTGATGCTCGATGAGTTCGGTTCAGAAAACCCTGACGACTACATTGCCGGCTTCCCACCGCATCCCCACCGCGGTTTTGAAACCGTGACCTACATGCTTGAAGGCCGCATGCGCCACGAAGATCATCTGGGCAATGTCGGCTTGCTGGAAGGCGGTGGCGTGCAATGGATGACTGCGGCCAAGGGCATCATTCACAGTGAAATGCCGGAGCAGGAAGAAGGTCTGATGCGCGGTTTTCAGCTGTGGCTGAACCTGCCGGGCAAACACAAACTCGACACCGCCAGTTACCGGGATATTCAGCCTCGAGATATACCGCGCCTGAAAACGGTGGATGGGGTCGAGGTGGTGGTGATCGCCGGTCAGTTCGATGACGGGCAGGTACAGCAAGTCGGGGCGGTTGAGCGGCCAGATACCGAGCCGCATTACTTCGACTTTCATCTGCCGGCGGGCAGCAGCATCAGCCCTCGCCTGCCTGAAGGTCATCGTGCGTTGTTATACGTCTACGAAGGCCTGGTGGAGCTGCCGGGGCAGGTCCAGAGCATCGGCGCCAGTAAGCTGATTCGCTTGTCCGATGAGGGTGCGTTGCAGCTGAGCAGCCAGTCGGGTGCAAGGGTTCTGCTAATCGCCGGCAAGCCGCTGGGCGAACCGATCGTGCAATACGGGCCGTTTGTAATGAACACCCGGGAAGAGATCGAGCAGGCACTGCGAGATTTTCGGGATGACCGGTTGACGGTCTGATGCAAGAATTTGCATTGCCAGGAAGGACGCCTTCGCGGGCAAGCCTGTAATGGTCCAGTTTTTTTGGACCATTCTGTAGGAGCGAGGCTTGCCCGCGATTGCTACACCGCAAACCTCACGGCAGAGTGGCAAACATCGGCAACCCCAAAAACCGGCCTAACTCCTCACGCTTGGCCAAAGCATCACGCCGGCCCAGATCAATCAATTCACTGCAGTACCCGGCCTCGAACAGCAAATAGCTGAGCACTCCGGCACCACTGGTCTTGGTTGCCCCCGGCCCGCGTAAAAACAACCGCAAGGCCGCTGGCAACTCTTGGCGATGGCGTGCAGCTATTTCATCAATCGGCTGGCTCGGGGCAATCACCAACACATCCACCGGCGCCAGCCCGAGGCTGCGGGTCGGCGTCCCCGCTGGCAGCAGATGGCTGAACTGATTCAGACGCTGCAACAGCTCGATGTCACTTTCCAGGCTGTCAATGAAAGTACTGTTGAGCATGTGTCCGCCGATCTGCGCCAGCGTCGGCTGTTGACCCGTGTAGGTGCGCTGCAAGGGGTTGTGCGGATCGACACCTCGAGGGTTACCACTGACGCCGACCACCAGCACCCGGCTCGCCCCCAAGTGCAACGCCGGACTGATCGGCGCCGACTGACGCACAGCACCATCACCAAAATATTCCTGCTCGATTTTGACCGGGGCGAACAACAACGGGATTGCCGAACTGGCCAGCAAGTGTTCAACCGTCAGTTGAGTCGGCACGCCAATACGCCGATGACGTAGCCAGGCATCAATGGTGCCGCCCCCCTGATAAAAGGTCACCGCCTGACCAGACTCATAGCCGAAAGCCGTGACGGCCACTGCGTGCAATTGCTTTTGCCGGATGGCTTCATCGATGCCGGACAAATGCAGTTTGTGGTTCAACAAGCGCCGTAACGGCGAACTGTTGAGGAGCGCCACCGGCACTTGAGCACCCACCCCCAACAGGCTATGCCCGACAAACCGAGTAGCTTGGCTGATCACGCCCGGCCAATCGCTGCGCATCACCTGATGGCTGCGAAAGCCCTGCCAGAACGCCGTCAGGCGCTGGATCGCGCCGCCGAAGTCCATTGCCCCGCTGGCCAGGCTGACCGCGTTGATCGCTCCGGCGGACGTGCCAACGATTACCGGGAACGGATTCGGCGCACCCGCCGGCATCAGCTCGGCAATCGCCGCCAACACCCCTACCTGATAAGCCGCCCGAGCCCCACCGCCGGAAAGAATCAAACCTGTGACCGGTTCAGCTGAACTCATCGCAACACTCCATGGTGCCAGGGGCAATCAAACTAACGGTAGTGCGTCAGCCACGCTTCTCATACAACTTTGGCTCACCCGGCGGGCGGCTCTTGAAGCGCCGATGGGCCCAGAGATATTGCTCCGGACATTCGCGCAGCGCACCTTCGACCCATTGATTGATCCTCAGGCAATCGGCTTCTTCGCTTTCCCCCGGAAACTGTGTCATCGGTGGGTGGATGACCAAACGGTAACCGCTGCCATCGGCCAGGCGTTCCTGGGTAAAGGGCACCACCAGCGCTCTGCCCAATCGAGCGAATTTGCTGGTGGCGGTGACCGTCGCCGCCTGAATGCCGAACAGCGGCACGAACAGGCTTTGCTTGGCACCGTAGTCCTGATCCGGCGCATACCAGATCGCGCGGCCGGCACGCAGTAATTTGAGCATACCGCGCACGTCGTCGCGCTCCACCGCCAGGGAGTCGAGGTTGTGCCGTTCACGGCCACGGCGCTGAACAAAGTCGAACAACGCGTTCTTATGCTCGCGGTACATGCCATCGATGGTGTGCTGCTGACCGAGCAAGGCCGCGCCGATTTCCAGCGTGGTGAAATGCAACGCCATCAGGATCACGCCCTTGCCCTCGCGCTGGGCCTGCTTGAGGTGCTCCAGCCCTTCGACATGAGCCAGTCTCGCCAGCCGCGACCTGGACCACCACCAGCTCATGGCCATTTCGAAAAAAGCGATGCCGGTGGACGCGAAGTTTTCCTTGAGCAGGCGCTTGCGCTCGGCGACAGACTTTTCCGGAAAACACAGCTCCAGGTTGCGTTTGGCAATGCGCCGTCGGTCGCCGGCTACTCGATACATGATTGCACCCAGAGCGCGGCCGATTTGCAGCAACACGGGATACGGCAACTGAACGATCAGCCATAGCAGGCCGAGGCCAAACCACAGTGGCCAAAAGCGCGGAAGAAAAAATGCAGCTCGAAAACGCGGGCGATCCATTACAGATTCCGGACAGACAACAAGGCCGCGCATTCTACAACGGTTCGACCCGGGTTGCGGCTCGCGGGCGTTCTCGTTATAAGTCTCGGCACTTTTAGTGACAAGCTGTTTAATGCCGACCATGAGCCAAACCGAACCGCTAGACCAAGATCCTGTGTTCCAGTTGAAGGGCAGCATGCTCGCCATTACGGTGCTGGAACTGGCCCGCAATGACCTCGAAGGCCTCGACCGCCAGTTGGCTGCGAAAGTAGCCCAGGCGCCGAACTTCTTCAGCAATGCCCCGCTGGTACTGGCCCTGGACAAACTGCCGGCCACCGAAGGCGCAGTCGACCTGCCAAGTCTCATGCGCATTTGTCGCCAGCATGGACTGCGCACGTTGGCCATTCGTGCCAGCCGAATCGAGGACATTGCCGCCGCCATCGCAGTGGACCTTCCGGTGTTGCCGCCCTCTGGCGCGCGCGAGCGACCGCTCGACCCGCCAGAAGGCATCGTTACGAAAAAACCGGAAAAGCCGCCGGAACCGACCATCAAACCGACCAAAATCATCACCTCGCCGGTACGCGGCGGGCAGCAGATTTACGCCCAGGGTGGCGATCTGGTCGTGGTTTCCTCGGTCAGTCCCGGCGCGGAACTTCTCGCCGATGGCAACATCCATGTATACGGCCCCATGCGCGGTCGCGCCCTGGCTGGAGTCAAGGGCGACACCAAGGCCAGAATTTTTTGTCAGCAATTGAGTGCCGAACTGGTGTCGATCGCCGGCCAATACAAGGTTTCCGAAGACTTGCGCCGCGATCCACTGTGGGGCGCAGGCGTTCAGGTCAGCCTGTCGGGTGACGTGTTGAACATCACTCGTCTTTAACGGATACTGCCGCATTTTCCAAGCATCTCTAAAACGTAGCGAAAACGGCTCAAACGAAGTAGGAAATCGGCGAAAAGCAGGTTTTACCGGAGGTAAGCCCGCTTCAAACCGAATTTCAGCCAAGGCTGTCCGACTGCAGTAGTTTTCAAGAGATGTTTTTCAGGGGCTAAAAGTCCTTTTTCCTTAGGGGTGAAACACCTTGGCCAAGATTCTCGTGGTTACATCCGGCAAGGGTGGTGTGGGTAAGACCACCACCAGCGCCGCTATCGGTACCGGCCTCGCTCTGCGCGGCCACAAAACAGTCATCGTCGACTTCGACGTCGGTTTGCGTAACCTCGACCTGATCATGGGCTGCGAACGCCGCGTGGTGTACGACTTCGTCAACGTGGTCAACGGCGAAGCGAACCTGCAGCAAGCGCTGATCAAGGACAAACGCCTGGAAAACCTCTACGTGCTGGCCGCAAGCCAGACGCGTGACAAAGACGCGCTGACCCAGGAAGGCGTGGAAAAAGTGCTCATGGCACTCAAGGAAGACTTCGAATTCGTAGTTTGCGATTCTCCGGCGGGCATCGAGAAAGGCGCCCACCTGGCCATGTACTTCGCCGACGAAGCGATTATCGTGACCAACCCGGAAGTGTCCTCGGTGCGTGACTCCGACCGCATGCTGGGCTTGCTGGCCAGCAAATCGCGTCGCGCCGAAAAAGGCGAAGAGCCGATCAAGGAACACCTGCTGCTGACCCGCTACAACCCCGAGCGCGTCAGCAACGGCGAAATGCTCGGCGTCGAAGACGTCAAAGACATTCTCGCGGTGACCCTGCTGGGTGTCATCCCGGAATCCCAAGCGGTACTCAAGGCTTCGAACCAGGGCGTGCCTGTGATTCTCGACGACCAAAGCGACGCCGGCCAGGCGTACAGCGATGCCGTCGACCGTCTGCTGGGCAAGACCGTGGAGCATCGTTTTCTCGATGTCACGAAGAAGGGATTCTTCGAGCGCCTGTTTGGAGGTAGATAATGAATCTTTTTGACTTCTTTCGTGCCAGCAAAAAGGTAAGTACCGCGTCGGTCGCGAAAGAGCGTCTACAGATCATCGTGGCGCACGAACGCGGCCAACGCACCACCCCGGATTACCTGCCAGCCTTGCAGAAGGAATTGGTCGAGGTGATTCGCAAGTACGTCAATATCGGGTCCGATGACGTGCATGTCGCGCTGGAAAACCAGGGCAGCTGCTCGATTCTGGAACTCAATATCACCCTGCCTGATCGCTGATCGATCTGGCTGGAGCCACGGCGACTCAGGTTCCTTCTGCCCTTTGTAGGAGCCGAGCTTGCTCGCGATAGCATCAACCCGGTGTGCCAGATTCACCGAGTTGCCTGCATCGCGAGCAAGCTCGGCTCCTACAGAGGGGGTTGAGGGGCCTGAGTCGCCGTTGGCGTTTGTTACGAGGCTGTTTTAATGCCGTTGTCGAATATCCGCATCATCCATCAGGACGCCGCCGTTCTGGTGGTGGACAAGCCTACCCTGCTGCTTTCCGTGCCCGGTCGGGCTGAAGACAACAAGGACTGCCTGATCACCCGCCTGCAAGAAAACGGCTACCCGGAGGCGCGAATTGTCCATCGACTGGACTGGGAAACTTCCGGCATCATCCTGCTGGCCCGTGATCCTGACACGCACCGCGAGTTGTCTCGGCAGTTTCACGACCGCGAGACCGAAAAAGCCTACACCGCACTCTGCTGGGGCCAACCGGAACTGGACAGCGGCAGCATCGACTTGCCACTGCGCTACGACCCACCGACCAAACCGCGGCATGTGGTGGACCATGAGTTCGGCAAAAACGCGCTGACCTTCTGGCGTGTGCTGGAACGCTGTGGCGACTGGTGCCGGGTTGAACTGACGCCAATCACCGGCCGTTCGCACCAACTGCGCGTGCACATGCTCTCCATTGGCCATCCGCTGCTGGGTGACGGGCTCTACGCTCATCCGCAAGCCTTGGCCGCCTGGCCGCGGTTGTGTCTGCACGCGAGCATGCTCAGCTTCACTCATCCGCAAAGTGGTGAGCGCTTGCGCTTCGAGTGCCCGGCACCCTTCTGAGCCTAGCGCCCCCCCCCTGTAGCGGCTGCCGAAGGCTGCGTCCGATCGCGAAGCGGTCGTAATCCAGCGCTCGCGGCCATCCAGACACATCGCAATCGCACCTGTTACGGCTGCTTTGCAGCCGGACGTAACCTTCGGCAACTGCTACAGGACTGTGCAGCGCCAAATCTGCAGTCAATACGGTAAACTCCCGTCACTGCTGTCTGGAGTTACTTATGCGCGAAGAGTTGAACCAAGGCCTGATCGACTTTCTCAAGGCCTCCCCTACCCCGTTTCATGCCACTGCCAGCCTTGTCCAGCGCCTGGAAGCGGTGGGTTATCAGCGCCTTGATGAGCGCGAGCCCTGGACCACTGAAGCCAATGGTCGCTACTACGTCACCCGTAACGACTCCTCCATCGTCGCCTTCAAGCTCGGCCGACACTCGCCGCTGCACGGCGGTATCCGCCTGGTCGGCGCGCACACCGACAGCCCGTGCCTGCGGGTCAAGCCGCAACCTGAGCTGCAACGTCAGGGCTTCTGGCAACTGGGCGTAGAAGTCTATGGCGGCGCGCTACTCGCACCGTGGTTCGACCGCGACCTGTCCCTGGCCGGGCGCGTGACCTTCCGTCGTGACGGCAAGGTCGAGAGCCAGTTGATCGACTTCAAACTGCCGATTGCCACCATCCCCAACCTGGCCATCCACCTCAATCGCGAAGCCAATATGGGCTGGGCGATCAACGCTCAAACCGAACTGCCGCCGATCCTCGCGCAATTTGCCGGTGATGAGCGCGTGGACTTCCGCGCGGTATTGACCGACCAGCTTGCTCGAGAACATGGCCTGAACGCCGACGTGGTGCTCGATTACGAGCTGAGCTTCTACGACACCCAAAGCGCCGCGATCATCGGCCTGCATGGCGACTTCATCGCCGGCGCACGCCTGGACAACCTGCTGTCGTGCTACGCCGGCCTGCAAGCCTTGCTCACCGCCGAGACCGATGAAACCTGCGTACTGGTGTGCAACGATCACGAAGAAGTCGGCTCCTGCTCCGCCTGTGGCGCCGATGGCCCGATGCTCGAGCAAACCCTGCGTCGCTTGCTGCCAGAAGGTGACGAGTTCGTGCGGACCATTCAGAAATCGCTGCTGGTCTCGGCTGACAACGCCCACGGCGTACATCCCAACTACGCCGACAAACACGATGCCAACCACGGCCCGAAACTCAATGCTGGCCCAGTGATCAAGGTCAACAGCAACCAGCGCTACGCCACCAACAGCGAAACTGCAGGCTTCTTCCGCCATCTGTGTATGGCCGAAGAAGTGCCGGTGCAAAGCTTCGTGGTACGCAGCGACATGGGCTGTGGCTCGACCATCGGCCCGATCACCGCCAGCCACCTCGGGGTGCGTACGGTGGACATCGGCCTGCCGACCTTCGCCATGCACTCAATCCGTGAACTGTGCGGCAGCCACGACCTGGCACATCTGGTGAAAGTACTCAGTGCGTTCTACGCCTGCCATGATTTGCCGTAAGCCAGGCATGACGTAATCGGGGCGCCCGATGGCGCCCTGATTCATTTCCAATACACATCAGTCCGGGTCGTGCAAAAGCAACCTAGACTTACACCTACACCCCCTCGACAAGGCAGTCGCCATGATTTCGATGTCTGCGTTCCACTCCATGCTCATTCCGATCCTGGCAGGTATGATCCTGTTGGCCATCGGTTTCAACTTTCGCGATAAAAACGCCGGTATCTTCAGCATGTGGATTGGCATGCTTCTGATCCTCGCCACCGTGATTTACAAGATCCTCGCCAAACTCGCCGAATAAATGCGCTCGCTACGCTCGCATTGGTTTTAAGTGACTCGTACACTCCGTCGATCCGCACTTCTCGAGGTTGACCGCCTAGTGTTCGCTCGTCTTTTCGCCCTGCCCTCTTATCTCCTCATCTGCCTGTTGATGCTGCTTCCCATCGCTGCGGCTCAGGCTGTTGGTCTGCCGAGCCTGCTCAACAGCACAGCGAAAACCCAGCCACAGGCGCAGGAACCCCTTGGGCAATCACTGGATGAAGTCATCCACTCGCTGGAGAACGACCAGCAACGCGCAAAACTACTGGCCGACCTGAAGAAACTCCGCGACGCCACCAAAAAGGCCCAACCCGCTACCGAAGAAGGCGTACTCGGGTTGATCGGCGGCACGCTGGCCAGTTTCGAGAAGCAGTTCTCCGGTGTCGACAGCCCCATCACCCGATGGTCAGAAGAATTCGATCTGGCCAAGGACGAACTGGTGGCGCTCATGCTGCCAGCCAGCGAATGGCTACCCATCATTTTCGCCTTCGCCTTGATTTTGATGCTCTGGAGCCTGCTGGCGGCCGCGCTGATCTGGCTCAGTCATCGGGTGCGGCTGCGCTTTGGTCTCACCGAAGAATTGCCACAACACCCCAAGACCTGGGACATGCTGCGCTTTGCCTTGCGCAAGCTCGGTCCGTGGCTGATCGCACTGTTGATCACCGTTTATATGAGCTACTCCCTGCCTTCATCATTAGGTAAAGATCTGGCGATGGTTCTGGCCTACGCACTGGTGGTCGGCACCTGCTTCTCGGCGGTCTGCGTGGTAGCGTTTTCCGTGCTCGACGGTCCGCACCGGCACCGCGCCTTGTACATCCTGCGGCATCAGGCCTTCCGCCCGCTGTGGCTGATCGGCAGCTTTGCCGCCTTCGGTGAAGCCGTGAGCGACCCGCGGCTGGTGGCCAGCCTCGGCAGCCATCTGGCACATACCGCCGCGACCTTTGCCAATGTGCTGGCAGCGCTGTCCACCGGGATGTTCATCCTGCGCTTCCGCCGGCCGATCGCGCATTTGATCCGCAACCAGCCGTTGTCACGGCGCCTGACCCGCCGCGCCCTGAGCGACACCATCGAAATTCTCGGGACCTTCTGGTACTTGCCTGCACTGGTGTTGGTGGCAATCTCGCTGTTCGCCACATTCGTGTCGGCCGGCGATACCAGCACCGCGCTGCGCCAGTCGTTGATCTGCACCGTGCTGCTGGTGTTATGCATGGTGATCAATGGGCTGGTACGCCGTCATGCACTCAAACCCCAGCGCGGACTTAAACGCCATGCTCTGTATTCGGAACGCCTGAAGAGCTTCTTCTATACCCTCGCGCACCTGGTGGTGTGGCTGGTGTTCATTGAGCTCGGGCTGCGGGTTTGGGGCATGTCGCTGATTCGCTTTACCGAAGGCGAAGGCCACGAAATCAGTGTCAAACTGTTCAGCCTTGGCGGCACGCTGATCTTCGCCTGGCTGATCTGGATCCTCAGCGACACCGCCGTGCACCACGCGCTGACCCGCTCGCGCAAAGGTCTGGCCAATGCCCGCGCACAAACCATGATGCCGCTGATCCGCAACGTGCTGTTCGTGGCGATTTTCATTATTGCGCTGATCGTCGCCCTGGCGAACATGGGCATGAACGTCACGCCACTGCTGGCCGGTGCCGGTGTAATCGGCCTGGCCATCGGTTTCGGTGCCCAGTCTCTGGTTGCCGACCTGATCACCGGGCTGTTCATCATCATCGAAGACTCCCTGGCCATCGACGACTACGTGGATGTCGGCGGACACCTCGGTACGGTCGAGGGCTTGACTATCCGCACCGTGCGCCTGCGGGACATCGACGGTATCGTCCACACGATTCCGTTCAGCGAAATCAAAAGCATCAAGAACTACTCGCGGGAATTCGGCTACGCAATCTTCAGGGTGGCGGTTCCCTACAACATGGAAATCGACGACGCGATCAAACTGATGCGCGAAGTCGGTCAGAAAATGCGTACGGATCCGTTGCAACGTCGCAATATCTGGTCGCCGCTGGAGATTCAGGGGGTGGAGAGTTTTGAGTCCGGCAGCGCGATTTTGCGGGCGCGCTTCAAGACTGCACCGATCAAGCAATGGGAAGTGTCTCGAGCGTTCAACCTGTCGCTCAAGCGTCATCTGGATGAGGCCGGGCTGGATTTGGCGACGCCACGCATGAGTGTGCAGGTGGTGACGGCGGGGGGTGGGCTGGAGAAGGAATAAGGCTCCTACGGCGATTTGACCACCGAGTACATATCCGTTTCTGCGGTAACGACGTCTTACTGGTTTCGCCCTTACGGCGAGTCCCTTTTTTTCAAACGCCAAAAAAAGGAACCAAAAAACGCTTGCCCCCCCATACGGTCCCTCGCCAAGGCTCGGCATACCCTCGCTCCGGCGCCATCCAGGGGGCGCCGCATTGCGGCGGAACTCGGCTTCGCCGAGGGGCGCTTCGCGCCATCCCCCTGGATGACACCTCCACTCGGCTCTACTGGAAAAGGGGCCGGGTCCTAGCCTGTGATGGCAGCGCTAAATCAGATGAGATGAAGAACTGTCACGCGCGCTTTTTTGCTTCGCTTGTTCGTTTTGGCTTTGGCTTTGGCTTTGGCTTTTGATCTACCCGCCCCTTCGGCAGGCCGAGTGGAGGTGTTCATCAGGGGGTTGGCGCGAAGCGCCGTCAGCGAAGCTGATTCCGCCGCATTGCGGCGCCCCCTGATGGGCACCGGAGCGAGGGAACGCGGAGCCTTAGCGACGTGCCGAACGCTCGGGGCGAAGACCTTTGGTTACTTTGGGGCGTTTGCCAAAGTGACACGCTGTAAGAGCGGAACCATAAGCGGCCGTTACCGCTGAAACGGATATGTACACCAGTCAAGAGATAGGCCGGCTGTAAGGCCGCCTTCGCAGGCAAGCCAGCTCCCACAATGGATCTCTGTGTACATCCGCAGGAGATAGGCTAGCTGTCAGGCCGTCATCGCGAGCAAGCTCGGCTCCTACAGGAGATGTGTGACCCAGCAGACCGCTTCACACCACATCCACCCCGACATGAATCGCATCATGTCGCCAAAACTCCAGATCGCAGTCAATAAGCCGCCCATGCTGATCATAATTGACCCGGGCAATCCTCAACCCAGGGCTGCCCACCGACACCTTCAAGGCCGCCGCCGCCTCTACCTGCAATGAAGTCGGAACGATCTCAAAACGTACCCGCCCGTAATGCAAATCGTAATGCCGTGCATAAAGCTCAGTAATCGACTGGTTCAGATCAAAATCCAGAATCTTCGGAAAATACTGCGGATTGAGGTAGTGCTCGACATACAGCACCAGGCGCTCATCGATACGCCGCGCGCGGCAGATCTGGATCACACTGGATAACGCCGGTAGCTGCAGCCAGGCACAGACCGCCGCCGACGCCGGTTGCAGCCGCGCAGAGATCACTTCGGTAGACGGCACCCTGCCCTGGGCGCTGACCATGGCATGGAAGTGACTGCGTTGCATCAGGTTGTAGGCCAGGCGTGGCGGTGAAATAAACCAGCCGCGTCGCTCTTCCCGGTAAATCTGTCCTTGGGCCTCCAGTTGTAACAACGCTTCACGCACAGTGATCCGCGTGGTGCCGAACAACTCACTGAGCTTACGCTCGGCTGGCAGCTTGCTACCGGGCGGCAACAGACCGTGGTCGATCTGTTCCTGCAAAACCTGCCCAATGACTGTCACCGCTTTGGTTGCCTCTTCACGCATCAACGTTACCTATCTGGACTAGGCCAGCACTGTTTAGGGGCACAACCGACTCTGAAACAGTTCCTGTCAGTACCTGCAAGCCTAGGCAATACACATGACTGATAGATGACAAAGCCGCCAAACGGTTGAGCCAGACGCCTGAAAAATAATAGCCAAAGCCTTTCAGATCAGCCTGTTAGCCATGGTCTACGCTTATCTCGCAGCCCCTTACCTGCCGCAATGAAAATCCTTGCAGGAGTAATGCCGACATCAAAGTGTCATCCGGCAAGCTTAAATTGGCTCAGGTATTGCTGACCTAGACCAACCCAACCGCAAACGTAGATAAAAACGCAGCGTTGAAAACGCCCAAAGGAGCTTCGGATGAAACAGCTTTTCCTGGCATCACTGTTAGGCTCGACCATTGCCATGTGCACCGCAGCCATGGCGGCTGATACCAATTTGAAAACCCTGGAAGCCGCAGCCAAAGCGGAAGGCGCGGTCAATAGTGTCGGTATGCCCGATGACTGGGCCAACTGGAAAGGTACCTGGGAAGACCTGGCCAAGAACTACGGCCTCAAGCACATCGACACCGACATGAGCTCGGCCCAGGAAGTGGCCAAGTTCGCCGCCGAAAAAGACAATGCCAGTGCTGACATCGGCGACGTTGGTGCCGCCTTCGGCCCGATCGCGGTCAAGCAAGGCGTGGTTCAACCGTACAAACCAAGCACCTGGGCGCAGGTTCCGGACTGGGCCAAAGACAAGGACGGCAACTGGGCACTGGCCTACACCGGCACCATCGCGTTCATCGTCAACAAGAAGCTGCTGCACGGTTCTGAAGCACCCACCAAATGGGCTGACCTGAAGACCGGCAAATACAAGGTTTCCATTGGTGACGTGAGCACCGCCGCTCAAGCCGCCAACGGTGTACTGGCTGCCGCCATCGCCAACGGTGGTGATGAAAAGAACATTCAGCCAGCCCTGGAGTTGTTTGCCGAGATTGCCAAGCAAGGTCGCCTGTCGCTGTCCAACACGACCATTGCCACCATGGAAAAGGGTGAAATCGAAGTGGGCGTGGTCTGGGACTTCAACGGTCTGAGCTATAAAGCCAAGATGGCAAACCCGGATGACTACGTCGTGCTGATCCCGTCCGATGGTTCGGTGAAGTCCGGTTACACCACCATTATCAACAAATACGCCAAGAATCCGAACGCTGCCAAATTGACCCGCGAGTACATCTTCAGCGACGCTGGCCAAATCAACCTGGCGCGCGGTAATGCTCGCCCGATTCGTGCTGAAACGGGCCTGAAACTACCGGCTGATGTAGAGAAGAACCTGATCCCTGCCGCGCAATACGAAGCAGCCAAGCCTAAACCGATCAAAGACGCCGACGCCTGGGAAAAAACCTCCAAGGCCCTGCCGCAAAAGTGGCAGGAAGAAGTCATCATCAATATGCAGCAGTAAGCGTTGCCTGACGGAAAAACGGGTTCGCCCGTTTTTTCCGTTAATGATGTGTTTACCAACGCTTCTGGAGTAGATGGTTTATGAAGCACAACGTCATCCTTGTGGTGCTCGACGGCCTGAACTACGAGGTCGCGCGGCATGCCATGGGGCATTTGCAGGCCTACGTAAACGCCAGACGTGCCGCACTCTACAAACTCGAGTGCGAACTGCCGGCACTGTCCCGACCGCTCTACGAATGCATTCTTACTGGCGTTACGCCGATCGACAGCGGCATCGTCCACAACAACGTGTCGCGCCTGTCCAACCAGCGCAGCGTGTTCCACTACGCTACAGACGCCGGGCTCAGCACCGCAGCCGCGGCCTATCACTGGGTCAGCGAGTTGTATAACCGTTCGCCGTTCAACGTGGCACGCGATCGCCATACCGAGGCCGCGGATCTGCCGATCCAGCACGGACACTTCTACTGGAGTGACCACTACCCAGATTCGCACCTGTTCGCAGACGCCGAGAACCTGCGTCTGCGCCATGCGCCGAACTTTCTGCTGGTTCACCCCATGAACATCGACGACGCCGGGCACAAGCACGGCCTCGACACCGCGCAATACCGCAACAGCGCCCGCTCGGCCGACATCATCCTCGCCGACTACCTGCAAGGCTGGCTCGACGCCGGGTATCAGGTGCTGGTAACTGCCGACCACGGCATGAACAACGACCGCTCGCACAATGGCTTGCTTGCCGAAGAACGCGAAGTCCCGCTGTTTGTGCTCGGCGATGCTTTCTGTCTTGATCGCAATGCCACGCCGAAACAGACCGAGCTCTGCGGCACGATCTGCGAATTGCTTGGCGTTGCCCACGACAAACCTGTCTGCCGGGAGCTGTTGAAGTGAATTCAATCACTCGAGGCAAATGGCTGGCGGCACTCTGCCTGGTGCCCTTCGCCCTGTTCTTTATCGTGTTTCAGATTGCCCCGCTGTGCTGGGTGATGATCCACAGCGTGCAATCGGAAGAATTCGGTTGGGGTCTGGCCAATTTCAGCAAGATCTTCAATTCCAAGTTCTATTTGCAGGCGATTCAATTCAGCCTGGAGATCAGCTTCTGGTCCAGCGTGTTCGGAATCATCATCGCCGTGCTGGGCAGCTATTCGCTGCGCCGGGTCGACTCGCGACTGCGTAACTTCGTCAATGCGTTCGCCAATATGACCAGCAATTTTGCCGGCGTCCCACTGGCCTTCGCCTTCATCATCCTCCTGGGTTTCAACGGCACATTCACCATCATGCTCAAGCAGGCCGGGATCATTCAGGACTTCAACCTGTATTCCAAGACCGGGCTGATCATTCTTTACACCTATTTCCAGATCCCCCTCGGTGTATTGCTGCTCTACCCGGCCTTCGACGCCCTGCGTGAAGACTGGCGTGAGTCCTCCGCCCTTCTTGGCGCCAGCGGCTGGCAGTTCTGGCGGCTCATCGGCTTGCCGGTGCTGACCCCGGCACTGCTCGGGACCTTCGTGATCCTGCTGGCCAATGCCCTCGGCGCCTACGCCACTGTGTACGCCCTGACCACGGGCAACTTCAACGTGCTGCCGATCCGGATCGCCGCGATGGTCTCCGGCGACATTTCCCTGGACCCGAACATGGCCAGCGCCCTGGCTGTAGTGCTGGTGGCGCTGATGACGCTGGTCACCGTCGTGCACCAGTTGCTATTGAAGAGGAGCTACCATGTCTCGCGCTGAAACCGGCTCCGCCGTCCTCTACCACCGGGTAGTGGTTTATCTGCTGTTTGCCATTCTGTTGCTGCCGCTGGCCGGAACACTGATCTACTCGATCGCCAGCAGTTGGTCAGCGACCATCCTGCCCAGTGGTTTTACGATCAAATGGTATGTCCAGCTGTGGAGCGACCCGCGTTTTCTCGGTGCCTTTGGCCAATCATTGCTGGTGTGCGTCGGCGCTCTAGTGCTGTCGGTGGTGCTGATTCTGCCGCTGCTGTTCGTGGTGCATTACCACTTCCCCAAGCTCGATGCGCTGATGAACATCCTGATCCTGCTGCCGTTCGCAGTACCGCCTGTGGTTTCCTCGGTGGGGCTGTTGCAGCTCTATGGCTCCGGGCCGTTCGCAATGGTCGGTACGCCCTGGATTCTGGTCGGTTGCTACTTCACCGTGGCGCTGCCGTTCATGTACCGGGCGATCACCAACAACCTGCAAGCAATCAACCTGCGCGACCTGATGGACTCCGCCCAACTGCTCGGAGCCAGCACCTGGCAGGCGGCATTCCTGGTGGTGTTGCCGAATCTGCGCAAGGGCTTGATGGTGGCGTTGCTGCTGTCCTTCTCGTTTCTGTTCGGTGAGTTCGTGTTTGCCAACATCCTCGTCGGCACCCGCTATGAAACCCTGCAGGTCTACCTGAACAACATGCGTAACAGCAGCGGCCACTTCACCAGCGCGCTGGTGATTTCCTACTTCTTCTTTGTGCTGGTTCTGACCTGGGCTGCCAATATCTTGAATAAGGACAAAAGCTTATGAGCTACGTCAGCGTCCAACACCTGCAAAAAAGCTACTCTCTAAAGGGCTCTGCCGGCACCCCCGTGTTCAGCGATATCAACTGCGAAATCCAAAAGGGTGAATTCGTCACCCTCCTCGGCCCCTCGGGCTGCGGCAAATCCACCCTGCTGCGCTGCATCGCCGGACTGACCTCGGTGGACGGCGGCAAAATCCTCCTTGAAGGTCGGGACCTCGTCCCGCTGAGCCCGCAAAAACGCGGCATTGGTATGGTGTTCCAGAGCTATGCACTGTTCCCTAACATGACCGTGGAGCAGAACGTAGCTTTCGGCTTGCGGATGCAAAAGGTCAATCCCGACGACAGTCGCAAGCGTGTGCTTGAGGTGCTGCAACTGGTGGAGCTGAACGACTTCGCCGCGCGCTACCCGCATCAGCTTTCCGGCGGTCAATGTCAACGGGTGGCCCTGGCCCGCTCGCTGGTGACCCGGCCACGCCTGTTGCTGTTGGATGAGCCACTGTCGGCGCTGGATGCACGGATTCGCAAACACCTTCGCGAACAGATCCGTCAGATCCAGCGCGAGTTGGGTCTGACCACTATTTTCGTCACCCATGATCAGGAAGAAGCCCTGATCATGTCTGACCGCATCTTCCTGATGAACCAGGGCAAGATCGTCCAGAGCGGTGACGCTGAAACCCTCTACACCGCACCGGTAGACGTATTTGCCGCAGGTTTTATCGGCAACTACAACCTGCTCGATGCCGACAGCGCCAGCAAGTTGCTGCAACGCCCAATCACCGGTCGCATCGCCATTCGTCCAGAAGCCATCGAGCTGAGCCTGAATGGAGAGCTCGACGCGCAGGTCCGCAGCCACAGCCTCTTGGGCAACGTCATTCGCTACCGCGTCGAAGCACGCGGCGTAGAGTTGGTGGTCGATGTGCTGAACCGCTCAGCGGCTGATTTGCATGCCGACGGTCAACGCCTGGCGCTTTCCATCGATCCGACGGCCCTGTGTAAGGTAGCCTGATGTTTTTGATGCGCCTGATTATTTTGAAGAGAGAGCTGCACTAATGGCTTTGGCAATTTTTGATCTGGACGAAACCCTGATCCATGGCGACTGCGCCACCTTGTGGAGTGAACAGATGGGCCGTCTGGGCTGGGTCGACGGCGAGTCCTTCATGCGTCGCAACAACGAGCTGATGGACGCCTACAGCCATGGCAAGCTGGCGATGGAGGAATACATGGCCTTTAGCCTGGAGCCGATGGCCGGGCGCACGCCGGAAGAGGTCGAGCACTTGGTGGCACCGTGGGTCGAGGACGTGATCGAACCGATCATCTTCAGCGACGCCTGCAAAGCCATCGCCAACCACCGCAAGGCCGGCGACCGGATCCTGGTGATCTCGGCCTCTGGCACGCACTTGGTCAAACCGATTGCCGAGCGTCTGGGCATTGATGAGATATTGGCGATCGAGCTGGAAGTGACCCATGGGGTCTACAGCGGCAACACTGTCGGCACCCTGACCTACCGCGAAGGCAAGGTCACCCGCTTGCTGGAATGGCTGGACACCGAAGGCGAAAACCTCGAAGGCGCGAGTTTCTATTCAGACTCACGCAACGACCTGCCGCTGTTGCTGAAAGTCGACTTCCCGCATGTGGTCAACCCGGATCCGGTGCTGCGTGAGCAGGCCGAAAAAGCCGGGTGGCCGATTCATCAGTGGAAGTAGCCGAGATGCAATCCCTGTAGGAGCGAGCTTGCTCGCGATGGACTCAAGGGCGGCGCGTTTATTCAGAAAACACGCGTTATCGTTAACGTCCATCGCGAGCAATCGAGCGTCGACCGGCTGCTCCTACAAAGGTTTCAGACTAGCGTTTCGTCGATCACCAACACCAACTTGCCCGACACCTTGTTGGTCGCAAGCTCTGCAAACGCTGCTTCAGCGTCCTTGATCGGAAAGGTCTTGGCCAGTTGTGGGCTCAGACGCCCTTCGGCGAACAGCGGCCAGACATGCTGGCTCAAATCGCTGAACAGATCGGCCTTGAATTGCTCGTCCCGGCTGCGCAGGGTCGAACCCAGCAGTTGCACCCGCTTGGCCAGCACCTGCGCCAGGTCCAGCTGCGCCTCACGACCGCCCATCAGACCGATCAACACCCAACGGCCATCGCGCGCCAGCAGTTTTACGTTCAACGCGGCATAGTTGGCCCCCACCGGATCGAGGATGACGTCAAACGGACCGAGATCATTCAAGTTTTCCAGACCGTCGGTACGGACCACGCCACCCTGTGCCCCCAAAGCCTCGCAATAGGCCAGACGATCCGCCGAACCGACGCTGACCCAGCACGGATTGCCAAATGCTTTGCACAGCTGAATAGCCGCCGACCCAACGCCGCTGGCGCCAGCGTGCAACAGCACTTTTTCACCGGGCTTGAGCGCTGCCAGTTGGAACAGGTTCAACCACGCAGTGCTGTAGACCTCGGGCAGTGCCGCCGCTTCAGTCAGCGACAAACCTTCCGGCACCGGCAACACATGACGGCCATCGACCACCACTTCCTCGGCCATCCCACCACCGGCCAGGAGCGCGCAGACGCGATCACCCACCTGCCAGGACGAACCCGGCCCCACCTCGCTGATCACCCCCGAACACTCCAGGCCCAGCACTTGGCTGGCACCAGGCGGTGCAGGATAGAGCCCTGCTCGCTGTAACAAGTCGGCCCTGTTCAAGCCCGCAGCCGCTACTCGAATACGAACTTGCCCTACGTCGCACGTCGGACTCGGCTCTTCAACCCATACCACTTGACCTTCAACGCCTTGCAATGCTTTCACAGTGCCTCCATAGTGAGTCTGGACTGAGCCCGTTGCTGTAGCGCCGGGTTTTTTGCATTATGCGACCGGCCCCTATGGAACCGGCGACTTCAAAGACGGCCTAATATGCGTTATCAATTGCCCCCGCGTCGAATCAGCATGAAGCATTTGTTCCCCAGCACCGCCCTTGCTCTTTTCATTGGCCTCGGTCTTATACCGTTGTCGACCAATACGTTCGCAGCCAATAGCTGGGACAAGCTTCAGCCCGATCGTGACGAGGTGATTGCCAGCCTTAACGTCGTCGAGTTGCTCAAGCGCCACCATTACAGCAAGCCGCCTCTCGATGACGCGCGCTCTGTGATCATCTATGACAGCTACCTGAAGCTGCTGGATCCGTCGCGCAGCTATTTTCTCGCCAGCGATATTGCCGAATTCGACAAATGGAAAACCCAATTTGACGACTTCCTCAAGAGCGGCGACCTGAATGCCGGGTTCACTATCTACAAGCGTTATCTGGACCGCGTCAAAGCGCGTCTGGACTTCGCCTTGGTTGAGCTGAACAAAGGCGTCGACAAATTCGACTTCACCACCAAGGAGTCGTTGCTGATCGATCGCAAGGATGCCCCTTGGCTCAAAACCACTGCAGAACTCGACGACCTGTGGCGCAAACGCGTCAAGGACGAAGTCCTGCGCCTGAAAATCGCCGGCAAAGATCCCAAGGCTATTCAAGAGCTGCTGACCAAGCGCTACAAGAATCAGCTAGTGCGCCTGGATCAAACCCGTCCTGAAGATATCTTCCAGGCTTACATCAACACCTTCGCCATGTCCTACGACCCGCACACCAACTATCTGTCGCCAGATAACGCGGAGAACTTCGACATCAACATGAGCCTGTCGCTGGAAGGCATCGGTGCCGTGTTGCAGAGCGACAACGACCAGGTAAAAGTCGTGCGCCTGGTGCCGGCAGGTCCGGCGGACAAGACCAAGCAAGTCGCACCGGCGGACAAGATCATCGGCGTCGCCCAGGCTGATAAAGAAATGGTCGATGTCGTCGGCTGGCGTCTGGACGAGGTGGTCAAACTGATTCGTGGGCCGAAAGGCACCGTGGTGCGCCTGGAAGTGATCCCGGCCAGCAATGCACCGAACGACCAGACCACCAAGATCGTCTCGATCACCCGCGAAGCAGTGAAGCTTGAAGATCAGGCGGTGAAGAAGTCGGTTCTCAACCTGAAACAGGACGGCAAGGACTACAAGCTCGGCGTCATCGAGATCCCGGCTTTCTACCTTGATTTCAAAGCCTTCCGCGCCGGTGATCCGGACTACAAAAGCACCACCCGCGATGTGAAGAAACTGCTGACTGAACTGCAAAAAGACAAAGTCGACGGCGTGGTCATCGACCTGCGCAACAACGGCGGCGGCTCGTTGCAGGAAGCTACTGAGCTGACCAGCCTGTTCATCGACAAAGGTCCGACCGTACTGGTGCGTAATGCCGATGGCCGGGTTGATGTACTTGAAGATGAAAACCCGGGCGCTTTCTACAAAGGCCCGATGGCCTTGCTGGTCAACCGTCTCTCGGCTTCTGCTTCGGAGATTTTTGCCGGCGCCATGCAGGACTACCACCGCGCGTTGATCGTCGGCGGCCAGACCTTCGGTAAAGGTACTGTGCAGACTATCCAGCCGCTGAATCATGGTGAGCTGAAACTGACGCTGGCCAAGTTCTACCGGGTTTCCGGGCAGAGCACCCAACATCAGGGCGTACTGCCGGATGTCGACTTCCCGTCGATCATCGACACCAAGGAAATCGGCGAGAGTGCCCTGCCTGAAGCCATGCCGTGGGACACCATTCGTCCGGCGATCAAACCGGCGGTCGATCCATTCAAACCGTACCTGGCGCAGTTGAAGTCCGAGCATGACGCCCGCTCGGCCAAGGACGCGGAGTTCGTGTTCATCCGCGACAAACTGGCCCTGGCCCAGAAGCTGATGACCGAGAAAACCGTCAGCCTCAACGAAGCCGAGCGTCGTGCGCAGCATGCTGATATCGAAACCAAGCAGCTGGTCATGGAAAACATCCGCCGCAAGGCCAAGGGTGAAGAGCCGCTCAAAGAGCTGAAGAAAGAAGACGAAGACGCGATCGCGGCCGAGCCAGACAAGACCAAGCCGGAAGACGATGCCTACCTGAGCGAAACCGGGCGGATTCTACTGGATTACTTGAAGCTCAATACTGCGGTAGCAAAGCACTGACAATGATGGCAATTTAATTTGAACGCTCCCCGTAGCGTCATCAAATAGTCATCATTCTGTCGTGAAATACAGGACTGGGTGCCCACAGCACCCAGTCCTTTTTTTATCGACAGAGAACACCATGACCACAACCGAACAGCTGAGCGCATTGAGTTCAATCCTGGCTCAAAGCGGTTTACACAGCCTGTTCCAGCCAATCATTTCCCTCTCTGAAAGACGTATCGTCGGCTATGAAGCCCTTAGTCGCGGGCCCTCCAATAGCCCGCTGCACTCACCTGTCGCACTGTTCGCCGTGGCCCGCCAGGCCGGTCGCCTCAGTGAGCTGGAAATAGCTTGCCGTCGTAGCGCCTGCCGACGCTTCAACGAACAGAAACTGCCGGGCAAACTGTTCCTCAATGTCTCCCCGGAGTCCCTGCTCGAAGCGGCCCACCAGCCAGGCCGCACGCTGCAACTACTGCAAGACTTCGGCATTGAACCGAGCCAGGTAGTCATTGAACTCACCGAGCAGACCCCGACCGACGATTTCCAGCTGCTGCAAAACGCCCTGCATCACTACCGAGCCATGGGCTTTTCGATTGCCCTGGACGATCTAGGCGCAGGGTATTCCAGCTTGCGATTGTGGTCCGAGCTGCGCCCGGACTACGTGAAGATCGACCGGCACTTCATCGACGGTATTCATCTGGATGCCCTCAAGCGCGAGTTTGTTGGCTCAATCCTGCAAATTGCTAAAGCCTCCCGGGCACAAGTCATCGCTGAAGGTATCGAACTGCCGGAAGAGCTCGCGGTGCTGACCGAAATGGGCGTCGATCTGGTCCAGGGTTACCTGCTCTGCCGTCCGCAAGAACATCCGCCGCAGGATGCGCGAACACTAATGCCCAAACACGACAGCACTACGGTGGCCTTGAACGACGAAGGCAGCGACCTCAGCGCCCTGCTCAACGAGCAACCGGCTATGGCTCGGGGGACCCCTACTGCGATAGTTCTGGAAGCCTTCCGTCGCCAGGCCAACCTCAACTCCTTGGCGGTACTGGATGATCAAGGCCACCCCTGCGGGATCGTCCACCGACACTCGCTGTCGGATGCGCTGCTCAAGCCCTTTGCCACTGACTTGTTTGCACGCAAACCCATCAGCCGGCTGATGAGTGATGACTTCCTCGCGGTCGAGCTGAACCAGTCACTGCAACAGGTCAGCCGCCTGATCACCAGCCGCGCCCGGCAACGGATCGAAGAGGACTTCATCATCACCCTCAACGGCGGCTACCTGGGATTGGGGCGGGTGATCGACGTCCTCAAGCTGATTACCGAACTGAAAATCCAGCAAGCCCGCTACGCCAACCCATTGACCCTGTTGCCGGGCAACGTGCCGATCCAGCAGTGCCTCGCGCGGTTGCTGCAACAGGCTCGCGAATCGGTGATCTGCTATGTGGACATCGACAGCTTCAAGCCCTTCAACGATATCTACGGGTACGGCCGGGGGGATGAAGTCCTGCTGTGTCTGGCGCAGTGTCTGACTGACCGAGTGGACCCGAGCCGCGACTTTGTCGGGCATATCGGCGGCGACGATTTTCTGCTGGTGTTAGGTCCAGAGGATTGGCGCAAACGTCTCAACCTGCTATTGGAGGACTTCCACAGCCAGTGCCGACGCTTCTATCGCAGCGAACACTTGGAAGCCGGCTGCTTTATCGCGCCCAATCGCCAGGGCATACGCCAGGAGTTCCCGCTGCTGTCGCTGTCCATCGGCGTCGTGCATTTGTATCCACAGGCCTGTGGACAACTCGACTCCAGCCAACTGGCAGAGCTGGCTTCGCAAGCCAAGCACCACGCCAAGAATGTGCCGGGCCACAGCATTCATATGATCGACAGCCTGGAGACTGGCTTGCCGGTGGTAGAGGAGATTTAGGTTATCTGGCGGGACAGGCGGTGATTGAGGTCTCTATGTAGGAGCCGAGCTTGCTCGCGATGGACGTTAACGATAACGCGTGTTTTCTGAATAAACGCGTCGCCCTTGAGTCCATCGCGAGCAAGCTCGGCTCCTACAAAAAGCTGCCACCGTTCGATTCCAACTGCTTGAGCTTGATCTCAGCCAGTGGGTGCCCAGCCTTCGCCGCCATCGCCCACCAACGGGCCGCTTCAGCCGCATCAGGCGCTTTGCTGGGTGTTCCAGCAAGGCTGATCACGCCCACTTGATAGGCCGCTTTACCGTCCCCTGCCAGCGCCGCCAAGCGCAGCAAGCGCACACCTTCTTCGCGGGCGCCGAGGCCTTGGCCGCGAAAGGTCAGGATATGGCCGTAGAAGCTTTGAGCGCCGACATCACCCAAGTTCGCCATACGCGCGAACTGACCTTCGAGCCAGTGCCAGCCACGGGGTTGACGCACGAACCACGACCAATGAAACAGCCTGCGCGCCAACCAATAGCTGGCTCGCGCTTTAAGTCGCCAGAACACTCAGGCCTCCGCCGATTCGGGGTACTCGTATTCGAAAACCCGCACCACTTCGGACGCGTGCCAGGAAGCCGCAGCAACGCCATCGGAAGGGCCGGAGAAACGTCCAAGACGCTCGACACACTCGAAGAAGCCGGTACGAGGCAAACGACTTGCACCTTGGCTGATCACCAACGAACTGCGCAACGGCTGCTCCGCTCGGGCATCCAGTGCTGCCAGATGCTCCAGGGCCGCAGTCAGGGTTTGCATGGCCGGGGTGGGTAACTGCAAACGCTCAAGCAAGGCCCGATAAGTCAGCAGATGCCGCTGGCGGCGGGCTTGATCGAGCTCGCTCAGCAACCCATCCCAATGTTGTCGACTAATGCGTACGCTCACGTCTCATCCCTCCAACCTGGAACCGTCAACTCCCAGGCCAGGCTGCGGCGAATCGCGGCGTCCGGTAGACGCTCACCGCTTTCAATCAAGGCCAGATAAGACGGGCTGATTCCTACCGTGCGGGCTAACGCCTCAATGGCGACGCCCTTCCCTTCGCGCAAACTGCGTAGTTGATCCAGACCTGGAAGAATCTGGTCTGGTGTTGCCGCGTGACGGACTATGGCTTCTCGCGGCGGTTGCTCGTTGACGCCTGCAGCTTTTAACAAAGCCTGATACTGAGCCCACGGCAGAACCGCATATTCGGGCTCGCCATCACGTGCAATTATCTGAATATCCATTACTACCCCGTAGGACAACAACACTTAGCGAGTCGGTACTTTTCCCTAGAAGTGTAATCCTAACAGTCGCCAAGGTCGCGAGGGGGTATCAATCTGTGGATGACCCTGAATCGGCTCAGGTTTTTTTCGGACCTTGCAGCTGGAGTTGCTCCGGCGTATCCGGCAATCGCTCGACCACCGCCAGTTTTTCCGGCAACTGCTGTGCACGCCAGGCACGAAAAGCGCTCAACTCGTCGTCCAGGGTTTTCATCACCCAAGCCAATACCGCGATGTCATCGAGCATGCCAAACACCGGAATGAAATCCGGGATGGCATCAAGTGGACTGAGGAAATACATCAGGCCCGCCACCACCGTCAGAATCGATTTCCGGCTGATGGCCCGGTACTCACCACGCCAATAGGCCAGGCACAATGCCTGTAGCAATTGCAGATCGTCTTTGAGTTTGCCCAGGCGATTGCCTTGGCTAGCGCCTTTGCTCGCCACAGCGAAGAGCAAGGTCGGCAAACGTCCTCGGCTGAGCAGTCTTCCCGCCATTGGCAAGAAACGAGCGAAATTCCAGGGTGCTTTCATCATCCCCCCCACTGAAATGTTATCCACACAAATTGTGGATAACCTTGTGAACAGAGCCGCTTTTAACGCCTGAAAGCCCCGTTTTATAAGGGCTGAACTCAGATCGGGCGTTTTTTACTCACATAAAAAAACCCATTATTTCATTGACTTCGCAACCAGACTGAGTCTAACACCAGCAACCTCAATGGTATGACTCTACCCGATGGCGTCCGTTCGCTTACTTTGCCCGCCATCAATCGCCAGATGCAACAACGCCCCGTATAGACGGGGCGTTGTTTTGTATCAGACGCTGATTACTTGGTAGCGTCTTGTTTTGCCGGATCCTTGATCGCCAGCAGTTCCAGGTCGAATACCAGCACCGAGTTGGCTGGAATCGCCGGGCTTGGGCTTTGCGCGCCGTAGGCCAGTTCGCTAGGGATGTACAACTTGTACTTCTCGCCAACGTGCATCAGTTGCAGGCCTTCGACCCAACCCGGAATAACACCGCTTACTGGCAAGTCGATCGGGCTGCCGCGCTCGACGGAGCTGTCGAAAACGGTGCCATTGGTCAGCTTGCCGGTGTAGTGAACAGTCACTACGTCTGTCGGCTTAGGCTGAGGGCCATCGGCTTTCTTGATCACTTCGTATTGCAGACCAGAAGCGGTGGTAGTGACACCCGCCTTCTTGGCGTTATCTTCGAGGAATTTTTTGCCGGCGGATGCCGACTCTTCACTCATCTTGGCCATACGCGCTTCAGCACGCTTTTGCAGTGCAGCGAAGGCTTCGACCAGTTCGTCGTCTTTGAGCTTCTGTTCTTTCTTGCCGACGGCATCTTCGATGCCCTGGGCTACCGCTTTGGAATCCAGATCATCCATGCCTTCTTGGGCAAGGCTTTTGCCCATGTTCAGGCCGATACCGTAGGAAGCTTTTTGCGCCGGGGTTTTCAGCTCTACGCTGGTCTGCGAATCACAACCCGCAAGTACCAGGCCAACCAGGGCCACCGCCGCCGCCAACCGATGCTGTTTCATGCTATTTCCTTGTTCATGCGCCTAAAGGGCAATCGAGTGTAAAGTCGCGAGCTTATCAGGCGGCCACGACCAATGGCTACCGGCATGAGAGCAGGAAATTTCCGATAAGTTCACGTCTTTAAACGCATTTTGCGGCATTGGCCAATTTTACCTTCGATGCAAACTCACAGCCGGACAGGTCGTTTCTCACTGCATCCGGCGTAATGGCTACTTGCCGCACAACTTGGGCTAGGGCATAAGGGCCTATAAACCAACAAGGATGTTTAGCTTGCGCCTCATTTCCCGTGTGTTATTTCTGATCGCCACCCTGCTCTGTCTTGGCCTGGCCATCGTCCTGTATTACGTCGTCAACCCGAAGCTGCCCGATTATGTACCCGTCAAACAGGTGCATTACCTTGAACAGTGGAACGCCGCCGACCGCCAGACCTATTACTTCACGCCCCAGGGTACCCAGGTTAAAGGTCTGCGTTATGACTGGTTCGGCGCGCTCGAGTTACCGTTCTCCGAACAACGTTTCGCAGCCCCTGAATACCTCGCCCGCTTCGGTTTTCTCGTCGACCCTGGTCAGAAAGCCAACCCCAGTAATCCCGGCAATCTGCCGGTCGGCTTCGCCCGCCATCAAAATCCTGGCAGCAAAGATGAGTTTCTGGATATTACCTGCGCCGCCTGCCACACCGGCGAGCTGCGTTATAACGGCCAGGCCGTGCGGATCGACGGTGGTCCGGCCCAGCATGTTCTACCGTCCAGCGTTCCCACTTTGCGCGGTGGAAGCTTCGGCCAGGCATTGGTGGCCAGTCTCGCCTCTACCTATTACAACCCATGGAAATTCGAACGCTTCGCGCGCAATGTCCTTGGCCAGGACTACGATGCGCAACACCAGCAACTGCGCAAAGAATTCAAAACGTCTCTGGATACATTCTTGAGCGTTGCCTGGAACGATACTCATCGTGGCCTCTACCCCACCGAAGAAGGCCCCGGCCGCACCGATGCGTTCGGACGCATCGCCAACGCCAGCTTCGGCGACGCCATTTCTGCGGACAACTACCGAGTGGCCAACGCGCCGGTGGACTATCCACAGCTGTGGGAAATGTGGACCTTCGACTGGGTGCAGTGGAACGGCTCGGCTCAACAGCCGATGGCACGCAACATCGGCGAAGCCCTTGGGGTCGGCGCCACGCTGAGCTTCTTTGATGCCGCAGGCCAGCCGCTCAAAGGTGACGCTCGTTACCCCTCGAGTGTGCGCGTGCGTGACCTGCACCTGATCGAAGAAACCTTGCAACGGCTTAAGCCGCCGGCCTGGCCCGAAGAGTTGCTTGGCAGTATCGACAAGCCTTTGGCCGCCAAAGGCCGGGCGCTGTTCACCGAGAACTGCGCCGGCTGCCACGTACCGTCTGTGACGCAAAGCAATGGCCGTCCCCTGCAAACCTTGAAAATGCTGCCGGTTGACGTAATTGGCACCGATCCAGGCGCCGCCAACAACATCGCCGACCATCGCTTTGATCTGACGGCCCTGCAATGGGATCCAGCGGAGCTGGCGAGTCTGGATGTCAAACTGCATCCAACCTCCACCGAACCTCTGGACATGAGCAAACTCTCGGTGGCCAAGGGGCTCGCCTACGTCACCGCATTCGTCGAGAACCGGGCTTACCGCGACGCAAATGTCACGCCCGCAGAACGCTCGGTTCTGAATGGGTTCGGCCTGCCGATCGGCGTTCGTGAGTTACGCGCTTACAAGGCTCGACCGCTGGCGGGTGTCTGGGCCACTGCGCCGTTCCTGCATAACGGTTCGGTCCCGAGCATCTATCAACTGCTCTCACCGCAAGACGAACGTGCGACCACCTTCTATAAAGGCACGTTCGAATACGACCCTCGCCACCTCGGTTATCGCACCGAAGCCTTTACCAATGGCTTCGTGTTCGACACGCGGATCACTGGCAACCACAACAGCGGTCACGAGTTCCGCGCCGGTTTACGCGGTAAAGGGGTCATCGGACGCTTGCTGCAACCCGAAGAGCGCTGGGCCTTGCTGGAGTATCTGAAGGTGCTCGGCGGCCCGCTGGAATCGCAACTGCCATGACTATCGCTTCCGCAAAAAGGACTTTCACATGCTGATCACCCTCTGGCTGCGCATTGGCGCCCTGCTGGGCAAAACACTTCTGCTGCTGCTGGGGCTCGGCCTGCTGATCTGGGCTTTGGCGACGGCCTGGTTCACCTGGCAATACAGCGGTCCGGTCTCGGCCGAAGAACAGGTCCCGCCGGGCGAATCCGCGATGACTCAGGACATCATCCAGACAGCCGTGCGCATCGTTGACCAACACCGTGAAGGCACACGCTATCTGCGTGACGCCCATGCCAAGGCCCATGGTTGCGTCAAAGCCGAGGTTCAGGTGCTGCCCGATTTGGCAGCGCCGTTACGTCAGGGGGTGTTCGCCGAAGCCGGCAAGACCTGGCAAGCAACCCTGCGTCTGTCCAACGGCAACGCTTACCCGCAGTTCGACAGCATCCGGGACGCTCGCGGCATGGCGATCAAGCTGCTGGATGTTCCGGGTACGCAGCTTTTGAAAGAACAGCAGAGCCGTGGCGAGCAGGATTTCGTGATGTTCAGTCATCCAAACTTCTTCGTCAGTGATGTCGCCGAGTACCGTCAGAACGTGGCTGCGCAGGCAGATGGCAAGAAGGTCATGGCGTTCTTCCCAAGTTGGGATCCGCGTAGCTGGCAGGCTCGCCACCTGTTTATCGCACTGGCAACGCTGGCTCCAGCGCCCACAAACCCGACTCAGACCACCTACTTCTCGGTGTCGCCGTACAAGTTCGGCACGGCCAATGCCAAATTCCGCGTCGCACCAGATCCCGAAAGCTGCCCGATCTACAACCTGCCGCTCCAGAATCAAGCCCTGCCAAACTTCCTGCGCAGTGCACTCAGCCAGCAATTGTCGACCGATCGGGTCCCGGCGTGCTTCGTCTTGCAGATCCAGCGCCAGGATCCAGCCAAGTACATGCCCATCGAAGACACCAGTATTGAATGGCGTGAAAGCGACGCTCCCTTCGAAACTGTCGCACGCATCAAAGTCCCGGCGCAGGACTTCGACACTCCCGCACTGAACCTGCAATGCGACAACCAGTCCTTCAACCCGTGGTTCGGCCTCGAAGCCCATCGGCCGATTGGCGGTATCAATCGTCTACGCAAGGCAGTGTACGAAGCTGTCAGCGATTACCGACACACTCGCAATGCCGAGTGACGGAAGAAAATAGAGCTACTTCGCCCGGGCGGGCCAGATAATCGCATCGATCAGGCCGGACGGCGGTTTCTTGTCGTTGAGGCCGCTGGGGGGAAACTCCCCCGCGCGCGGCTGGCGGTAGGTGCCGAACAGCACGTCGAAGATCGGAAACAGTGCTGCGAAATTGCAATCGTAGTGCTCAGGCAGCGCCGAGTGGTGAATGCGATGATATTGCGGCGAGTTCAGAGCGAACGACAGGCGGCCGAAGCCAATTCGGATATTCATGTGGGAGAACACGTTGTAGAAACTGATAACCGCGTATAGACCGACGATGGCGGAATTTGCTTTGAAGATTACCCCGGCCAGCATGAAGATCGTCAGCATCTTAATCCCGTGTTCAGCCCAATGATGCCGGCTGGTTGTGGTTGCGTTCAGCGCCGTATCGCTGTGGTGGAACGAATGCATGGCCCACATTACCGGAAAGCGATGCTGCGCACGGTGGAACAAGTACTCCATGAAGTCGAGCGTGAAAGCATAAAGCAGAAAGCCGAACAGTAGCCCCCATCCAGTGTTCGGCAGATCGATCCAGCCACCGCCTGCAGCATTGACGGCGACAACGGTGGCAACGGAGACGAGCGGAACAATTGCGGCCTGCACCAAGGTGTACACCAGCGTATAGACCAGATTAAAGCCAGCCGACTTTAATGGTTGCACCTGGGCTGGATTAATGCGTTCGATAAGAAGGGCGATCACAATGATGGCCAACAGCAAGAGGGTACCGAGTAAGGCGGCTTCAATGTCCATTGTGACCCGATCCTCTCAAGAAGATAGCGGCGTTGGGACTCGAGCCCGCGCGCCCTCGGCGTGACAGGCCCGACTGAACTACTGCTGCGCGTAACGCTTGAAGCGGCCGCACAGGCCTATGGCAAGAAGGTCATGTCATACCTTCCCGAAGAGTTTAAACACCCCAATGATTGCAGGACCGATGGCCACCAGGAAAAAGCTCGGCCACAGGCAGAAAATCAGTGGGAACATCAGCTTGGTGCCTATTTTCGCTGCAGTCTCCTCGGCAAGCTGGGTGCGCCGGTCGCGAAACTCTTCGGCATAAATACGCAGGGTGGAACCGACGCTGGTGCCGAAACGGATGCTCTGCGCCAGCAAGCTGACCAGCCCACGAATGTCCTCCAGGCCAGTGCGTTCAGACAGGTGTTTAAGCGCTTCGGTACTGGGAATGCCGGCGCGGATTTCAGAGTTGACCAAAGCCAGTTCCAGGGCCAGTTCGGGCTGACTGACCGACATCTCATCGGCTACCCGCTCGATGGCCTGGGGTAAGGCCAGGCCCGACTCCACGCAAACCACCATCAGGTCCAAGGCATCGGGGAAGGCCCGGAGCAGCCGAGTCATCCGTGCCTGCTTGCGCTTGTTGACATAGATTGCCGGCCCCAACCAGCCCACACCGAGTGCTATCCCTACCAACACCATGCCAATGGTCAGGGATAGCTTCGGGATAAACGGCAAAGCCAGAAGCGTAAGGCCCACCAGTATCAGTGGCGACAGCAGGCGAACCGCCCAGTACATCTGCACCGCCGTAGCCGAGCGATATCCCGCATGCGTCAGCAGCGTTCGGGTAGGCGAGGCCTGCCCCCGCTCACCGGAGGCAAAGCGCTGACCCACCTGTTCCAGCAGCAATTGCAGGTTACTCGGTGCATCTTGCCCGAGGCTCTCCCCGCCATGACCGCGCTTGATCAGCAAAAGACGGCGCTGCACCGGATCTCGCAACCCCAACGCCAGTAATGTCAGGGTAGCTGCAGCGAACACCACGCTCAGGCCGACTGCCCCAACGAACAACAGTCGCGCCAGCTGTTCGTTACCCACCACACTCTTGAGCAGACTTAGCAGATAGTCCATGACCCCACCCTCCACAACTGTTTACGCTTAAACCTGAATCCGGATGATTTTACGTATCCAGAAAATTCCGATCAGCATGGCAATAAAAGCCCCCATGACCAGCTTCTGGCCCACGGGTTCCTTGATGAGCAAGGGCAAATAGTTTGGGCTCGAGATCACAATCGCCGCCGCCAATACAAAGGGCACGGACACCAATATCCAGCCCGACATGCGTCCCTCGGCCGTGAGGGTCTTGACCTTGCGCTGAAAGCGGAAGCGTCCACGAATCAGGCTGCTCAAACGGTCCAGCACCTCGGTCAGGTTGCCACCCGTCTCGCGGTGGATCAGCACCGAGGTCACCAGCATCATCACCGTCATGCTCGGCATGCGTTCCAGCAGGCCGAGCATGGCCCGGCGCACATCATTGCCGTAGTTGATATCGGAGAAGGTCAGGCCGAACTCATGGGCCACCGGCCCCTGATGCTCCTCCGCCACCAGTTGCAGGGTCTCGTTGAACGGGTGCCCGGCACGTAGGGCCCGACACATGGCATCCAGTGCATCCGGCAGCCCCTCCTCGAACTGGGCAAAGCGCTTACTGCGGTCGTAGGATATCTTCAGCACCGGCAGCCAGAACGCGGCCATGGCCGCCGGAACAGCCGCCCACCAGAGTTGTGTGACCAACCAAAGCCCAAGACCCGCCGCTGTCGCCAGGACCAGCCCGAGTAAAAGCACCCGATAGGCACGGTAGTCATGCCCGGCTTGCTCGATCATCTGCTCCAGCGCCTCCATCGCCGGCAACTGCTCCAGGCGGGCTTCCAGAGGCGACAGACGCCGCAGGTATTTCTGCCGCAGCACCGTCTGCATATTCGGCAGATTACTGGCCCGCTCCAACAGGTCAAGGCGGCTGCGGATACGTTTGCGCACCTGGCCGGCCTCGCCGAACACCGGTACCACCAGCCCCTGGCTGAGGAGGAACATGGCGGTGAACACCATGCCGAGGAACGCCAGGATGTATTCACCAGGGATCTGACTCATGACTGCCCCTCCATCCATTCCGGCCGGAACAGGTTGAGCGGCAGCTCGATACCCCGTTTGGCCAGCACATCGCGAAAGGCCGGCACCATGCCGGTGGGACGGAACTCGCCCAGTACTTCACCGTGTTCGCCTATGCCTGAGCGGGCAAAAGAGAAAATCTCGGTCATGGTGATCATTTCACCCTCCATGCCGTTGATCTCCTGCACGCTGACCAGCCGTCGCTTACCATCCTCCTGACGTTCCAGCTGGATCACCACACCGATGGCCGAGGCGATCTGCTGGCGCATGGCCTTGATTGGAAAGGTTGCACCGGTCATCGATACCATGTTCTCGATCCGCCCCAGGGCATCGCGCGCGGTATTGGCGTGGATGGTGGTCAGCGAGCCGTCGTGGCCGGTGTTCATCGCCGTCAGCATGTCCAGCGCCTCGGCGCCGCGCACCTCACCGATCACGATGCGGTCCGGGCGCATACGCAGGCTGTTGCGCACCAATTCGCGCTGGCCCACCTCGCCACGGCCTTCGATATTCGACGGACGAGTTTCCAGGCGCACCACATGAGGCTGCTGCAGTTGCAACTCGGCCGAGTCTTCGATGGTGACGATCCGCTCGTTATGCGGAATGAAGCTGGACAGCACATTGAGCATGGTGGTCTTGCCGCTGCCGGTGCCGCCGGAGATCAGCACGTTCAGCCGCCCACGGACGATAGCCTTGAGCATCAGCGCGATGGCCGGCGTCAAGGTGCCCATCTGCACCAGATTATCGGTGTTGAGCAAATCCACCGCGAAACGCCGGATCGACATGCTTGGCCCATCGATGGCCAAGGGCGGGATAATGGCGTTGACCCGCGAGCCGTCCTTCAAGCGTGCATCCACCAGCGGCGAGGATTCGTCGATGCGCCGCCCCAGGCTGGAAACGATGCGGTCGATGATATTCAGCAGATGCTGATCGTCGCGAAAGCGCACATCGGTTCTCTGCAGCTTGCCGAAGCGTTCGACGTACACCGAGGCATGCCCGTTGACCAGGATGTCGGAGACACTGTGGTCGGCCAGCAGCGGCTCCAGCGGCCCAAGGCCAAGCACCTCGTCGGTGATCTGCTTGATGATCAGCTGCCGACTGACGGCACTCACCGGTGCAGAATACTCATCCAGCAAGCGCTGGCTGATCTCGCGAATCTGCCGCCCGGCATCGGCCGGTTCCAGGGAGTCGAGCAATGAAAGGTCCATGACCTTGAGCAACTGCTGGTAGATCTTCTCCCGCCATTCGATCTCCATCGGGTTGAGCTTGGTTTTGGTCTCGTAGAGGACGTCCGGCACGCTGGCCTCCCAGGCCATGAGCTCACTGACGCAGTCCTCACTGTTGATGGGGGCTTCCTGTCCGTCTGCCGGAACATTTTTGCCGGACTGCTGACGCAGGCGATTACGAAATTCGCTGAGCATGGCTTACCCTCCGAACAGACGACTAAAGGTACGTTTAAGCAAACTCCGCTCGCTGGCCTCGATCCCGATCAGATTCTGGCTCAACTCGCGCAGGGCTAAAGTGACGGGGGAGCGCGGCGCATGGACCTCCAGTGGCACCCCGGTGTTCTGGCTTTCACTGACCACCGCATAGTCATTGGGGAGTTTCTGCGGATCCGTGCAGCGCAGTGCCTCGGCAATATCCTTGAGGCTGACCGGCGAGGCCTTGTTGTAACGGTTGACCACCACCTGCAGGCGACTACCCTGCACTCCCAGGTCGTCACGCAACATGCGCGTCAGGCGGGTGCCGTCCTTCAGATGGCTGAGACTCTGCTGCACCACGATGTAGATCTGGTCCGCCTGCTCCAGGGTGACGCCAGTGAGGTGGTCGATCTGCCGCGGTAAATCCACCACCACCCAGTCATAGGTGTTGCGTGCCAGGCGCAGCAGGGCGTCCAACTGCTCCAGGCGTACATCCTGCGACAGGAACAGCTCTCCGGCACGCCCCCCGAGTACATGCAGGGTCGGACTGAAATGGCTGCAAAAGCCGCGCAAGGCGACACTGTCCAACGCATCGACCTGCTGCAAAACCTCTACGTGGCTGTGCGCCGGCCGCACATCCAGGCAGTGAGCCACGCTACCGAACTGCAGGTCCAGATCCAGCAACAGGGTTGTGCCGCCACGGACACTGAGCTGATGAGCCAGATTACAGGCCAACATAGTGGCGCCCGAGCCACCCTTGGCATTCATCACCGCAATCAGTTTGCCTTCAGTCACCTGCCCCGCTTTGGCCTCTGTCAGCATACGGCCGAGTGCCGCCAGCAACTCCTCTGGCGCCACCGGCTCGGGCAGAAAGTCACGGGCTCCGGCCTGCATCGCCAGGCGCATGCCCTCGCGCTCATCCAGAGGTCCACACACCAGCAGGGGTGGACGCTCCTGTGCAGGACGCTTCAACAGGGCCGCCAGCTCCTCGCGCCACAAGTGGCTGACACGCAGTAACAGGAAATCAGGCATCTGCTCCAGCCCGTACAACGGGTCGGTATGGCCATTGCTCACCAGCCGCGTGCTCACCTGCAGACTGGGCAGACGTTGGCTCAACGTAGTCAGATGTTGCAAGGCCTCGGCATCGCGGCTACTGATCAGCAGGCGCAAGCCTTGCTTATGGGTAGAGGTGGTAATGGGAACGTCCCGGGTGCTTAACATGGCGTAATCCCCGATCCCGCGCTAGTGTCGGGCTGGCGGCCTAGGCTTTCGCGAGGCATGGTTGACCTGAATGGTGGCAGGGTGAACACCCCACTGAACCCAGGTATAAGCAAGTTGAAACTGAAGTTCGCTATGCGCAATTGAACATAGCGGATGGCACGAAACCCGGTGGAGCTGCTCAGATCGTTGGGGCTGGCCACCACCGTACCGTTCTGGTCGAGATAAGTCAGGCTCAGATCGGCCGTCGCCAGGTTATTGATCAGGCTGCTGGCGCCACTGTCGGTGGCCGCATTGAAGATCGCCCGGCGCAGAATGATCGGGTCGCTGATGTCACACACCGCAGCCAGCCGAGCACCGCGGCGCACAGTTTCATTCAGCGCATTGACGGTAAAATACAGCCGGCCCACTTCCAGTACGCCGAACAACAGCGTGAACATCAGCAAGCCAACGATGGCGAACTCGACCACATATACCCCACGCATACGCTTGATGTTCATCACAAGGCCCTCATCACGACAGTCGAGGTCAACGCAATGCCGAGCGGCACGCTACTGCCATAGAAAGCTGGCAATGCGCTGCCGATCACCGGCTGGAAGGTGTAGGTAATGCTCACCTGTATATGGTCAGTACCAACTGTAGTGACCAAGACCTTGTTGGGGGTCAGCCCCGGTACTACCGGGGAGTAGCCATTCGGGTTGGTAGGTGCGCCATAAAGGGCGACGTTCTGGGTCTGGGACAGTAAAGTGGAGTTCAGATCGAGCTGGCCAAGGGTAGCGTTCCAGGCCTGGCCGGCGACAAAACGCCCGGCATCACGACTGGCCTGCATCAGGCTGTTGTACTGATACAGCAAACGGCCGAACTCGCCGATCGCACACAGCAGCAACAGCAACAGCGGTAGAGCAATCACCAACTCCACCATGGCGAGCCCACGCTGGGCCTGCGGCAACTTGAATGCACGACGTCCCATATGACCTCCTACGAGTCGGTGCTCGGTGTTTGGTTGTTGTCGATATAGGTTTTGTACAGCTGAATGATCTGCGGGCCGGTGTCCTGCGAAGGGTTGGGACCAGACACGTTGTCGCCTTCGCACTGCTTGACGAACTGACCGAAGATCTGCGCCGAGTTGCCCTGTTGATTCGCTGGCTGCAGCACGAAGTAGCAGCCGAAGCCAAGCACCGGTATCGAGGACGTTCCGTCGTTCTTGCCCGTGCAATTACCGATCACGATCTTCAACATGCGCCGTTCGAACGCACCATTGGCCTGACAGCCGCTGCCAGTGCCAGCGACACAGGCGGCGACGCTCTGTACCCAGTCGTTGTAATCCAACAATGCAGTGCCACCGGAGGAGAGATTGCCGTTGCTCGAGGTAACCGGCTGGCCGTTATACAAAATCTGCGGGTCGGCGTAAGTCAGCGATTGTGGGTTGGTGGTGGTCACCAGGTCCGGCGGATAGTCCGCGGACTTGAGGCCGCCTGAATACTGGCCGAAGCGTGTATTCAGGCCTTGAACGGCAGGCCCCACGGTATTGCCCGGCTTGGTCTGGACAGTCGAGCCGACGTTGTTGCACTCTTTGATCCCGCCCGCCAGCCCGTCTTTGACTGCGTTGCCACCGGAACCAAAATCGAGCAGTTGGAAGTTTCCGGGGCCGATCGCCGAGGTATTGTTTGCGGCGGTTTTCAACACCGTCAGATCACCGAAGTGGTAACTCCAGAAATTTCCGGTACTCGGGTTGTACTGAGTGGGATCGCCGCAGACCATCAGCGGCACGACATCACAGGGGCTGCTCGGGCTGGGCCCTGCAGTGGCGATGGCCGCCACGGCCTTGTTCGGGGAGGTGCCATTTCCTACCGCCTGCAAAATGCCCCAGAAAAAACCGGTCAGAGGGTAGTTCGCTACTGTTACCCGCACATATTTCGCATTCGCCGGGCCAGGGAAGGAGAAAGGCCCGTAGACGCTGGAGGCCAGCTCCACTGTGGCGAACCCGGCAACATTGTTGCCGATGGCGGTGGCCAGTTCATTGTTACCCGTGGCATTGGCATTAAGTGCCAGGGTAGCGAGCGCCGCGCTTTGCGTCTGGGTGGCCGCACCGGTCGCGCCAGACACCATCAAGAGCGTCTTGGCCCCGCTCAGTGCCGCCGCATCCACCGCATTTTGCAGGCGTGTCTTGTTCACCAGCATATGGCCGCCGTCCAGCGCCAAAGCACCCATCAACAGGATGGCGGCCAAGGCAATCACGACCATGACTATCACCGACCCCCGCTGACCTTTCGGAAACGCGGTGAACGGCCGTTGGATACGGGGTCTCATCATCAAGCCCTCATGTTTTGCCACTATTGATATGAGTCTGCTGGTCGACCTTGACCTGTAGAGCACATTCGCCCGCCAGGGCAATCCCAAACTTCCCGATGCCCAGCGGGGTGCCCCGACGCAATGCCTACAGCGATTGCGCCTGATGACTTACAGGGCTTTCACTACATTGACCTCGATACCGCGAATCACAGTGATGCCGCTGCTACCGCCACCGGCAACTCTATGGCGTACTATCGGTTTTGGAGCTGGAACTGGCGCTGGAGCCGGGACCTGGGCCAGCGCAACCGGCTGAGCGATTACTGGTTTTTTCTGGTTATCCAGCGGGTTGCGCAAGGCCAGTTGCAGCTTGCCGTCGGTCATCCCCTTGACCAGGACTTCCGCCTGAGCCGGGGTCATCTCCAGGGTTACCGCGCGCACCACCACCGGCTGGGTTTTGTCGGTGCTGGCCGTCTGGTCCACCGCCAGCACGCGCAAATCCTCCAGTATGGTTTTGGCCACTGCATTGTTGTTGGCGCCATCGGCCTGTTTGGTGGCCAGTACGTCGACCCGATTGCCCGGCAACAGGAACCCGCTCACCCCGACTACATCGTCCACGCGCAACGAAATCGCACGCTTGCTGGGTTCGATCAGCGAAGCCAGGGTACTGCCGCCGAGGTGCTCGGCCAGGCGCGCGCCGCGCAGAATGTCGCCGCGCAGCATGGAGAAGGTGGCGATCTTGCCCACCACTTTGTCGGTTGCGTCGAAGGCATCGTCCGGCACCGTATCCTTGGGCATACGCACCAGCATCACTTGCTGGGGCTCGACCATCTGCCCGAAAGCAATCTCCACCGTGGCCACCACCACGTTCTGCTGGTTATCATCCGGGCTGGCGTTAAGCCGTGCGCTTATCCAGTTGTTGGCCATCCATGCGGCACCCAGGCCCAGGATCAGGGACAAGGCAATCAGGGTGGGGGTACGAGAACTCATGTCGGTATCTCCTTATCCAAGAAAGTCGAGCTGGACGAAATAGTTGTGCCAGGCCCACTCCAGCTCCAGCGGTGTCAGCGGCCCAGAGCCACCCAAGTAACGCTGGCGGTCAAGCGCCATGCTCAACAGGTCGCGGGGGTGGCAAGGCACCAGGGGCATGCTTTCGGTTTCGTAGAGTTCCTGAAGCACATAGCGCAACAGCAGCGGGTCAAAAGGGACGCCCAGCCGCTCGGTTTCCTGGCGCCAGATTCGTTCGTAATCAACGGGTTCCAGGTAGCCGAATTGCAGCTTGTAGCCAATTCGCCGCAGGAACGCCTCATCGGCCAGCTCCAACGGGTTGAGGTTGGTGGAGAACACCAGGATCAGATCGAACGGCAGTTCGCAGTGCCGCCCGCCGCCGAGGTTAAGGAAGTCACGCTTCTCCTCCATCGGCACGATCCAGCGATTCAACAGCGCGGCCGGGGCCATGCGCTGGCGGCCCATGTCGTCGATGATGAACAGACCATTACTGGCCTTGAGCTGCAAGGGGGCCTGGTACTGGCGAGTGAAGGGGTCGTAGCGGACATCCAGCTGTTCCATGCTCAATTCGCCGCCGGTGATGATGATGGGTCGCTTACAGCAGAGTAGTCGACGATCGACCCCTTCGTTGAGCAGCAGACTGTTCTGCTGTTCGGCAGCATCCAGGCGCTGGTGTACCTGAGGATCGAAGATCTCGATCACCGCTTCGTTGATAGCAATGGCATGGGGCACCCAAATGGCTTCGTCAAACAGGCGGATCAACCGGCTGCTGATATAAGTCTTGCCGGTACCTGCCGGCCCGTAAATCATGATGGCGCGCCCGGAGTTCAGCGCCACCCCCAATTGATCAAGCATGCTGTCGGCGAGCACCACTGCGCCGAAAGCGCCATGCATGTCGTCCGAGTTGATACGACCATGGTGGATGGTTTGCACTTTGAGCAGGGAGCGGTAGGCACTCACCGGATAGGGCGCCGCGCCGATATAGCCGCTGCGCGCCAATGCATCACGGGCGGCACTGCGGCCGCGCTCCGTCAGGCCGTAGCGCAATGTCTGGCCAGCGGTCTGGCCGAGAACTTCGACGCGGCCATCCTTGCGCAGGAAGGCCAGAACTTCTTCCAGTACCGCACCGGTCAGCGCAAGACGCTCCACCAGTCGCGACAGATCCAGCACGCCGGCATCGTGCAGATGCTTGCAGACCAGATCACCGAGAAAGTTGTCCGCCAGGCCGGTCTCACTGATAGTGCGAGGCTGCGGAGCCAACTGCTGCACCGCTCCCCGCTCGTAGGGGTAAACGTTACTGTCGCTGATGGCGTACATAGTGTTCTCCCGAACTACTGGCCGAAGGGCAGCCAGAGGACGCTGGTTAAAGTGCCGAGCAGGATCGCGATTGCGTAAGGGAAGCGTTGCCGGGCGGCATCATCGGCTTCCGGCTGGATATAGGTACGCAGACTTGCCATCGCCCAGTACCGTTGAATAAAGCGGCCCAACTGCTTTTTGTAGAGCAGAACCAAAACGCCTAGAGCACCACCGACAATCAACGTTAAAGCCGCCGCCCACAACGCGGCTACAGGGCCGAGAAAGCTTCCCACCATAGCCATTAACTTGACATCGCCTGCGGCCATTCCAGCAAAAGCGTAATGCGGCAGGAAAATCACTAACCCGACTGCCAGCCCCATCAGCCAAACCGTCATTCCAGAGAAACCGTAAAGCCAACTCTGAATAACTGCCGAGCTGATCAAACCCACTAAAACAAGAATGTTGGAGATACGGTGAGCGCTTAAATCAGTGATCACCGCGATCCCGAGGAAAATAAGTACGGAGATGCTTAATAAAATATCCATACAAGCCACCTCCGTTGTACCGCGAAAGACAAGACTAAGAATGCCGGCCTTAGGCGGCAATTGCGGTTGTTATATTACCGATGACGGTGGCCACCGTGGTGCCCAGCAGCGTGAAGGCCCCAACCACTGCCAAAGAAATAAGCCCACCGGCCACGGCATATTCCACAACAGTCAGACCCTCTTCGTCTTTGATGAACTTCAGCACCGAAGTTTTAATTGTTTGCAGGTTCATTTTGCCTCCCTCATTAGAAAAATGAGTACGGAGGTGTTTAATAAGATTTCCATACAAACCACCTCCGTTTTACAGTGATAGACAAGACTACGAATGCCAGCCTTAGGCGGCAATCGCGGTTGTTATCCTACCAATCACGCCGGCCACCGTGGTGCCCAGCAGCGTGAAGGCCGTAACCACTGCCAAAGAAATAAGCCCACCGGCCACGGCATATTCCACGACGGTCAGACCATCTTCGTCTTTGATAAACGTCAGCACCGAAGTCTTGATTGTTTGCAGATTCATTTTGCCCACCTCATTTGATCAATTGAGTGTTCTTCTTCAAGGACGGTGCTGAGTGCACTGCCTGGTTGAAACCTTAGTTGGGAGGGCAATAGAAGCGTTAGGAGTTTTTTGTCGATCGCAAGGACTTTTTTGCTGGCATTGTCAAGACAACAAAAACAGAAGAAGCAGCGCCTGATACGGCAGCCGAAAGCATAAGAAAAGGAATGACTTACGAATAAATCTGCATCTAATTCGCAATCGACGAACGGTCAATCCTGCGCTCATCGAAAAAGGAAAGGGAGCGCCCCGATTCTGGCTCCTTCAGTAAGGCATAGAACATAACTAACTGTATTTTGAGTTGCTTATCAGGATTTGATCCTACGCACTCATGGCACAGTGATGATACTGCTGAACGAAGTAGAACAAAGAAGAAGAAAAAAACGAGGCATAGGAACAAGGATCAAGGAAATGAAGCCTGACTCGGCCAAAAAACCACTCCTTTTATGGTTCGATCTCACTCGAGATCGATCGGCTGAAGAACTGATCGCGCAATTTCGCTCAGCCTGCGATTGCCGGCTGGCAAAAGACTCCACCTTTGCCGAGCGCGATCTTGACCCACAGCCGGACATGATCTGCATGCATTATGATCGCCCCGACATGCCGGGCCTCAGCCTGCTGCTGGAGATCAAACACAGCGTGCCCTCTGTGCCTATCGCCATGTTCACCGTACAGCACTCCGAAGAGCTTGCCGTCTGGGCCATGCGCTCCCGTGTATGGGAGTACATGGTGCTGCCCCTCTCTGCCACCGAGATAAGCCGTTTTCTGCACGCCCTGGAGCAGCTCTGTGAGCTGCGCCGTAACACTCATTTCCATAGCACGAAGCTGCCCATCGAGCATGGCCCGTCCCTGCCGGACAGTATTCGGTTGACCACAGAACACCAGAAGCACCAGGCACTCAATAAGGTGCTGATGTACATCGACCAGCATTTTCGGGACAACGTCGACCAAAAAGAGCTGGCGAAGCGCTGCGGCATGACAACATTTCGCTTCAGCCGGCTGTTCAAGGAAGTGAAAGGCCTTGGTTTCATGGACTACATCCTGAACAAGCGCATGGACTACGCCAAGGAGCTGCTCGACAACAGCCAGATGCCCATCACCAGCATTGGCTATGAGGTCGGCTTCAAGGACCCTTCCTATTTCGCCCGGGCCTTCAAGCAATTCGCCGGCCGTACCCCCAGCGAATACCGCCAGGCGCGCCGCGCCGGAGTGCCTATACCTTTACCTGTAAAAGCAAGGCCGGTATTGAATGACATACCGTCAGAGGTGATCGACAGCCTGCTGTTGCGCAACGAGGCCTGACGCACCCGATGTAGAAACGGGCCGACTTCAGAATCATCCGTGAGACAAAAAGCCAAATCCCAGACAGCAAAAAGCCCGCACTAGGCGGGCTTTCTGTGGTGACCTGGCGTTCAGCGTTCCAGGTTACCGAATATGGCGCAGCGGACGGGACTCGAACCCGCGACCCCCGGCGTGACAGGCCGGTATTCTAACCGACTGAACTACCGCTGCGCGTAACACTGTAAGCGAATGGTGGGTGATGACGGGATCGAACCGCCGACCCTCTGCTTGTAAGGCAGATGCTCTCCCAGCTGAGCTAATCACCCTTCACTTTCGGTGTGGCGCGCATTCTACGTAGCGACCTACCCTCTGGCAAGCACTTTTTAAAATAACTTTTTCAGGCCTTCCAAAGGCTTAGCTAAGGGTTGGCCTATTACGCTTCGAAGAGAATAATGCCCTCCTTTGTATAAAGGAGAGATTCACCCCATGTGGTTCAAAAACCTGCTTATCTATCGCCTGACCCAAGATCTGCCTTTTGATGCTGAGGCGCTGGAAACCGCACTGGCCACCAAACTGGCGCGTCCATGTGCAAGCCAGGAGTTGACCACCTACGGTTTCGTCGCGCCGTTCGGCAAAGGTGAAGATGCACCTCTGGTGCACGTCAGCCAGGACTTCCTGCTGATCGCCGCGCGCAAGGAAGAACGTATTCTGCCGGGCAGCGTCGTACGTGATGCCCTGAAGGAAAAGGTCGAAGAGATCGAAGCCGAGCAAATGCGCAAGGTCTACAAGAAGGAGCGCGATCAACTCAAGGATGAAATCATCCAGGCCTTCCTGCCCCGTGCCTTTATCCGTCGTTCGGCGACTTTCGCCGCCATCGCGCCGAAACAGGGTCTGATCCTGGTCAACTCGGCTAGCCCAAAACGTGCCGAAGACCTGCTGTCGACGCTGCGTGAAGTGATCGGCTCGTTGCCGGTTCGCCCACTGACGGTGAAAATCGCCCCAAGCGCGACCATGACCGATTGGGTCAAAACCCAGAAGGCTGCGGACGGCTTCTTCGTCCTCGACGAATGCGAGCTGCGCGACACCCACGAAGACGGCGGCATCGTGCGTTGCAAACGTCAGGACCTGACCAGCGACGAAATCCAGCTGCACCTGAGCACTGGCAAAGTGGTGACTCAGCTGTCTCTGGCCTGGCAGGACAAGCTGTCGTTCGTCCTCGACGACAAGATGGTGGTCAAACGCCTGAAGTTCGAAGATCTGCTGCAGGATCAGGCGGAACAGGACGGCGGCGACGATGCCCTCGGCCAACAGGACGCCAGCTTCACGTTGATGATGCTGACCTTCGGCGAGTTCCTTCCGATGCTGGTCGAAGCCTTGGGTGGCGAAGAGACTCCGCAGGGCATCTAAAGGCTGCGGCACGATAGACCGAACACCGCAGCCCCCCTGTAGGAGCGAGCTTGCTCGCGATGAACTGAGGAACGCTGCGGTGTTTCAGGTAGTGCGCGTTATCGTTGACGCCCATCGCGAGCAAGCTCGCTCCTACAGTGTTTTTGAATACGTTATTCACATAACAAGGAACAGGCCATGCGTGCACTGGCTGCATTGAGTCGTTTTGTCGGGAACACCTTCGCTTATTGGGTGCTGATTTTCGCCGTGCTGGCCTTCTGGCAACCGAGTTGGTTTATCGGTTTAAAGGGCGCCATCGTGCCGTTGCTGGGGCTGGTGATGTTCGGCATGGGCCTGACCTTGAAGCTGGAAGACTTCGCTGAGGTCGCCCGTCATCCATGGCGCGTCGCTCTGGGCGTGGTCGCCCACTTCGTGATCATGCCGGGCGTGGCCTGGTTGCTCTGCCAGGCATTCCACCTGCCGCCGGAAATCGCTGTTGGAGTGATTCTGGTAGGTTGTTGCCCAAGCGGCACTTCATCGAACGTGATGACCTGGCTGGCCCGCGGTGATCTGGCATTGTCGGTAGCCATTGCCGCCGTCACCACCTTGCTCGCGCCGTTGCTGACCCCTGCGTTGATCTGGCTACTGGCTTCTGCCTGGTTACCGGTATCGTTCATGGAGTTGTTCTGGTCGATCCTGCAAGTGGTGCTGCTGCCAATCGTGCTCGGGGTTATCGCCCAGCGCGTGCTCGGGGCACGGGTTCGCCACGCGGTTGAGGTCTTGCCGCTGGTCTCGGTGGTGAGCATCGTGATCATCGTTACTGCAGTGGTTGCCGCCAGTCAGGCGAAGATTGCCGAGTCTGGCCTGCTGATCATGGCAGTGGTGATGCTGCATAACAGCTTTGGCTATCTGCTGGGTTACTTCACCGGCCGCCTGTTCAAGCTGCCACTAGCTCAGCGTAAATCTCTGGCACTGGAAGTCGGGATGCAGAACTCAGGCTTGGGCGCAGCTCTGGCCAGCGCGCATTTTTCGCCATTGGCGGCGGTGCCGAGCGCACTGTTCAGCGTCTGGCACAATATTTCCGGGGCATTGCTCTCGACGTATTTCCGCCGGATGAGCGAAAAGCAAGACCGCGAACTGGCCGCTCAGCAGGCAGCAGACTGATCAGGAAAACTTGATCCTCAGGTTAATAATGGGCACCATACTGCGCATTGTGAGGACGACCTCGCGGCTCAACCGAGTCATTAATCTGGGGACGACCCCGTCATTCGATGGAGGTCTTTGATGTCCTGGATCATTCTGTTTTTTGCCGGTCTATTCGAAGTTGGCTGGGCCGTCGGCCTGAAATACACCGACGGCTTCAGCCGCCCTCTTCCTACCGCTCTGACCATTGCAGCCATGGCCGTCAGCCTTGGTTTGCTTGGCTTGGCCATGAAAGAGCTGCCGCTGGGTACCGCTTACGCGATCTGGACGGGTGTCGGCGCGGTCGGCACGGTGATCGCCGGGATCATCCTGTTTGGTGAGTCCATGGCGCTGTTCCGGTTAGCCAGTGTGGCGTTGATCATTGCCGGGTTGGTTGGACTCAAGGTCAGCGCTTAGGCCACTACCGCCATCGCGAGCAGGCTCGCTCCCACACTGAATCGTAGTCGTACACAAAATAAGTGTTCGCTGAAGATCTAATGTGGGAGCGAGCCTGCTCGCGATGAGGCCGGCATAAACACTGCCTATCTAACTGCCCCGCGCAACTCCCCTACCAACGCTTGCAAGTGCGCCGGCTCCGCGACCTCTACTGCTACCGCAGCCCCCGCCACCACAGTCACCCGAGACCACAGTCGACGGAACAGCCCCTTGCCCGGATCGCGACTGAAGAAGCTCCCCCACAAGCCCTGCAAGGCCAACGGAATCACCGGCACTGGCGTCTCTTCCAGTATGCGAGTCAGCCCGCCCTTGAACTCATTGATCTCGCCATCGGCGGTCAACTTGCCTTCCGGAAAAATGCACACCAGTTCGCCGTCTTTCAGGTACTGAGCGATTTTCTTGAAGGCGCTTTCGTAGATTTGAATATCTTCCTGGCGCCCGGCAATCGGAATGGTCCCGGCAGTACGGAAGATGAAGTTCAACACCGGCAGATTGTAGATTTTGTAATACATCACAAAGCAAATCGGCCGACGCACCGCACCACCAATCAGCAACGCGTCGACAAACGACACATGGTTGCAGACCAGCAGTGCCGCGCCGTCATAGGGGATCAGGTCGAGGTTGCGATGTTCGACGCGGTACATGGAATGGCTGAGCAGCCAGATCATGAAGCGCATGCTGAACTCGGGAACGATCTTGAAGATGTAGGTGTTCACCGCGATGTTCATCAGCGACACCACCAGGAACAGTTGCGGGATCGACAGCTTGACCAGACTCAATAAAGCGATCGAGACAATCGCCGAGACCACCATGAACAACGCATTGAGGATGTTGTTGGCTGCGATCACCCGCGCCCGCTCGTTCTCGGCGGTGCGCGACTGGATCAGCGCGTACAACGGCACGATATAGAAACCGCCAAAGATGCCCAGGCCAAGAATATCGATCAACACCCACCAGGCCGGACCGTAGCTGAGCACCGCGATCCAGTCGTTAGCCTGAACGTTTTGCGGGAAGCTGCCGGAGTGCCACCACAGCAGCAGGCCAAACACCGTCAGGCCAAACGAGCCAAACGGCACCAGACCAATCTCCACTTTGCGCCCGGAGAGCTTTTCGCAGAGCATCGAGCCCGTTGCGATACCCACCGAAAACACCGTAAGAATCAGCGTTACCACGGTTTCGTCGCCGTATAGCCAATCTTTGGCGTAGGCCGGAATTTGCGTCAGATAAATCGCCCCGACGAACCAGAACCACGAGTTGCCGACAATCGAGCGGGACACCGCCGGCGTTTGCCCCAGCCCCAGACGCAAGGTGGCCCAGGACTGACTGAAAATGTTCCAGTTCAGACGCAATTGCGGAGTGGCCGCTGCGGCCCGTGGAATGCTGCGACTGGCCAGATAACCCAACACCGCAACGCCAACGATCGCCGTGGACACAATCGGTGCGTAATGACTGGAAGACATCATGATCCCGGCGCCAATGGTCCCGGCCAGAATTGCCAGAAAGGTGCCCATTTCCACCAGACCGTTACCGCCTACCAGTTCCTCTTCGTGCAACGCCTGGGGCAGGATCGAATACTTCACCGGACCGAACAGCGCCGAGTGAGTGCCCATGGCAAATAGCGCCACCAGCATCAGCGACAGGTGATTGAACATAAAACCGGTCGCGCCAACCGCCATGATGGCGATTTCGCCGAGTTTGATCAGACGGATCAACGCGTCCTTGGTGAACTTTTCGCCAAATTGCCCGGCCAGCGCTGAAAACAGAAAGAACGGCAGGATGAACAGCAGCGCGCAAAGGTTGACCCAGATCGAGCGGTCTCCCTCGATGGTCAGCTTGTACAGAATGGCGAGGATCAGCGACTGTTTGAAGATGTTGTCGTTGAACGCCCCAAGGGACTGAGTAACAAAAAACGGCAGGAAACGCCGTTTACGAAGCAAGGTGAACTGCGAGGGGTGACTCATCTTCCATGTCCCTGAGTGGCTTGGATGCTGTTATTGGAATGTCGAACTTCGATCCAGGCCACAACCTTACCTAATCTTTGCCGGTTATTTCTCTAATCCTGCAATGCACGGAGAAACAAACAACTCACCTCTATAGGCGCCTTGTACGGTTCGTTTCGACACGATCAGCCACATGATTGCCAATGCGACCACCAAGACACTGCCAAACACACTGAAGAACGTCAGGCTCAAGGTACTCGCCAGCTTGAGAGTGGCCAGAGAATAGACACCCAGCGGGAAGGTAAAACCCCACCAACCAAGGTTGAACGGGATCCCGGCGCGCATATAACGAAGGGTGATCAGCATCGCAATCAGCATCCACCACAGTCCAAAACCCCACAGTGTGATCCCCGCCACCAGCCCCAACCCAGCGGCGATTTCGCCGATGCCCGGCAACCCGTTGGCAGCAAATATCGCCGGCGCATCGGCGCCCAACAGCAGCATGCCCAACGCCCCGGTACCAATCGGTCCAAGAGCCAGCCAGCTGGAGGCGGCCATGTTTTCGTGGGGCAGTTTATGCAGCGCCATGCGCAGCAACAGGATGGTCAGGATGCTGAACGCCACCGGCAGCGAAAATGCCCACAACACATAACTGGTGACCAACACCACAAGCTGCGAATGGGCATCGAGCAGATGCGGGGCCAGCAAACCGCCGCTGGCCGCTGCGACTTCTGCGGCAACCACCGGCAGCAGCCAGACCGCAGTCATCTGGTCGATACTGTGTTCCTGGCGAGTGAACATCATGTACGGGATCAGCACGCCGCAGGCCAGTGACATAGCCACATCCAGCCACCAGAGTACTTCGGCCAGTTGCACCGCACCCGCGCCCCAGCGTGGCACGCCGAACAGCAGAAAGCCGTTGATGATGGTCGCGAGCCCCATGGGAATGGTGCCAAAAAACATCGACACCGTAGAGTGTCCGAAAATCCGTCGCGCCTCATCGAAGAACAGTGCCCAACGCGCCGCGTAGACGCCACTGAACACAACAAACAGCAAGATATTGAACAGCCACAATCCCTCGGCAAATGCATGCAGGCCGGGGATTTGAACCGGCAATTGAGCCAAGGCCAATGCCAACACACCGGTGCCCATGGTCGCGGCGAACCAATTGGGGGTGAACTGGCGAATGGCTTCGCGTGGATGCTTCAAATGGCTCAGTGGCCGCAAACCTGTGTTAACGCTATTGGGGCATGTCATGGTGAACTCCTGTCCTCTGGTGAGGTGGAACTCATGGTAGAACTGATTGGAATATCTATATAACGGGTAATATCTCTAACTGTTATCTATTTAGCTGATAAGCACTAAACACTGCCTTCGGTTTCGACCACCAGCACCCTCGCCGCGCCCACGGGATGGGCGACATGTTCGGTGCCAATATCAGCATAGAAGATGTCCCCCACCTCCAGCAGCGCAGACTGTTCGACCCCGTCCTCGCGATAGCGCATCTGGACTTGCCCATCGAGCACCACAAAGACTTCCTGGCCATCGTTGACGTGCCATTTGTAGGGCTGATCTGTCCAGTGCAGTCGGGTGCTGATGCCGTTCATGCTGGCAATATCCAGCGCCGCCCAGGCGCGGTGGCCGGTGAAGGTTTTGCTGCGAATGATCTTCATGAGGAGTCCTGTCCTTGTGTTGGAGTCTGGGTCGTCGCGCGCCCCGTTTTACTATGGATTACCCGCAGCCGCACAAACCTTAACCGGTCGCTGCAACATCAAGCCCAGCAGCGCGCCGAGGGACAGCACAATCAACATTGCACCGTATCCGTCGGTGGTCGCGATCAAGCCAAAGCTCCGCGTCAGACTCCCCGCGAGCAGCGACGGCAGGCAGAAGGCCAGATAACTCAACACATAAAACGCCGACATCAACCCGGCGCGCTCATGGGGCAAAGCCAACGGTACGACGCTGCGCAAGGCGCCAAGGAAACCCGCACCAAAACCACTACCGGCCACCAGCGTGCCAAAGAAAAACAACGGCAGACTGGCGCTGTGTACGGCGCTCAGGATCAGAATGACGCCGACTGCCAACAGGCTCGCTCCCAGGCGCAGCACTTTGTCGGCAGGCTTATTACGCAAAGAGAAAATCGCCACTGCCCCGCTCAAGGTCAACACCGCCACCAGACTGCCACCGATCAGGTTCGAGGTCGAGCCGGTCGCCGCGCGGACCAGCGAAGGCGCCAGCGACAGGTAGAAACCGCCCGTGGCCCAGACCGCGACGTCCACCGGCAGCGCCAGCCACAAGGCCTGCCTCGCCTGGGTCGGCACATGCAAGGTCGGACGCAATGAAGCCCAGGCACCCGATTGCGGGCTGACGCTTTCCGGCAAACGCCAGACATACAGCGCCTGCAACACAAACAAGCCGAACAGAACCCAGTACGCCAACTGCAAAGGTTGCGGCGCGAACTCCACCAGCAGACTAGTGCCCATCGCTCCGCACGCCATGCCCAACAATGGCGCCACGCTATTAATCAGCGGCCCCTGCCGGCGATCAGTGTCGAGCAGCGCCGCACCCAGCACGCTGGTCGCCATGCCCGTTGCAAAGCCTTGCATCACCCGCGCAGCAATCAGCCAGACCACACTCTCAGCGTTGATAAACAGCAGCATCGCCAGCATATCCAGTAGCAACGCGGCGAAAATCACCGGTTTGCGTCCCAGGTAATCCGACAACGAACCGACCGTCAGCAACGCCGCCAGCAGGCTCAAGGCGTAGACGCCGAAGATCAGGGTCAGGGTCAGGGTCGCCGAAGAAAACTGCAGCGCTTCCTGATAGAGGTGATACAACGGCGTCGGCGCGCTGGAAGCGGCCAGAAAACTGAGCAATGTGACTGCCAGGAACAGCAGGCTGGAACGATTGGATACCGGGGTATCGATGGAACTGGACATGGGCACGCTCCATTAAAGCTAATTATTCGCTTTTGCGGAGTGTGCTACTGACGTGGGCTTAAAGCAAATTCTTTGTGTTAAGGTTCGACGCATGGCGATTAAAGAAGGTTTACGCCCAGGCGGCCGTAGTGCCCGGGTGCAGGAATCGATTCATTCGGCGGTCCGCGAACTCCTTGAACAACAGGAGCGTTCAACCGTGACCGTGCCACAAATAGCCGCCCGCGCGGGCGTCACTCCCTCGACCATCTACCGGCGCTGGGGCGATCTCTCCGCCCTGCTCGCCGACGTCGCGCTGGCCCACATGCGCCCCGACAGCGAACCGGCCAACACTGGCAGCCTGTGCGGTGACATCCGGGCCTGGGCGGAGCAGTATCTGGACGAGATGAGTTCCGAACCGGGCCGCAACATCTTACGCGACGTGCAATGCAGCGCCACGCCAGGTTATTGCGTGACCATCATCAGCGCCCAGTTGCAGATCATCCTTGAGCGTTACAGTGATGGCAGTGAAGCGCTGCCCAGCGTTGATCGGCTGGTGAATATGGTGGTTGCGCCAACGGTGTTTCGGATCTTGTTTTCGGCGGCGCCGCTGGCAGTGGAAGAACTTCATCAGTTGATCGAGATTGCGCTGCATCAGTAAAGCCCAATCGCGAGCAAGCTCGCTCCTACATGTATTACGCAAGAACCTGTAGGAGCGAGCTTGCTCGCGATGAAATCGGCACAGACAACAACTCAACCAAGACTCCCCCTGCGACACCAGACCGCGCTGAGACCTTGGTCGACACTGACTAACCCCAAACATCATGCGAGACTGTCTAACCGGGCTGGAGTGCCCGGGCGTCTTTTGCCTGGAGTTCCCATGTCGCTGTCCAGCGGGCTGATCGCAGCCGTTGCCCTGGCCTATATGGCCATCATGTTCGCCATCGCCTTTTACGGTGACCGTCGCAGTGCGCCGTTACCGCCGCGGGTGCGTGCCTGGGTGTACAGCCTGTCGCTGGCCGTCTATTGCACCAGCTGGACATTCTTCGGCGCGGTAGGCCAGGCCGCCGAACAACTCTGGTCATTTCTGCCGATCTATCTAGGTCCGATTCTGCTGCTGGTGCTCGCACCGTGGGTACTGCAGAAAATGGTGATGATCAGCAAGCAGGAGAACATCACCTCCATCGCCGACTTCATCGCAGCACGGTATGGAAAATCGCAGTCATTGGCGATAGTCGTGGCGCTGATCTGTCTGGTCGGCGTGCTGCCCTACATTGCCTTACAGCTTAAAGGCATCGTGCTTGGCGTGAACCTGTTGATCGGTGCCGGTGCAGACGCCATGGGCACCCGCGCCCAGGACACGGCACTGATCGTCTCGCTGGTTCTGGCGTTGTTCACCATCGTTTTCGGTACCCGCAACCTCGACGCCACGGAGCACCACCGCGGCATGGTGCTGGCGATTGCCTTCGAGTCGCTGGTCAAGTTGTTTGCCTTTCTGGCAGTCGGCGCCTTCGTCACCTATGGCTTGTACGATGGTTTCGACGACTTGTTCGATCAGGCCATGCTCGCACCGCGCCTGGAAGAGTACTGGAAGGAAACCATCAACTGGCCGTCCATGGTGGTGCAGACCGGCGTGGCGATGATGGCGATCATCTGCCTGCCGCGGCAGTTCCACGTCACCGTGGTGGAAAACATCGAGCCGCAGGACCTGCGCCTGGCCAAGTGGGTGTTTCCAGCCTATCTGGCGCTGGCCGCACTGTTTGTGGTGCCGATCGCTCTGGCCGGGCAAATGATGTTGCCCAGTTCGGTGCTGCCCGATTCTTTCGTGATCAGCCTGCCGCTGGCCCAGGCCCATCCAGCGCTGGCATTGCTGGCATTTATCGGCGGAGCGTCGGCGGCCACCGGGATGGTGATCGTCGCCAGCGTCGCACTGTCGACCATGGTCTCCAACGACATGTTGCTGCCGTGGCTGCTGCGCCGAAAAAACGCCGAGCGACCGTTCGAAGTGTTCCGCTACTGGATGCTTTCGGTGCGCCGGCTGAGCATCGTGGTGATTCTGTTACTGGCGTACGTCAGTTATCGCCTGCTCGGTTCGACGGCGAGCCTGGCAACCATCGGCCAGATCGCCTTCGCCGCCGTCACCCAACTGGCACCGGCAATGCTCGGCGCACTGTACTGGAAGCAGGCCAACCGCCGTGGCGTGTTTGCCGGTCTGGCCACCGGGACCTTTCTTTGGTTCTACACCCTGGTATTACCGATTGCGGCCAACAGTCTTGGCTGGTCGCTGAGCAGCTTCCCCGGTCTGGCATGGCTGCACGGCAACCCGCTGCACCTGCCGATCACCCCGTTGACTCAAGGCGTGGTGCTGTCGTTGGCGGGCAACTTCACGCTGTTCGCCTGGGTTTCGGTGCTGTCGCGCACCCGGGTTTCCGAGCACTGGCAGGCCGGACGCTTTATCGGCCAGGAAATTAGTGCCCGCCCTAGCGCCCGCTCGATGCTGGCGGTGCAGATCAACGATCTGCTCAGTCTTGCCGCGCGCTTTGTCGGCGAGGAACGGGCACGGCAAAGCTTTATCCGCTTCGCCTATCGCCAGGGAAAAGGCTTCAATCCGAACCAGAACGCCGACGGCGAATGGATCGCTCACACCGAGCGCTTGCTGGCGGGTGTACTCGGCGCCTCTTCGACGCGCGCCGTGGTAAAGGCCGCCATCGAAGGCCGGGAGATGCAGCTTGAGGATGTGGTACGCATCGCCGACGAAGCCTCGGAGGTGCTGCAATTCAACCGTGCTCTGCTGCAAGGCGCGATCGAGAACATCACTCAGGGCATCAGCGTGGTCGACCAGTCGCTCAAACTGATGGCCTGGAACCGACGTTATCTGGAGCTGTTCAACTACCCGGACGGGCTGATCAGCGTTGGCCGGCCAATTGCCGACATCATTCGCTACAACGCCGAGCGTGGCCTCTGCGGCCCTGGTGAAGCCGAGGTACACGTAGCCCGGCGCCTGCACTGGATGCGTCAGGGCCGGGCGCATACCTCCGAACGTCTTTTCCCTAACGGCCGGGTGATCGAGCTGATCGGCAATCCCATGCCTGGCGGCGGTTTCGTCATGAGTTTCACTGACATCACCGCGTTCCGCGAAGCCGAGCAAGCGCTGACAGAGGCCAACGAAGGCCTGGAACAGCGGGTCACCGAGCGCACCCATGAGTTGTCACAACTGAACGTCGCGCTCACCGAAGCCAAGGGCACGGCAGAGTCTGCCAACCAGTCGAAAACCCGCTTCCTCGCCGCCGTCAGTCACGACTTGATGCAACCGCTGAACGCCGCGCGGCTGTTCTCTGCCGCCCTCTCCCATCAGGACGACGACCTTTCCACGGAGGCGCAGCAGTTGGTGCATCACCTGGACAGTTCGCTGCGTTCGGCCGAAGACCTGATCAGCGATCTGCTGGACATTTCACGCTTGGAAAACGGCAAGATAAACCCGGATCGCAAGCCGTTTGTACTCAACGAGTTGTTCGATACCCTCGGCGCTGAATTCAAAGTGCTGGCACAGGAACAAGGTCTGAAGTTTCGCCTGTGTGGTAGCCGTTTGCGGGTCGACAGTGATATCAAATTGCTGCGGCGAATTTTGCAGAACTTCCTGACCAACGCCTTTCGCTACGCCAAAGGTCCGGTGTTGCTGGGCGTACGACGCAAAGGCGGGCAACTCTGCCTGGAAGTATGGGATCGCGGGCCTGGCATTCCAGAAGACAAACGTCAGGTTATCTTCGAGGAATTCAAACGCCTCGACAGCCATCAGACCCGTGCCGAGAAAGGCCTGGGCTTGGGGCTGGCCATTGCTGACGGGCTTTGCCGGGTACTCGGGCATCAGCTGCAAGTGCGCTCCTGGCCGGGCAAAGGCAGCGTGTTCAGCGTCAGCGTGCCGCTGGCTCGCGCGCAAATCAGCGTTCCGGCCAAAGTCGCCGAGCTGAACGGTCATCTGCTCAGCGGCGCGCAAGTGCTGTGCATCGACAACGAAGACAGCATCCTGATAGGTATGAACAGCCTGTTGACGCGCTGGGGCTGCCAAGTCTGGACAGCCCGCAATCGAGATGAATGCGAAGCGCTACTCAGCGAAGGCATTCGTCCGCAGTTGGCGCTGGTGGATTACCACCTGGATGACGGCGAGACAGGTACCGGTTTGATGGCCTGGCTGCGCACCCAGCTTGGCGAGCCGGTGCCCGGCGTGGTGATCAGCGCCGATGGACGGCCTGAAATGGTGGCCGAGGTGCATGCAGCAGGGTTGGATTATCTGGCAAAACCAGTGAAACCGGCGGCGCTGAGAGCCTTGTTGAGTCGGCATTTGCCTTTGTAGGAGCGAGCTTGCTCGCGATGGACTGAAGGACGACGCGTTTATCCTGCAAGCACGCGTCATCGTTAACGACCATCGCGAGCAATCGAGCGTCGACCGGCTGCTCCTACACACCCTAGTCCGGCATCTCCACCAACCCGTCCGCGTCGGTCATCGCTCGCTCCAGCAGATCTGCTGGCAAGCTCTTGCTGGCCCGAGCACCCAGCAGCTTGAGCTGCTCGCTACGGCTGACCAGATTGCCGCGGCCTTCGGTCAATTTATTGCGAGCCGCGCTGTAGGCCTTGTCCAGTTGCTGCAGGCGATTGCCGACTTCGTCCAGGTCCTGAATGAACAACACGAACTTGTCGTACAGCCAGCCAGCGCGCTCGGCGATCTCTCGAGCGTTCTGGCTCTGTCGCTCTTGCTTCCACAGGCTGTCGATCACCCGCAATGTCGCCAGCAAGGTAGTTGGGCTGACGATGACAATGTTGAGGTCAAAGGCTTCCTGAAACAGGTTCGGCTCCGCTTGCAACGCCGCGGAAAAAGCCGCTTCGATCGGCACAAAAAGCAGCACGAAATCCAGGCTATGCAAGCCTTCCAGACGTTTGTAGTCCTTACCGGCCAGGCCTTTGACATGGTTACGCAGGGACAACACATGCTGTTTGAGGGCCACTTGACCGATCACCTCGTCATCAGCAACCACGTACTGCTGATAAGCGGTGAGGCTGACCTTGGAGTCGACTACTACCTGCTTGTCACCCGGTAACATGATCAGCACGTCAGGCTGAAAGCGTTCGCCATCGGGGCCTTTGAGGCTGACTTGTGTCTGGTATTCGCGGCCCTTCTCCAGGCCTGCATGTTCAAGCACTCGCTCAAGAATCAACTCACCCCAGTTGCCTTGGGTTTTCTGGCCCTTGAGAGCGCGAGTGAGGTTGGTCGCCTCGTCGCTCAGGCGCAGGTTCAGCTGTTGCAGACGTTCGAGCTCTTTAGCCAGAGAGAAGCGCTCGCGGGCCTCGGCCTGATAACTTTCTTCAACACGCTTTTCAAACGACTGGATGCGTTCTTTCAACGGATCGAGCAACTGACCCAGACGCTGCTGACTGGTCTCGGCAAAGCGCTGCTCGCGCTCATCGAAGATCTTCCCCGCCAGTTCCGCAAACTGCGCTCGCAATTCATCCCGCGAGCCTTGCAGGTCGCTCAAGCGTTGTTGATGGCTTTCCTGTTGTTCACGCAACTCGGCGTTGAGCGACGCGGCCAGGGCATCCAGCCTGCGTAACTCGCTTTCTTTACTGGCGCGTTCGAGATTCCAGGCGTGGGCTGCATCGCGAGCGTTGTCACGCTCGATCTGTAACAGTTCGACTTCACGGCGAACGGCGGCCAACTCAGCTTGCTTGGCGGCATTGGCTTGACTCAGGTCACTGATTTCATCGCGACTGGCATCGAGCTGGGCATTCAGACCCGCTTGTGCGAGTTGTGCCGTGCTTAGACGCTCTTCAAGCAGCGACAGCTCGGATTGCCGAGCACTCAAGCGTCGCTGTAATTGCCAGGCCAACACCAATAGCGGCAACGCAGCACCCGCCAGCCCCAGTAATACACTGGTCAAGTCCATAGCCATAGCCGCTCCTGTTGATGGGATAAAGCATGAAGGTTAACCAAGGTGCCGGGGCAGCGACAGCTCAGTCTTCGATCTGACCGAGTTCGCGCAGAGCACGCCGATCGCCTGCACGGGCGGCCTGGCGCAACAGGTCATGACCGATGCGTCGATCCCGGGCATTGCCACATTCGCGGCACATCAATTGGCCCAGAAGGCTTTGTGCCGCCACTACGCCTTCACGCGCAGGCTGTTTGAGCAAACGTCCGGCGAAGTGTTTGACGTTAGGGTTGTCGCCCAGACGCCGACTGTCGAGCAGCCACATGGCAACACGTAACGACAAGCGCTTGGGTTCGGTAACACCTGGAGGTGTGGAGGTAGTAGAGGGTGATACTGAGCGAAACTTCATAAAGCACTGTGGGGCAGATCGGAAGGCGCGCCACTTTACTCCTTTTTTCGGATGGGTAAAGCCGAAAAAACCTGCACGCCCGTGCTAGAGCAAGCGCTTGGGACAATCCACAGAAGCTGTGGATAACTCAGTGGACAACCCTCTTGGAACTCGCTAAAACCCCTATGGAATGGGGCTCGCAGTCAAACTGACGATTTTTTCACCAGTAAAAAAAACCGATGTTTTTCATTGACTTAAATTTTCACTACAGGCAGCGACAGCCTGGGAGCCCAAGATGACCGTGGCGTGACACGCCGCGCAACAATTGTGCACAAGTACCCACGAAGCGGTTATATCAGTGCACTTTTTTTGGCACGGTCTGTAGGAAAAGCTCAGTGGCACGTATTCAAATGGGCATCTTCCAACCAGCGCCTGCGGCAACCACGCTGACCGGCTATCGGCCAGATTTGTGCTACCACGATGAGATAGATCCTCTTTCTCGCCCTCTCGCCCTCTCGCTGCTCGCGGTGCACCTGATTGCGTTGCGAGCTTTTGGGCTAATCACAGTTTTTTTGCTAACACACTTCCATTCTCAAATTCAATCCGTTACTATCCACAGCGTTAGTACCAAGCTGAAAGTCAATTACGGTCGAACATGTCCCCCGGTATACCTTCCCTAAAGAGAAGCTTCTACCGACAACACGGGATCGACCACCTCGATGGTTTCCAGGTAAAACTTGCGACGACACTGCCTTTGAATTGAATGCAAAGGGTGTTGCGAAGTTCACATACTCTGACCGAACCAACCTGCAGATTGATCAGGATCTTCACCCTGGGCCCAGAACCTTTGCCCTTGATGTGCTGCCTGCCCTCCTAAGTACCTACCTGCCAGCCCAAACGCGCATAAATCAAAGCGTTTCTAACTGGCAGCTTTGTTCCAGTCGGGCTCTTCGTCAGACCAATGGTGGTCGACGTTACTGGAACGTTTTAACGTTGCACGGTTCTTATCCGTGTCATTTGTAGGAACACCAAATAACCATGTCTACTCAAATCCACACTCAGGATGCCATTCGCACCCTCACTAACGCTTTTGCACCGATGAACTGCCTGATCATGGCCGCTCGCAAAGGCTGCTTCAGCTTCACTCTGGTCAACGAACACGGCATCGCTCGTCACAGCGAACGCCTGTACCCCGATCAATACTCCAGCGCCGAACCGCTGCAGGCCGTGATCGAGCGTACCCGTCAGGCATTGGTTGCCTGATACGCCAGACCGCTGAAAATCCAAAACCCTGCCTGAAAAGCAGGGTTTTTTATTGCCTGAAGTTTCTATTTCATTCGAATCGGCTTAAGTACCAACTGATATAACGGTTATAACTCGAAGCCAGAAATATTTTAAAAACAGACCTTTACAGCGCGAATATGACACTACACTTCAACTCAAGCGGCATGATCCGCTTCCGGCGAGTCTGAACCGATCCACTGCTGCCAAGCCCCTCAGACCTCGCCGCTCAATCACGCGTTTGGAGGGCTTCATGGGTATCGCCGCCAGCGAACTGTGTCGTTACGTAATCCGCCCGACGCTGATCTACCTCGGGTGCCACAGCCCGATCGCCGAATCATTGCTGCTGGGCATCGCCGCCAGCCAATCCGCACTCGGCTCCGCCCTTCACGACCGCCGTGGACATGGCCTGTACCGTATCGCCGAGCCGCGCCATCAAGCGCTCTGGGACCATTACCTGGCCCTGGATCCGGAGCGTGCCAGCCTGGTTCGCGGCTTGGCCAGTCAACACGCCTTTCTCAGCGGCCCGCACCTCGAACTGACAGTCAACCTGCGTTACGCCACCGCCATTGCCTGGCTGCTGGTAGAAGAGCAAAACACACCCTTGCCCGAAGCAGATGATCTGCTGGGAATGGCCCGGATTTGGCGCCAGACATTTCAGCCTCAAGGCCGCTTAAGGGACTTCACGTGCGCCTGGCAAACCTGTGTATCACCTCTGAATCAAATCGCCTGCTGATCGAGAAACGTACAAGATCGCGCGAAAAGCCCGAAATTCGGTCCGATTGTCCTACAAAACCCCTCTATCTCAAGCGATACAGCCTATAGCGCTCGGACGAAAATGTTGGTAATTTTCGCCTCGGTGATCACCAGGAGTTCTAATAATGAAAAAAGTAATGCTCAAAACCACGCTTAGCCTCGCCATTACACTGGCATCTACCCAGATTTTTGCGAGTGGCTTTGCCCTCAACGAGCAAAGCATCAGTGGGATGGGTACTGGTTATGCCGGGCGATCTTCCTCTGCGGATGATGCAAGCACTGTATTTGGTAACCCTGCCGGCATGTCGCGCCTCAAGCGCCAGCAAGTCACCGTCGGTGTTGCGGCAATCGACGCCAAGACTGATCTCAAACACACCAGCGGCGGCGCTCCCGGCGGCAGCAACGATGGCGACATGGTCCCATTTACTGCCGTTCCGATGGGTTACTACGTCAAGCCGATCGATGACCACTGGGCCGTCGGTGTCGGTATTTACGCGCCGTTCGGCCTGGTCACCAACTACGAAAATGGCTTTGCCGGCCGTTACTATGGTGACGAAAGCAAGGTAAAAGTTGTCACCCTGCAACCGACCGTCAGCTACGCCTTCAACGACAAGGTTTCCATTGGTTTCGGTCCAACCATCAACCGCATCGATGGCAAGCTGACCTCCGCGACGCCTTTCGCCAGGACTTTCGGTCGCAATGACGGCGAAGTCAGCATCAAGGGTGACGATACTGCCCTTGGCTTCAACGCCGGTGTTCTGGTTCAAGCCACTGACAGCACCCGCCTCGGCATGACCTACCACTCCAAGGTCAAATACAAGCTCGAAGGCCATACCGATATTTCCGGTATTGGTTTCGGCCCGGCCAACGGCGCCCGCTACGATGCCAATCTGGATATCACCACTCCGGAATCTGTAGATTTCTCGGTGACCCACGAACTGAATGATCAGTGGACCCTCTACGCGGGCAGTACCTGGACTCGCTGGAGCCGTCTGAAAGATATCACCGTCAACAACGACGGCGTTCCAGCCTTCCTCGGTGGCTCTGCAGGCCCTGTCGGCAGCATCGTTGAGCAACAGAACTGGCACGACACTTGGGCATCCGCCATCGGCGCTGCCTACAAGCTGAACAAACAGTGGACCCTGCGTACCGGCTTCTCGGTTGACCAGGCTCCAACCAACAATACTGACCGTTCGGTACGTATCCCGACAGGTGATCGTAAAGTGATCAGCATTGGTGCTGGCTACAGCCCAACCGACGACCTGACGATCGACGTGGCCTACTCCTACCTCCAGGAAGAGGATGTCAACGTCAACAGAACCGGTAAAGGCACACCCTACAACGCTACCTACCAAAACAGCGCTAACGGTTTCGGTGTCGGTGCGACCTATAAGTTCTAACTCTCAGCGAGCCTGAACAACTCGCCAGTTGAACTGAAAAAGCCCCGCTCTCTTGCACAGAGGCGGGGCTTTTTAGTGGTCGGTATCCCGTCCTGAATAAGGTTTACACCTTCTGACTTCTTTTCAGGAAGGTGTGATGGATACGGGTAGAAAACGCAGTCAGCGTGATGACACTCTGGCTTTTAAATTATCGGTCGTCAGACTGCGAAATTACTCGTCCTCAAGCGCCCCTAGCAAGCCCCCATCCCCAGTTGCATCAGAGCAAGGCCACCCTGATGCCAGCCCCACCAAGCCAAGCCCATTAGCAGCGCGCCGACACTCAAGCCAACGCACCACGGCCAGAAACTGTTCACGCAGCATTCGCCTGAGCTTGCAGGCGCGCAACTGGACGTTCGCGCACCGGCCAGTTCAACGCGGCGGCCAACAGACTCAAGAGAATCGCAACCTGCCAGATCACGTCATAGCTGCCGGTTCGATCGTAGGCCACTCCGCCCAGCCACCCCCCCAGGAATGAACCCAACTGATGGAACAGGAAAACGATACCACCGAGCATCGACAGATTTCGCACGCCAAAGAGTGTCGCCACCGTGCCATTGGTTAGCGGCACGGTCGACAACCACAAGAAGCCCATGGCCATGCCAAACAGATAGGCGCTCATCTGCGTTACCGGCGCCCACAGGAACAGACCGATCACCACTGCGCGCAACAGATACAACCCGGTCAGCAGGCGCGGCTTTGACATCCGCCCACCGAGCCAGCCAGCGGTATAAGTACCGAAGATATTGAACAACCCGATCAGCGCCAACACTGTAAGCGATCCATCACCTACACCTTCAAAGCCGCCAGTTGATCCTCAATGCTGTGCTCCCGAACTCTTTCAGGAGCCAGCACCTCATGATGCGACCCGATGCAAAAGTGGAAAAAGTCTACCTCTAC
>NZ_JBVASJ010000014.1:0-127096 GCF_057813935.1 Pseudomonas sp. F220
GGCTGGGGCTGGTCTCAATACTGGATACGATAAACCGGCTTAGCCGCATAGCTTGAACCGCCGTATACGGAACCGTACGTACGGTGGTGTGAGAGGACGGCGGGGGTGACCCCGCCTCCTACTCGATTCTTCTACGGGCATAACCGGATTTGAGTGGGGGAGTGTTGCCATGGATCTGCGCCGCCTATGTGGCTGGTCATTGCTGATGGGGTTGGCGGTTTTGCCAGGGCTAACTGTCGCCGCTGGCAAGTGCGAGCGCCTGGTGGTCACCGGTAGCCCCGATGCGCCGCCGTACCTGTGGCAAGACCCGCAAAACCCCAAGCACCTGATCGGCGCGAGTGCCGACTTGTTGCAACAAGTGGCGGGGGAACTGGGTATCAAGGTCGATATGCTTTATGCCGGCAAACGCGCCCAGGCGCTGGAAGAAGTGCGCAGCGGGCGCATGGACATGCTGGCGGACGTACCGTTGACGCTCAATGAGCTGGGAACGCTGGACTACATCCATCCGCCGCTCCTTGAAAACGACTACCTGGTCTGGACCCGCAAAGGCTCGACGCTGGCCTACAGCGAGGTCAAAGACCTGCACGGACACCCCGGCGCCGTGTCGGAAAAGGCTCGATTGACCCAGGAATTCGGCACTTTTGCCGAGCAGCAATTGACCCTGGCCCGTACTCCAAACCTGACTCAGGCCTTTCAGAAATTGCTGTTGGGCGAGGTGGAATATGTACTCGCCGGGCGCTACTCGGGGATGGCGGCCGCGCAGGCACTGGGCATGGCCAATGACCTGCAAGCGTATCCGCAAGCTGTCGACAGCCCCGGTCTGTTCCTCGCGGTTTCCCATAACTCTGCCTGCAATGACCCGTGGTTGCGCGGACAGTTGGCCAAAAAGATGACAGAATTGCCCGCGTCCAGACTGACGGAGGCTGTGCTGCAACGCAATATCGAGCGTTGGAAAGCGCAGCAACAGCAACAACCCGCCAGTACCCCAAAACAGTAGGGATTTTTAGTGAGTATTCGACCTCTTTTCGCTGCCCTGGCCGTTCTGGCTCTGGCGGGTTGTGCAGCCGATCCGGCGCCGAATGAACAAATACGCCTGACCGAACAGGCGATCGAACAAGCCAAAGCCGTCGGCGCCACCGCTGACGATGTCCCAGAGCTGAAACTGGCCCAAGACAAATTCAACCGTGCCAAGGGCAACATGGCCGACCAGTCCTTCAGGAATGCGCGCATGCGGGCCGAACAGGCCGAGCTGGACGCGCGTCTGGCCGAAGCCCGGGTCCTGACCCTCAAGAGTCAGGAGCAGTTGGACGTACTCAATACCCGCATCGCTCGCCTGCGCAAGCAACTGGGAGATGCCCAATGAGCCTCAAGACCAAAGCAATCGGCGGTTTGATCCTCGCAGGCTGCGCAAGCCTTTATGGCTGCGCCGGTCAGCACAGCGAGGTCGCGTTGCAGCAGGCCGGTGCTGACTTCCAGAAGGTCAAGGAAGACTCCAGCGTGCTGCGTATCGCGCCCAAGGACGTCATCCGTGCCGGTGAGTCCCTGGCCCGCGCCGATCGTCTGTCCAGCTACTGGGGTAGCGGTCCGGATGTGGTGCATTACGCCTATCTGAGCCAGCGCTACAGCGAAATTGCGCGTGAACACACCAGTCAGGTGCTCAACGAAGAGCAGGCGGCGAAACTCGAACTGGAGCGCCAGCGCCTGCAACTGGCCTTGCGCGAATCCAAGCTGCTCAGCGTGCAGCAACAGGGCAAGTGGCTCGAAGAGCAGATTGTCGCGCTGGCCACCACCCAGACCGATCGTGGTCTGGTAATGACCTTGGGCGACGTGTTGTTCGACACTGGTGAAGCAGAGTTGAAGAACTCGGCGAACCGCGTCGTGCTGAAGATCGTCCAGTTCCTGCAGCTCAACCCCAAGCGCATTGTGCGGATCGAGGGCTACACCGACAGCACCGGCGGCAAGCAGGACAACCTCAAGCTGTCCCGCGATCGTGCGCAATCGGTGGCTGACGTGCTGGTGGACCTGGGTATCGACGACAAGCGCATTCAGGTCGAAGGCTATGGCGATGAATACCCGGTGGACGTGAACGCCACTGAGCGCGGTCGCGCACAGAACCGTCGGGTAGAAATTGTATTCTCCGACGAAAAAGGCCAGCTCGGCGCCGCCCGCTGACGCCAGACATCCTGTAGCTCCTACGACCCGGCCTGCCAGTCAGCGCCGGGTTTTTTGCGCCTGCCAATCGGCTCGCAAAACAGTACAGTTTTTGCTGACACTGCACTGTGTGGTCGACTATTGTGGCAACTGTCCCCGTACACTTCTAAACTGTTCCGGTATTGTTCTGCACAAAAATAAAATGCCCGCGAAATCGAGTGCTGCGTCATGACCAATCTCTTGCTCTATCAACGTATCGCTCAGCAATTGGCTGAGGATATCCGTCGTGGTGTCTATCAGCCCGGGGAACGCGTGCCCTCAGTGCGCAAGATGAGCTCGCAGCTCAATGTCAGTCATGCGACGGTGCTTCAGGCTTACGCCAATCTTGAAGACCAGGGGCTGATTCGTGCCCGGCCGCAGTCGGGCTATTACGTGCACCAGACGCCGGCCCTGACAGCGCCAACTCCGGATATCGCGCGGGTCGAGCGGCCAGGTCTGGTGACTCGTAGCAGTATCATTCAGCAGGTGTTGGTCGAATCGCGGCGCGAAGGCGTATTTCCGCTGGGTGCCGCCGTCCCGAGTGTCGACTATCTGCCGGTGCGCGCACTGCATCAACAATTGGCCAAGGTCACGCGCTTTCATAGCCCGCGGGCTTTCAGTTACATGTTTAGTCCGGGTTTTGAACCGTTGCGCCGGCAAGTGGCGATCCGCATGCGTGATGCCGGTGTGGTGGTCGATCCATCTGAAGTGGTGATCACTCACGGCTGCGTCGACGCCTTGCAGATGTCGTTGCGGGTGCTGACCCGGCCAGGCGACCTGATCGCGGCTGAATCGCCGACCTACTACGGCCTGCTGCAACTGGCCGATCTGCTGGGCCTGAAAGTCATCGAGATCCCGAGCGATCCATCCACCGGCATGAGCCTTGAAGCGCTGCAATTGGCAGCGAACCAATGGTCGATCAAGGCCCTGGTTCTGACCACGCGCCTGAGCAATCCGTTGGGCGGCACCATGCCCGAAGAGCGGCAGAAGCAGTTGCTGCGTCTGGCGTCGGATTTCGATATCCAGATTGTCGAGGATGATATTTACGGCGAACTGATGTTCGAACAGGGCCGCACCAAGGCGCTGAAGGCCTATGATCGGCTGGATCGGGTGATCTACTGTTCGAGCTTTTCCAAGACCTTGTCGCCCGGAGTACGGATCGGCTGGATGATCGCCGGCAAGTACCAACAGGAAATCCAGCGTTTGCAGACCTTCAGCACCCATTCCGCGTGCAGCGTCACGCAGATGGGCATCGCGGCTTATCTGGAGAACGGCGGTTATGATCGCCACCTGCGCTATATCCGTCAGGAGTACCGCAAGAACCTCAGCGCTTTCCAGCTGGCGGTGCAGCAGTACTTCCCGGAAGGTACGCAGATGACCCGACCCACTGGCGGCTTCATCCTCTGGGTCAGCCTGCCTGGACGGGTCAACACTCAGGAGCTGCATGTGCGCGCCTTGCAACAGGGCATCAGTATCGCGCCGGGGCTGATTTTCAGTAACACCGAGCAGTTCAATCACTGCATTCGATTGAACTGCGGTATCCCGTGGAATCGCGAGGCCGAGCGAACGCTGATGACCTTGGGCATGCTCGCAAGTCAGCTTTGTCAGGAGGCAACGGGCGGTTTTTGACAGGGGCGCAGGCCCCATCGAGTGGTCGGCTAATCGGGGAGCTTGTCATGAACCGTCCAACAAGCGAGCATATGGCCCTCTGCCGTTACTGCTGTAGTGTCTATGAAAGCGATTTCTCCTGTTGGTTGGTTTTTAGTCTGTCTATTGAGTGTCTTCAACAGCGGGGCTGTGATAGCGGCTTCCAGCCAGGACACGCCGGTTGTGGCGGCCTCCACGGCAACGTCGCAGGGGCCTGAATCGGTCAATAAAACCACGCCTGTCAAAAAGACGCCTACGGCGAAAAAGCCCAAGCCTGTCAAAAAACGTGCGCCCATCGCTTCCAAGTCGACGTCGGCAAGTGAAATAGCGAAAACCCCATTACCTCCGGTCAACCTGGACTTGAGCCTGCCGCAGGAGATGGTCAAGCAATTGCAGCCCCTCGGTGCGCTTCCGCAGGCCAGGCGTGCGCCTTTGCTGCCGAAGTTATTGGGTGAAAAACCAAAATCGGACAGTCCGTTTCAACTCAACGGCCGCTTGCTGAACAATGAAATGGGGTTGCAGCGACGTAATGAAGAGCGCCGCGACGTTGAAGGTGCGGTGCTTGATTTCGAGTTCAAGCGGTAAGTGCAAACACTCACCTGTGGCCCTCGGTCTTGACGCTTTGTCGGAGACTGATCAGTCACGGCTGTTTGAGCGAAAAAACCACGGTCTAGCCAATTTCAAACGGCTGTTTTAGCGGGTACTCTATTCCGCGTCATGAAACACTTTGCCCGTCGCGAGGAGTTTGTCGTCATGAATTGCCGTGAAGGCTGTGGCGCTTGTTGCATTGCCCCGTCTATCAGTACACCAATCCCTGGCATGCCCAATGGCAAAGCTGCGGGAGAACGTTGCGTGCACCTTTCTGTTGAACACCTGTGTGGCATCTTCGGGATGCCCGAACGGCCGGCGGTTTGCGGTGCTTTTAAGGCGGATGTCGAGGTGTGCGGCAACAGCCGTGAAGAAGCTATTAAATTGTTGGGTTGGTGGGAGCAAATGACGGCGGCTTAGTGGACTTCAATGAACGGAACTTCAACAATAAGGAATAAGACAATGGGTTCGCTGCATCGAATTGCTGTGCTGTGTGGTTTGACTGTTTTGCTGGCCGCAACGGCCCAGGCCGAAGACTGGCAGACCGCCAAGGATGAAGGCGGCATCAAGGTTTCCCTGAGTGAAGTCGCCGGCTCCAAATACAAGGCCTACCGTGGCGTGACGATCATGAAGACCTCCATGGCCAAGTTGCGCGGCCTGCAGGAAGATGTGGTGGGCGCCTGTGTCTGGATCCATGAATGCAAATCGCAGAAGCTGCTCAAGCACGAAGGCAATCAAAGCTGGACCTACACCCAGTTCAGTACGCCTTGGCCAGTGACTGCCCGTGATTCGGTGCTGCACGTCACCACAGTGGAAGGCTCCGATGGCAGCTTGACCCGCAAACTGGAAGGCGTGCCGACGTATGTTCCTGAAGAAAAGGGTTTCGTACGAGTCGCTCAGGTTGAGGGCTTCTGGAAGTTCGTACCCAAAGGCGCAGATCAGATCGAAGTGACCTACCAGGTTCACACCGAGCCGGGTGGCAGCGTGCCGTCGTGGCTGGCCAACAAGTTTGTCGTTGATGCTCCGTTCAATACCTTGAAAGCACTGAAAGAGCGTGCTGAAAAACCATAATGGTTTGAACCGGTAGCTCGTTGAAAGAAGGTCGCCTGTTGGCGGCCTTTTTATGCAAAGCCTCTGGCACCGCGGGTGGAACGATGCCCGGTGCTCGGGGTCGAGATGTTGTAAGCCCATCCATGGGCTTTATCGAGGAGACATTGATGAAAAAGTGGGTAGTCACCTTCGTTGATGATCATGGTGTTCAAACCGTGGAGCATTTCGATTGCGAGCAAAAGCCCAGCATGGAGGAGGCTGCGCACTTGATTCGCTCTAAGTTGCTGCCTGTCCCGGCCGAGCTGGATCTCAATGATCTGGAAGGCCGTACCGATGACCCCACGGTCAAAATCCTGAAGGATCAGTGCAGCATTCAAATCCTCGACATCACCCCGGCTCCTTGAGTCTCTCGCAATATCTGCAGCCAGCCCCTCTGGCACAGGTGCTGGCTTCGCGCTACTCTGCAATCGAGATCAGCGAATGAATCGCTAAGGTCTGGTCTTGTCAGCTACATGCTTGTTTCCCGGCGGCAATCTGATTGCCGTATCGCTTTCACCATTCGGTTGCGAGCGCAGGGAGTACGGAAAGTCTATCCATCAGTTTGAGGAGGACGTTTCATGAGCACAGCCTATCAAGAAGACATCAGCACCAGCGTGTTGCGCCGCATGAAGGAAGGCGGTTTTGATTTTTCACGATTCCATCCCATCGAGTTCTACGCCATTTTCCCGGATGAGGAGCGGGCGCGCAGGGCGGCAGGGCACTTTCGCGGTGAGCAATTGAATGCCCAGGTCAGCGTGCGTGATGACGGCGCCTGGCACCTGGAACTAAGCAAGGTGATGTACGCCACCTACGGCGGCATCGGTGACTTTGAGCAAGACTTCGAGGCCGTGGTCGAGCCTTTGGGTGGGATTATCGAAGGGTGGGGCGTTAAGCAGGAGGTACGAGGGTTACTCGCATAACATCTATGAACAGTATCAACACTCAGCATCGGCTGACCTTCGGGTCGGCCGATTTCGTTTCTGGCTGTTGGAAGATTTTTTTGCTGCTGCGGGCAGTGAAATCAAGTCTGGCTATGCTGGTGAAAGCCATAGGCATTGCTTCGCAATGAAGCGGGGGCGATCGAGTTGGGGCGTTTGCTGCACGGGAATGGTGCGGTACTTGTCGGACGATTATCCAACCGATTGATATTAAAGCATTTATGCCGATGGCACGGGCCTTGCGAAGCCTAGGTGTCCGGGTGACAAGGAGTACGGCATGATCCGCACCTATTTTGATGAGATGTACGATGCCGGCGGCCAGGTCCGCCCTCATTATCGGGAGTTCGCCCGTTGGTTAGCCGAAACGCCTGACGAGCTTTTGGCACAACGGCGACGCGAGGCCGATCTGCTATTTCATCGCGCCGGTATTACTTTCACGCTCTATGGTGATGAGCAAGGGACAGAGCGGCTGATTCCTTTCGACACCATTCCTCGCAGTATTCCCGCCAGTGAATGGCGGATCGTCGAACGTGGCTGCATCCAGCGGGTCAAGGCGTTGAACATGTTCCTTGCCGACCTCTACCACGAGCAGCGCATCATCAAGGCCGGGATTATTCCGGCCGAGCAAGTGCTGGCCAACGAGCAGTACCAGTTGGCTATGCAAGGGCTGGATCTGCATCGCGATATTTATTCGCACATCTCCGGCGTCGATCTGGTGCGTGATGGTGACGGCAGCTATTACGTGCTCGAAGACAATCTGCGCACGCCCAGCGGTGTCAGCTACATGCTCGAAGACCGCAAGATGATGATGCGGCTATTCCCCGAGTTGTTCGCGGCCCAGCGCATTGCGCCGATCGATCATTATCCCAACCTGTTGCTCGACACCCTGAAAAGCTCCAGCCCGCTGGATAACCCCAGTGTCGTGGTACTGACGCCCGGGCGTTTCAACAGCGCGTTCTTCGAACACGCGTTTCTGGCTCGGGAAATGGGCGTCGAACTGGTCGAGGGTGCTGATCTGTTTGTGCGTGATGATCGGGTGTTCATGCGCACCACCGACGGACCGAAGGCGGTTGATGTGATCTATCGTCGTCTCGATGACGCATTCCTCGACCCGCTGGCGTTCAATCCCGATTCGATGCTCGGCGTGCCCGGCCTGCTGTCGTCTTATCGCTCCGGCAACGTGGTGCTGGCGAACGCCATCGGTACCGGCGTGGCGGACGACAAATCGGTCTATCCGTTTGTCACGGACATGATCCGTTTCTATCTGGACGAGGAGCCGATCCTCAAGAACGTGCCCACCTTTCAATGCCGCAAGCCCGAGGAGTTGTCCCACGTGCTGGCGAACTTACCTGAACTGGTGGTCAAGGAAACTCAAGGTTCCGGCGGTTACGGAATGCTGGTGGGGCCGGCGGCGACGGCGGCGGAAATCGAATCGTTCCGCGCGCGGATCAAGGCCAAGCCTCACGCCTACATCGCCCAGCCGACCCTGTGTCTGTCTACATGCCCGACATTTGTCGAAAACGGCATCGCCCCGCGCCATATCGACCTGCGTCCGTTTGTCTTGTCTGGCCGCGAAACCCGGGTCGTGCCCGGCGGTTTGACCCGTGTAGCCCTGCGCGAAGGATCCCTGGTGGTGAACTCGTCCCAGGGTGGCGGAACCAAGGACACCTGGGTGGTCGAGGATTGAAGGAAGCCTGCCATGTTAAGTAGAACTGCCTCGGATTTGTATTGGATGTCGCGTTATTTGGAGCGGGCGGAAAACCTCGCACGGATGCTCGATATCAGTTACTCGCTGTCGTTGATGCCGCAAGACGGCCGCGGTGATGGTTTGCATGAGTTGGCGATGCCGCTGTTGATCACCGGCACACTGGACGACTATCTGGAGCGCCACGGTGCGCTGCATGCGGAACGGCTGCTGCACTTTTTCGCTCTGGATGCGGCCAACCCGGCGAGTATCTACAGCTGTCTCGGTGCCGCGCGGGCCAGTGCCCATGCGGTACGTGGGCGAATCACCGCCGACATGTGGGAAAACATCAACGCCACCTGGCTGGAGATTCGCGGCATCGCCGAACAAGGCCTTAGCCGCTATGGCATGAGCCGTTTCTGCGAGTGGATCAAGGAACGTTCCCACCTGTTCCGTGGTGCCTCCTACGGCACCATCATGCGTAATGATGCATTTCGTTTTATCCGCCTCGGTACGTTTATCGAGCGGGCCGACAACACCCTGCGACTGCTGGATGCTCGTTACGAAATGGCTGGCGATCAGGCCGAAGCGGTCAGCGACGGCACCGCCCACGCTTACTACCAGTGGAGCGCTTTGCTGCGCGCGCTGTCCTCGTTCGAGGCGTATACCGAGATCTACCGCGACGCCCCCGGTGCGCGACACGTCGCCGAGCTGTTGCTGCTACGTGCCGATGTACCGCGTTCCCTGCGTGCCTGCACTGAAGAGATAGATCAGATCCTCGCCAGCCTGCCGGGCGCCAACGGTCGACCGGCACAACGTCTGGCGGCGGAGATGGACGCGCGTCTGCGTTACACCGGCATCAACGAAATCCTCGAAGAAGGCCTGCACGCCTGGCTGACCGAATTCATCCCGCTGGTGCGCCAGCTGGGCAACGCCATTCACAGTTCCTACCTGGAGGCTGCATGAGACTTTCCATTAGCCACGAGACCACCTATCACTACGAAGATCAGGTGCGGGCGAGCATCCAGTATTTACGCCTGACTCCTCACGACAGCGAGCGTCAGCATGTCCTCAGCTGGCAGCTCGACCTGCCGCGGCCAGTGCGCGCCCAATTGGACCCGTTCGGCAATATCCTGCACGTGCTGACTATGGATGAGCCCCATGAAGCGATCATCATCGGCGCCCGTGGGCAAGTGGACATCGATGAACAGCGCGAAGCCGAACATGAGAGCCAGTCGGCGCTGCCATTTTTGCGTTTCACCCGCTTGACCGAGGCGGATGAGGCCTTGCGTGCCTTTGCTGCCAAGCAATGCCTCACGCGTCGTGATCGCACCGGGTTGATCGACTTGATGCACGGCCTTAACCAGCACATGACCTACACGCCGGGTTCCACCGAAGTCGAAACCAGCGCCGCTGAGGCCTTTGCCGGGCGTGCCGGGGTCTGCCAGGACCATACCCATGCGTTCCTCGCCTGCACGCGCAGCCTGGGCATTCCTGCGCGCTATGTGTCGGGCTATCTGTACAGCGAGAACAGCGAACACCTGGCCAGCCACGCCTGGGCCGAAGCCTGGCTCGACGACGCCTGGTACAGCTTCGATGTGACCAATCAACTGGCCAGGCCCGAGCGCCATTTGAAACTGGCGGTTGGCCTCGACTACCTGGACGCCTGCCCGGTACGCGGCATGCGCCGTGGCGGCGGTTGCGAGCAGATGCACGCCAAAGTCTTCGTCTCACCGACGCCGACTTTTTCGGTGCAGCAGCAGTAACGGGGATACCGCATCGCGAGCAGGCTCGCTCCCACACTTGATCTCCTGTGTATCGACGATCCATGTGGGAGCGAGCCTGCTCGCGATGCGGCCAGAACAGGCAACACAAGACTCAGGCCATCAAGGCTGCTGCTTACGCCCCGCCATATGCTTCAAATACCCCACCAACAAGTCCAGCTCCGCATCCGGTAACACGGTTGCGGAGAAACCGGGCATTTTCGCTTGTGGCCAATGGCGCAGGCTTTGTGGGTCGCGGACATAGAGCTTGAGGAAGTCGGCACCGAAATATTCGGTAGGGCTGAAGGGGATATTCAGATCCGGGCCAAACTGCGCGTCACCCGCGCCGTTCAGGCGATGGCAGGCCAGACAGTTTTTCTGGAACAGCGCAAAACCCTGATTCACCGGGTCATTGGGCGCCAGCTTCGGATCAGGGCGCAGGGCCGGGAAACGCTCGGCAACGGCGGCCAGTTTTTTGATACTGGCGACCTGGAAAGGCCATTGTTCAGGACTGATCTGACCGGCTTGTGGATTGCTCCATACCAGATAGAACGGCCCGGCACTCGGTTTACCCTCGGCCAACGGCGGCCATGGTTTCTGCGGATCTTCCACCGCCAGCCAGGCTTGGGCGCCGTTGTGATTCAGCAGCGGGGCAGCGGCCAGTTCGGCGGCAAAACCATCAAGCGCCACCGCTTGCAGATGGTCATCCGCGCTGATCCCTGTCAGCAACGCAGACAGCGGTACGGCGCGATAACTCATCTCTCGCTTGTAGGAAACATCATCAACAATCTTGATCGTCCGGGCTTGAGGGTGCTTGAGCAACTCCTCGGTTTGCCAGGTTCGACTACCCGCGCCCAGGTCCAGGACCAGCTGCGCGGCATACAGGGGCGTGCTGAGTAGCAAGGCCCAAAGCAAAATGAAAGGTTTCAAATGATCGCCGTCATGTCGTCAGTAAGTTCGTCGCCCCACCGGCTGCGCTGTGGCTGGGGGATGTGGTCGAACACGGCGCTATTGAGCTCCCGAGTCTTGCTGGAAGGTTGGCACACAAGCGCCTGCCCCGGTAGTGAACCGGGGCACAAACTTAGTGCGGCGCTGTAAAACAGCCACGCCTTTAGCCGATCACTTTGGTGAGGTTCGGCAAAATCAGGAGCAGCGTAGTGGCGAATAGAATGAGCCCGGCTTGACGTACTTTCGAATGTTTGAACATGGCTGGCTGCCTTTTTTGTTATGTCCTGAGCATCAAATGCTTGCCTGCATATCTCCATGACGGCAAAGCGCTGTACTTCCTTTCTGACGAGGGCCCCGGCAAAACCCGACGACAACCTCGTACTATTTACCTTAGGGGCCGCGTAGCGCTTGCTTTAGATCCATTTCATATCAACAAATAGCTAAATGCTTTAAAAAAGCTATGAGGCCTATTGCCAGCTTCTTGGTCGCCCGTTGGCTAGACAGTTCCGTTGCTCAATCCTCGTTATCAATTAGCTCGCTACCGTTCGTCTGAGCGTGACCGTCAAGGCCGGCGAGCGCTTGGGTCATTGAATCCATCGCTGCTGAGCGTAGGGTGGAGTTCTGCAATTACCAGCAGTTCGAGGACGTCATGACTGAAGCTTTGATTTTCGATGCGTTACGCACGCCCCGTGGCAAAGGCAAGGCCGATGGCGCCTTGCACAGCGTCAAGCCAGTGAACCTGCTGGCCGGGCTGCTGACCGCTCTGCAACAGCGCACGGCGCTCGATACCAGCCAGGTGGATGACATTGTGCTCGGCTGCGTGACGCCGGTCGGCGACCAAGGATCCGATATCGCCAAGACCGCTGCGTTCGTTGCCGATTGGGACGTCAGCGTGGCGGGTCTGCAAATCAATCGTTTCTGCGCTTCAGGGTTGGAAGCGGTCAACCTCGGTGCTATGAAAGTGCGTTCCGGGTTCGAGGATCTCGTGGTCGTGGGCGGCGTCGAGTCCATGTCGCGGGTACCGATGGGCAGTGACGGCGGGGCCTGGGCGCTTGATCCGCAAACCAACCTGCACAGTCATTTCGTGCCTCAGGGCATCGGCGCGGACCTGATCGCCACGCTCGAAGGCTTCAGTCGCCAGGATGTCGATGCCTTTGCGCTGCACTCCCAGCAAAAAGCCGCACGGGCGAGGGCGGACGGTTCCTTCAGCAAGTCATTGGTGCCAGTGCTGGACCAAAACGGCATCGTCCTGCTCGATCACGATGAATTCATTCGCGCCGGCTCCACGCTGGAAGGTTTGGGCAATCTCAAACCGAGCTTCGAAATGATCGGGCAGATGGGCTTCGATGCCACGGCATTGCGGGTCTACAGCCATGTGGAACGCATCAACCATGTGCACACCCCGGGCAATAGCTCCGGGATTGTCGATGGCGCCGCGTTGATGCTGATTGGCTCTGAATCCAAAGGTCGCGAGCTGGGTTTGCAGCCGCGGGCGCGCATCGTCGCCACGGCGGTCACCAGTACTGATCCGACGATCATGCTCACCGGTCCCGCCCCGGCCACCCGCAAAGCGCTGGCCAAGGCCGGGTTGCGGGTCGAAGACATCGACCTGTTCGAGGTCAACGAGGCCTTTGCTTCGGTGGTGTTGAAGTTCATCAAGGACATGGTCATCGACCCGGACAAGGTCAATGTCAACGGCGGTTCCATCGCCATGGGACACCCGTTGGGCGCTACCGGTTGCGCAATCCTCGGCACCTTGCTCGATGAGCTGGAAGTGCGTCACCAGCGCTACGGCCTGGCGACCCTCTGTGTCGGCGGCGGTATGGGTATTGCCACCATCATCGAACGCCTCTGAGCCCTGACTTTAAGGAAGCACTTTCATGACTGATGCCATCCGTTACGAAAAAGGTCAGGACCAGATCGTTGTCTTGACCATCGACATGCCGGGCCAGAGCGCCAACACCATGAACGCGGTCTACCGCGATGCCATGGCCGCCAGCGTTGCACGGCTGGTTGCCGACAAAGAGTCGATTGCCGGGGTGATCATCACCTCGGCGAAGAAAACCTTCTTTGCCGGCGGCGACCTCAATGAACTGATCAAGGTGGGCAAGCCCGAAGCCAAAGACTTCTACGACATGGTGCTGTCGCTCAAAGGTCAGCTCCGGACGCTGGAGACCCTGGGTAAACCAGTGGTTGCCGCGATCAACGGCGCGGCACTGGGCGGTGGTTGGGAGATTTGCCTGGCGTGCCATCATCGGGTCGCTCTGGACAACAAATCGGTACAGATCGGTTTGCCGGAAGTGACCCTCGGCCTGCTGCCGGGCGGCGGCGGGGTGGTGCGCATGGTACGCATGTTGGGGCTGGAGAAAGCCTTGCCGTACCTGCTCGAAGGTAAAAAGATCACGCCGCAACAAGCACTACAGGCCGGATTGATTGATGAGCTGGCGGCTGACCGTGATGAACTGTTGGCCAAGGCCCGGGCGTGGATTGTCGCCAACCCGGCGGTCAAACAGCACTGGGATATGAGCGGTTACCAGATTCCCGGTGGTACACCGTCCCATCCGAAAGTGGCGCAGATGCTGGCTTTCGCACCGTCGATCCTGCGCAGTAAAACCAATGGCTGCCTGCCGGCTCCAGAGAAAATCCTCTGCGCGGCGGTGGAAGGTGCCCAGGTCGATTTCGACACCGCGCAGTTGATCGAAACCCGCTACTTCACCGAGCTGACCACCGGCCAGGTGGCGAAAAACATGATCGGCACTTTCTGGTTTCAGCTCAACGAGATCAATGCCGGCAGTTCCCGGCCACAAGGTTTTGCGCCGTACCTGACACGCAAAGTTGGTGTGCTCGGCGCGGGCATGATGGGCGCCGGGATTGCCTACGTCAGCGCCGTGGCCGGTATTGAGGTGGTGCTCAAGGATATCAACCTCGCCGCCGCCGAAAAGGGCAAAGCGCACTCGGCGACGTTGCTCGACAAAAAAGTCGCTCGCGGGCAACTGACGGCCGAGCAGCGGGAAACCACCCTAGCGCGAATCAGAACCACCGAGCTGGATGCTGACCTGGCCGGTTGCGATCTGATCATCGAGGCGGTGTTCGAAGATCGAGAGTTGAAAGCCAAGGTCACGTCCGCTGCGCAGCGCGTGGTTGGCGCCGATGCGGTCATTGCGTCCAACACCTCGACCTTGCCCATCAGCGGCCTCGCTACTGCAGTGCCGCAGCAGGAAAAATTCATTGGTCTGCACTTCTTTAGCCCGGTGGAAAAAATGCCGTTGGTGGAAATCATCAAAGGGGCCAACACCAGCGATGAAACCCTGGCTCGTGGGTTTGATTTCGTACTGCAAATCAAGAAAACCCCGATTGTGGTCAACGACAGTCGTGGCTTCTTCACTTCGCGGGTGTTCGGCACGTTCACCAACGAAGGCATCGCCATGCTTGGCGAAGGCATTTCGGCACCGATGATCGAAACCGAAGCGCGCAAGGCCGGGATGCCCATTGGTCCGTTGGCGATTTCCGACGAAGTTTCCCTGAGCCTGATGAGCCATATCCGTCAGCAAACAGCCAAGGATCTGCACGCCGAAGGGAAACCTCTGATACTGCATCCGGCCTTTGCCGTGATCGATCTACTGCTCGATGAATACAAGCGCCCGGGCAAAGCGGCCGGTGGAGGGTTCTATGACTATCCGGCCGGAGGACAAAAACACCTGTGGCCGGAGTTGAAAAAACGCTTCGAAAAAGCCGACGGTCAGATCTCAGCGCAAGACATACGTGATCGCTTGCTGTTCGTGCAGGCCATTGAAACCGTGCGCTGTGTGGAGGAGGGCGTGCTGCACTCGACGGCTGACGCCAACATCGGTTCGGTCTTCGGCATTGGCTTCGCGGCCTGGACCGGCGGCGCGTTGCAGTTCATCAACCAATACGGTTTGAAGGACTTCATTGCCCGCGCCCAGTACCTGGCCGAGCAATATGGCAAACGTTTCGCGCCACCGGCATTGCTGCTGGAGAAAGCGGCTCAAGGGAAGCTGTTCTGACCGAGGGTTCCTGACCGCTCGACGGTGCGTTCCGGGCTTGCCTTGCAGCGGTATTTCAAGGCAGGCTCTGGTGTGCGCACTATCGCCTTTATCGTGTCAGGTACTTTTTATGTCGTTACGCATCTGCATTCTGGAAACCGACATCCTGCGTCCAGAACTGGTCGATCAATATCAGGGTTATGGGCAGATGTTCCAGCGCCTGTTCTCACAGCAACCGATCGCTGCCGAGTTCACCGTCTACAACGTGATGCAGGGGGACTACCCCAGCGATGATTTGAGTTTCGATGCCTATCTGGTCACCGGCAGCAAGGCCGATTCCTTTGGCACTGATCCGTGGATTCAAACCCTGAAGACTTACCTGTTGGCGCGCTACGAGCGTGGCGACAAACTGTTGGGCATCTGCTTTGGCCATCAGCTGCTGGCGTTGTTGCTGGGCGGCAAGAGCGAGCGTGCGACCCAGGGCTGGGGTGTCGGCACCCACAACTACACATTGGCCGCCAAAGCGCCGTGGATGAGTCCGGTGGTCGAAGAGTTGACCTTGTTGATCAGCCACCAGGACCAGGTCACCGCGCTGCCGGAAAACGCCACAGTGATCGCCTCCAGCGATTTCTGTCCGTTTGCCGCCTATCACATCAACGATCAGGTGCTGTGCTTCCAGGGCCACCCGGAGTTCATTCACGACTATTCGCGCGCGCTGCTGGAGATTCGTCAGCAGGCCCTTGGCGAGCAGATCTACCAGAAAGGCGTGGCCAGCCTGGCCCATGAACACCATGGCGCCACCGTGGCGGAATGGATGATGCGATTCGTCGCGCACAAGCCGAAAGCTGAATCGGTTTAAGCCCCTAAAAGCATCGCGAGCAGCCGGTCGACGCTCGATTGCTCGCGATGGGTTCAGCCGGTTTAACCTGCAAAAATACAGTTTGGAACCTACAACCACCCCGACCGCTTGAAGCTGACCCACAACCCGACACAACCCAGCGCAATAAACCCCAGCACCGAATGGTAACCGTAGTGCCAGCTCAGCTCAGGCATGTTCTGGAAGTTCATCCCATAAATCCCGGCTACTGCCGTCGGGAGCGCCAGAATCGCCGCCCAGGCTGCGAACTTGCGTTGCACCACACTTTGCCGCGACGCCTCCAGCAACACGCCGATCTCGATGGTCTGGCTGGCGATATCGCGCAACGTTGCCAGGTCTTCCATCTGCCGTGTCACATGAATCTGCACGTCGCGGAAGTACGGGCGCATATTCTTGTCGATAAACGGAAATGTCAGCTTCTGCAGTTCTTCGCTGATCTCAACCATTGGCGCCGCGTACCGGCGCAAGCGCAGCAGATCCTGGCGCAAACCATGCAGATTCTGGATATCGCGCTCATTCAGTGAGCTGCACAGCACATTGCGTTCCAGCTCAGTGATTTCGGCATGAATCGCCTCGCTGACCGGCTGATAGTTTTCGATGACGAAATCGAGCAGGGCGTAGAGCACAAAGTCTTCGCCATGACCGAGCAACAGAGGCCGCGCCTCGCAACGTTGACGCACATGGGCGTAGGACGCCGAATGGCCGTTGCGGGCGGTGATGATGTAACCGTTGCCGGCAAAAATGTGAGTCTCGATAAACTCCAGTTTGCCCTCGTGACGAATCGGCGAGTAAATCACGATAAACAGTGCGTCACCGAAGGTTTCCAGCTTCGGTCGGCTGTGTTTTTCCAGGGCGTCTTCAATGGCCAGCTCGTGCAAGTTGAACTGTTTTTGCAGGTTGGCCAGCTCTTGAGGGTTGGGCTCTTCCAGGCCGATCCAGACGAAATGGTCAGGTTTTGCGGCCCAGGCGCTGCCTTCATCAAGGGTGATGTTGGTGACTTTCTTACCGGCGCTGTAAACGGCAGCAGCAACGACTCTACCCATAGTTCTTGTTCGCTTCTTTTTATCAAATGGCAGTGGCAGGCATAGTGCAGCTTAGCGTGCTCCACCTGATCAGAGTCAGCAACATCGCGGTAGTTCGCAGGCAAAAAAAAGCCCGCACGGGGCGGGCTTGGCATTAGGCCGGTTGCAGCTGTCGATCCATTGATTCGATGCACGCGCGCATCTGCTCGCGGCACTGGGCGATCAGCATCGGCATATCGTCCAGGCTCAACCCTGCGGTAGGAATCGCTGGCAGCGAGCGGATCAGGATCTTGCCACTGCGCCAGCGGTTCAGGCGCATATGCTTGACATAACTGCTGACGCACACCGGAACGATGGGCACCCCCGCGGCAATCGCCATCTGAAACGCGCCTTTCTTGAACGGCAGCAACTCCTCGCCGAGATTGCGCGTGCCTTCCGGGAAGACCCAGATCGAGGTGTCTTTGTGCCGCAAAGTGTGAGTGGTGGTCAGCATCGACTGACGGGCTTTGTGGGCATTGCCACGGTCAATCAATACATTGCCGGCGAGCCAGAACAGCTGCCCGAACAGCGGCACCCATTTCAGGCTCTTCTTGCCGATGCACACCGTGCGCCGCGGCACCACGTTGCCGAGCACGAACAAATCATAGTTGGACTGGTGATTGGCGATGATCACACAGCCTGGAGGTTTGTCCATCAACGGGCCGACCTCGGCCTTCACCCGCAGACGCAAAATACACATTGCTGGCCAGGCATAGAGACGGGCGCATAAACGGCTGTTATCCGGATTGAACGGCCGGCACAGTCCCAGTAACACCCCAAGCACACCTGCGGTAATAAAATGCAGGCTCATCAATAACATGCGAAACAAAAACAGCATTTACAGGCCCGCCGGGACAAAAGGTGGCGCAGTGTACGGATGTACACTGTTTTCGGCAATTGCCTGTATAGAGGGAGGAGATAGCCGATGTTTAAGCGCATGTTTCCGACTTGTAGCGTCAGATGCGGTTTAGAGCGGGCGAGGGGGGTTAAGCGGCGGGCGCAAGAAAAAAGCCCGGCATATAGGCCCAATGCTGTTCACTTAAGGAAATGAGGTCTCTTTTGTAGGAGCGAGCTTGCTCGCGATGGACTCAAGGGCGGCGCGTTTATTCAGAAAACACGCGTTATCGTTAACATCCATCGCGAGCAAGCTCGCTCCTACAGGGTCGCAGCGTTCGCTTAACTGAACAGCATTGCGGCGTATAGGCCGGGCTTTCTCATTGATGCGTTTGAGCGTTAGCCCAGATGTTCCTGGTCCAGGATGATCGCGTTGTCCAGCGTCTCCAGCAGTGCTTTGCGTACTTTTAACTTGGTGTTCTTGTGAGCGGTCATGTTGATTTTCTTCAACTGACGGGCCGCAGCCAACGCTGCGCTTTGCAACTCTTGCGGCGCCACGACTTTGTCGAGGAAGCCTGCATCCACCGCGCCTTGCGGATCAAACATTTCACCGTTGATCACCGAGCGATGGAACGCCGACTTGCGCAAACGATCACGGGCCAGCTCGATGCCGGCGTGGTGCATGGTCATGCCGATCTGAACTTCGTTCAGGCCAATGCTGAACGGACCCTCGACGCCGATCCGGTAATCCACCGACAACAGAATAAAGGCACCCTTGGCCACCGCATGCCCAGGGCACGCGACAACGACCGGGAAGGGGTGAGACAACAGACGACGAGCCAGGGTCGACCCCGAGGTCACCAGGCTGACCGCTTCCTTAGGGCCGGCTGTCATTACCTTCAAGTCATAACCGCCCGACAGAATCCCCGGCTGACCGGTAATGATCACCACCGCGCGATCCTTCACCGCCTGATCCAGCGCAGCATTGAAAGCAGCAATCACGTCCGGGGAAATGGCATTGACCTTTCCATTGCTCAAGGTCAGGGTCGCGATACCGTCTTCGAGGTGGTATGAAATCAACTCACTCATGACGCTATTCCTTGTAATGAAGTGGGACAGACGTTACCCACCGCCGTAGGCCAGGTAAAGCGCCGTGACTGACTGATGAGTCAGCCTTTGTCCGCCCGGCAAGCGTAGCCAGCCATGCCTGCGGCGTATTGCTCTCTATATAGAGGAGAACACAAGGCCAGAAATTGGCGGGTTTGCCATAGTCCAACACAGCGCCCAACTGTGCCAAGCAACATAAATACCTAAGCGCATGAAAATTCTGAAAAAAACCTTTGCCATCGGAAAAGCTTTCGACTACATTAGCGCGCCTCGACAGACTGAAATAGTTTGAAGAGATACGGTGAGGTGTCCGAGAGGCTTAAGGAGCACGCCTGGAAAGTGTGTATACAAGAAATTGTATCGAGGGTTCGAATCCCTCCCTCACCGCCAAATTCGATGTACACAAAACCCCTGACTTCCTGGAGAAGTCAGGGGTTTTGTGGTTTCTGTCGTCTGAAAAAAATCAAATGGGATCGATAGGGGACCAGGATGGGGCCGGGCGGGGTAAATCAGGCTCTTACCGCGATGGTGGTACCTAAATGTTGTTGCTTCTGATCGCACGTCGCGAGCCCGCCCAAGCTGGCGGCGGGCCTTGGCGGGGTGATGCGTTACCACTCTTCGAATTAAACCTGGCTGATCTCAAATACAAACGAGATTTTTTGGATACTCGCATCCCAAACGTAGCGGATATGCTTGCCTTGAAGCGGGATTGAGACGGCTGGTGGTCGGAAGGCTGCAACGCATTCGTGGCCGTTTAATCGAACGCTGTTGTAGAGAAGTCCCCATGAAAGCGTTTCCCGTACTTGCTTCGCGAAAGCCTGTGCAGGGCTGTAGCTGGCAGGGGCTGCATCATGCAGGTGTGGGTAGCCCACACGAATGTCATGCATCGGTTTCACGACCTGGTTGATGTAGGTGCGCATGGTCAACTCGATGTCTGGCTCATTGGTCGCGGCCAGAAATCTTTCTTGGTGATAACTCGTCTCGGCAATAGCAGCAGCCTGGCTACTGGCCGCGTAGTAAACGCCATAGGAACCATCGGTAAACCGACTGACTTTTCCAATGTGAGTGAATGCGGCCATGACAGGTGTCGAGCCTGGCCCTGACACTCTGTCTTCGGCGGCGTCCAGTCAGCGAACCCAACCTTTGGCGCTTTCGTCTTCGGGTTGATTTCGTTCTGGCCTACCCCCTTGTTTCGCCGCCTCCCAGAATCGCTCTGCTACGCTTCTTTTGGTGGTCGCTCTGCATCAAGGGCTCAAGCTGTCATAGGCGCTCTCGTTCTACAGGGTTCAGTAGTTGCTCCCCATCAAGGAGTATCAAATGAAACACGTATTATTTGCAGTTACAGCGCTGTTTTTGTGCTCATCTGCCTTGGCATCACTTCCGGATGGAGAGGCGCTTTTTCAAGAAAACTGCAGCATCTGCCATGGCCCTCGAGGTATGGGCGGCTCAGCACCCAAGTTGGCTGGAGATGCGAGTGAGTGGAAATCAAAAGTATTTGAACGGGCCGTATTGAGCGGTATCGACGACCATGGAAAGCCTTTAAAGGCGCCAATGCCGCACTGGAAAGGCGCTAGCTTTAAAGCTGACAAAGGCTTAGCACCCAGCAAGATTGAAGTGGACGCAATACAACATTATTTGCATATGCAAAAGTAGCGGCCTGGCCTCGATCAATCTTTAAAACATCGTCGGGCTTTTTCCCTTCTGCGACATACCCTTCACATAGCCTTCACTCTTGCTTGCCTGGATTGGAACTACTGGCGTACCAGAGTGAAGCCTGGATGGTGCCTATGCCTATGCCTATGCCTCGCTGGTCGCCGATTTTTGCCACGAGCTGGGAGCGAACAAAAGCGTTCATCACTGGCCTTCAAACGAGCGCGGTGTGCGCCGCACGACCTCATTGGTGCGGCGCGGTTTCAAAGGAAGAAGCTATGCATGAACCCGCCGTGAAATCTCTTGATAGGCAGTGCTGTCAACAGCAGCCAACAGCTTTCTACCGTCTTTGAGTGTCGCTATAAAAGTCACTTCGGTCTCTTTGCCCGCCAACATAAAACCGGCAATAGCCCCTATGGGACCGAGCAGCATTGCGCCTGCGATGCCGAAGCCTATGGCGTCTTTGATGTTTTTTATAGATTCCTCATTGGCAACCTCCAGCGTTTTTAGCGCTGTAAGGGGGAGGGTGACTCCGGGCCATCGATTGAGGGAGGTTCTGAGGGTGAAAATGCCATTTCGATATTCTCCATCACCCTGCAGGAAATCCCCCGCTAACACTGTGATGTTTGCCATTTGGATTTTCCTTGGCGGTAATCGATGAAGAGGTATTGCGCGCTTACTGTGCGCGGGCGTCAATATTGTGGCGATGAAATGCAACGCCATTTTGCCCAACATGTTTGGAAAAAATACCAAGGGTCCGATCAGAGGGGCGGCGTTCTTTATCGTCAGGTTTCCACGATTTAAGGACTAGAATTATCAGGTGCATCAATGGGGGCGATGCCGGTGGCTTGTTGGCGGCTAGACTTTTTTGCGCTGCTCGCAGGCTTTCCAGCCACTCAATTGAGGGTCTATGTCATGTTCACTCATGAGCAAATAACCGAGCACAAATCCTTCTCGGAACCCGATGAAACCCGCGAGTTTTCACATGGAAAAGCGGAAATCCTCAAGATTGGCAATTCAGAGGTTGGGCGCTTCACATTTAAACCTGGATGGCGCTGGTCGAACGACATTAAACCTTTGGCACAAACACCTAGCTGCCAGGCGCCGCACTTCCAGTATCACGTCGCGGGGAAGCTTGCGATTCGCATGGATGACGGCACCGAGATCATCGCAGGGCCGGGTGACATCACCTCACTGCCTAGAGGTCACGACGCTTGGGTGGTCGGGGACGAGACTGTGGTCGTGGTTGATTGGTTTGGTGCGAGTAACTATGCCAAGAAGGCTTGAAATACTGAGGGTGTGGCAGTGATTCAGGACTGAAAAGGAGGGCGGGTTACATAAATTCTGCCCTCTTTTTTAGTGCCAGTAGTGTTCTGCGATTGGGTGGTTGGGTTTCCTGTGGACGTGGTGATACCTGCTGGCGCAACTCGTCGTTACGCAGTGGTTGGTGGCGCGTAATGGGGGTACGTTGGTGTCTTGATCAGCTCATGAAAGCGCAAGCTTTCAAGGTGGAGTCATGTCTCTCTATGTTGTGAGTGGCGTTCGCAAGAATGAGGCCGGGGATATCGAGTATCTCAAGTGGGCCCCCTATAGTGGAAGTGACCCCCACCCGAGTGGCGAACAAGAGGTTGTGCCAATCGCCGTAGTTGTTGCATCCATCGATGACGGCGACATCATTGATACGCTCTTTATTTACGAGGGACATCAGGTCCTTGGCGGTCGGCTAATTCTGAAAGCGCTCCCTGATGGCCACGTGACGGTCGAAGTTGAAGATCGTGGTGTCTCGGGTAGAACCATCAAGGATTTACCAGGCTTTTAACGATCAGGAAGCTGACGCATTGATTGGCCTGCGTCTCTACTGCCTGGGCAGGAATTGGTTTTCTGTAGGCACCGGTCGCCAAGGGTGGCGTGAGGGCAAAGGGTATGCCTTACTGAGATTTAAACTTCAGAAGGATGCGGTTATGACCGAGCGCCATTTGGATCATGTGGAAACGCTTTCGAATGGATGCAAGATTGAGGTGAAAGCGAAGATCCTGAAGGACGGCTCCCTGCAGTTGTCCGTCGCCGCTTATAAGCCGGACGGGAAGCCAATCGTCGAAGACTACACGCCAGAGATCCATAATCTGGACATGGAGGCCGCTATGGAGAGGGCGATAGACATCGCCAGAAGCATTGGTAATGGCCAAAAACCTCAGTAGCGGTCAGCGCCTGGTTCCGTCTGTAGTGAGCTCAAACTCGGGGCCCGCGGCGATAGGGCTGGTTCCGCACAGCGCAACGCTGGCGGTACTTCATGAGTCAGCCATTGCCGCAGACCGCTTTTTGAATAAGTTCACCCTCCTTTTCCAGGCGTTGCGCTGCCTTTCGATCAACCGCTAATCAAGACGCCTTCCATCAGCAACTGAGCCCTGGTGTGATTCGGGTCGAGCATCGATTCTCCCAGATAGACGCCGGGCTCTGGGGTGGCATCGCCCAAGCCCAGTAAATGCTCGATCTGAAGCACAGTACCGAGCGCGGTAAGGTGGGTTTGACCTGCGGGGTCCGTCAACAGAACCTCCCGGTGCGCGGGGCGGCCATCGGCGTCACTCCCCTCAACGGTGATTCGGATGCGATGTGCGCCGCCCGGACCGGGGTTGTAGAGCATCGCACGCCTGAGGCCGGCGAACCGGGGGCCGGAAATCAACCTCCAGATCCCGCTGCGAACCAATAGATGCAACAGGCCTGTGGCCTTCCGGTCATCGAAGGCAATACGAGCATCAACACGGGTGGCACCCGTCAGCTGGGGCAACGTTGATTGATCAGGCGTATCGAAACGGTAGGTGGTGTGCCGTCCAGCCTCACCAAAATCGGTCTCGCGCCCATCCAGAAACCCACGACGCTGCATCCATTGACCCGCTTCGATGGTGTGAAACGGCACCGAAAGGCGATCCAGATAAGCGATTGAGTTCGGTCCGGCCTGGTCGGCTACTGCATATAGAATGTCCAGGCTGATACGCTCGACGCTCGTTAATCCGCTCGCAGTAGAGCGTGCGACCAGCGCGGCAGTTGATGCCATCCAGGAGGATGCAAAGACGATGGGAGCGCGCGGCACTCCGTATCCCGCAACCGTCACGAGGGCCTGTTTCAATCGTTCAGTCCAGCGGGTGACGTCAACATAAGGGAGGCCGCGCGTCAGGGCGAGCCTCAATAATCGATCATGAGCGTCATTCGCTAACCCCACAATTACGGCACCGTCCGCCGCTTCAGGCAGGACCGGTTGATCAATGTCGAGCATCAGAGCCTCTGCGCCCAATGGGTGCGCGACAGTTCGTGCTGACGCCAGCTGACGACCAGCGATAATCAAGTCAACCTGCGGCTGCCGCCGGTGAAGCATGGCTGCAACCTGCGCACCGACCACTCCGGCACCGCCGGCCAACAACACCTTGTGTACTTTCATTTTGAATATCCCTATTATTGGTCAATCGACCAATAAATAGCATTGCTCATTTAAACAAGAGCCGTCGAGGAGTTTTTCTTGATCGGAGTGGAGGTTGTGAATGGCGACAAAAGGTGAGGCGCGCAGGGAGATCGTTCTGGACGCCGCGCTCCAGGTCTTGGCAACAGAGGGCGCGCACGGATTTCGTATGCGCGCGGTGGCGTCCGCTGCTGGCCTTTCGCTTAGCCACGTCCAGTATTACTTTGCGTCGTTGGAGAGCCTTCTAGGCGCCGTTGTCGATCGTTATCTACAAGAGTGGGATGCCCGTCTTGAGGCCGCGCCGAAGGATCTGGTATCAGCACTGGATCTTGTTCTCGATAGCCAGATGGAGAGCTTCGATTGTCAGCTTCTGTGGGAACTATGGGCGATGTCAGGTCATGACTCGGCAGCGAACGTAGCCCTGACGCGTTTCTATTTGGCTTATATCGACCGTGTTTGTGCGTTGTTGTCGAAAGAATTTCCTGAGCTCTGCGCTGAGACCGTTCGCGCTCGGGCAGTGCTGATTGTCGCGATGATCGAAGGTCTTTCCATCTTGCGTGGTTCAGGACGCGAAGAGGTCATTGCTCCGCACGCCCGAAGTCAGATTGCTGCCGCCGTGAGGGTGTTGGCACAAGCGCCGATGTAAGTCGGATTTATGTTGAGCAAGTCACTCGGGGCCAAGTAAGTGAGTAATTAATGGGAGGTACGAATCCTGGCTGATTGGGACCAATGCATCATCAGATTGTGCACGATAAGCCGAGCTAATCGGCTCCGTAATAGATGAAAGCAAAAGCCCACAAAAACATCCTGCCGGGCATCCGTTTTTCCATCACGACGAGATCTCTTTCACGAATTATTCACAAGCGGCTACGTAGGCTCAACTCATCCGTTAAAAAGCAAATCCATTAAGCCCGTTTTCCCCAGCGGGCTTTTTTTTGCCTGTGTGAAAACTCTTTCCTTAAAAGAAATGTCCAACACTTACAGCTGGCCGGGTTTTGTAAACCCAGAGGCTGGACCTGCAATCTCCCGATATTCAGCATTTTTGAGGTTCACATCATGCGTTTAACATTGCCCACACTGGTTCTTGGCCTTTTGGTCGCCCAAGGTGCGATGGCGGCCGGCGATGGTACGGCCGCGGTTGGCGGCGGTCTTGGTGGTGCGTTAGGGAATATAGTTGGCCAGCAAATGGGTGGCAGTACCGGTGCGGCAATTGGCGCGGGTGTTGGTGGCGCAGCGGGGAGTGCGGTGGGGGCTCGCAAGGGCAGCAAGACTGACGCTGCCATTGGTGGTGGTCTCGGCTCGGCCGGCGGTTCGGTCGTTGGTAACAAGCTGGGTGGTTCGACCGGGTCCACCATCGGCGCTGGCCTCGGTGGCGCAGCGGGTGGTGCAGTGGGTAGCAACTTGTCCAACGATGGCGGCAATAGCCATTCAGGCGGCAAGAAGTACAATCACAAACACAAGCACAACCACAAACACGACTGAGTCTTTGATTGGTTGGCGTGCTTATGCCCGGCTCAGTGCCGGGCTTTTCATTTGATGGCGCTGCCGACGGTAACGGTAGTGACGGTCATCTCCACAACGCTGGCGGGCATTTGGCGCGTGGCGGTTTCTTCTGCGGCGAAGCGACCAATCAGGATGGAGTTGGCCCTCACGGCTGCCAAACTGTCTTCTCCCCACTCAACTTGCGGTCCAGAAAACTCGCTGCGCTGATCAGTGCCAGGTGGGTCAACGCTTGGGGGGTATTGCCCAGATGCCGCGCATGGCTGTCGAACTCTTCGGCGTACAGCCCGAGCTGATTGGCATAACGCAGCATTTGTTCGAATTCCAGGTCGGCTTTTTCCACTTGGCCGGCGCGGGCCAGGCATTCGACGTACCAGAAGGAACACGCGGCGAAGGCGCCTTCGGTGCCTTGCAGGCCGTCGATCCGGCTGTCGTCGTTGCGGTAGCGGTAGACCATGCCGTCGCGCACCAGGCTTTTTTCGATGGCTTGCAGGGTGGATAACCAGCGCGGGTCGGTAGCGGCGACGAAACGTACCAATGGCATCAGCAACATGGAGCCGTCGAGGCTAGTGCTGCCGATGTGCTGTACGAAATGCCCGCGTTCTTCGTTCCAGAAGTTGCTCCAGATGTCTTCGTAGATGGCTTGGCGGGTCTGGTCCCAGCGGGCGAACGGGGCGGGCAGGGACCGTTTGGAGGCCAGGCGAATGGCGCGGTCGACGGCGACCCAGCACATCAATCGCGAGTGCAGAAAGTGATGCTGTTCACCGCGCATTTCCCAGATGCCGACGTCCTCTTGCTGCCAGGTTTCGCAGACCTGATCAACCACCTCGACGGTATGCCGCCAGCCTTCATGAGAGATGGCTTCACCGTATTTGTTGACCAGGTACACCGCGTCCATCAGCTCGCCGAAAATATCCAGCTGGATCTGGTCGTACGCCTGATTGCCGATCCGCACCGGTGTTGCGTTGCCGTGACCGGAAAAATGCGTCAACTCGACTTCGGGCAACTCCTGGCGGCCGTCGATGGCGTACAAAATGTTCAGTTTCATCGATTTGCCACTGCAGTCGCTGACCCGCCCGCGCAGCCAGCGCATGTAGGCGTTGGCTTCGTCGACGAAACCCAGGCGCATGAAGGCGTAAACGGTGAACGAGGCGTCGCGGATCCAGGTGTAGCGGTAATCCCAGTTGCGTTTGCCACCGGGGACTTCTGGCAGGCCGAAGGTCGCGGCGGCGAGGATTGCCCCGTGCTTGCGCGAGGTCAGCAGCTTCAAGGCCAGCGCCGAGCGGTTGACCATTTCCCGCCAACGGCCACGGTAATTGGAGTGGCCGATCCAGTCACGCCAGTATTTCAGGGTGCGCTCCAGGTACAGGTCGCTTTGCCCGGTCTGCACCCGTGGGTCGTCGATCCCGCCGAGGATGAATTCGGCGTTCTGGTCTTGTTCGAGTACGAATTCGACGATGGCGGCGCGTTCGTCGATCTGCAGGGGCTGGCTTGAAGCCAGGCGTAATCCTGGTTGATGGGTGGCTTCGAAGCAGACGTGCGCACCGTCGAGCCGCGCCTTGGTGTGTGCACGGGCGTAATCGTGGCGCACCGCGCAACGCATACGAAGGGTTGCCTTGCCGCTGACCACTCGCACCCGGCGGACCAGCAGCGGCAAATTGTCCTCACTGTCGCCAATGGGCAGCAGGTCGGTGACTTCAACGACAGCACTTTCACTCAGCCAGCGGGTTTGCAGCACGTTGGTGTTGGGCAGGTAGATCTGTTCGCGGCGGGCATCGGGCAGGTCCGGCGCCAGTTGGAATATTCCGGCGGCTGGGGAGTCGAGCAGGGAACAGAAGATCGACGGACTGTCGAATTCCGGCCAGCAGAAAAAGTCGACGCTGCCCTTGTCGTTGACCAGCGCTGCGCTGCGCATGTCGCCGATGATGCCGTGGGCGTCGATGGGGCTTTGTCGCTCGGTGCTTTGTCGTTCTGCATGAGAGTCAGCCATTGCCACGCAACTCCGGATAGAGGGCCTAACTAGCTGACTGGTGGGCGGGGGGTAGAGTTCACGGTCAGGTGGATGATTTGACCGGAACACTCCCTAGTGTAGGAGCCGAGCTTGCTCGCGATGGCATCACCGCGGTGAAACAGACAGACCGCGCCGTTTGCATCGCGAGCAATCGAACGTCGACCGGCTGCTCCTACAAGGACTGCGATCTTTTGATCTTCGTTTCTACAGGCGGGGCATGTCATCGATACTTTCACCTTGGCAGCGGTTTGTGGCAAGTTGCAGGCCCCTGATGAGACTGGAACGAGATGGCAAACCCCTATCGCGAGTTGTTCAACGCCCCCGGCGCCAGAGCCTTTGTGCTGGCGGGGATGATTGCGCGGATGCCTATTTCGATGACTGGCATCGGCCTGATCACCATGCTCTCGCAGTTGCAGGGCGGTTATGGTCTGGCCGGCGCGGTGGCGGCGACGTTTGCCTTGGCTACGGCTCTGTGTGCACCGCAGGTTTCGCGAATGGTCGATCGCTATGGTCAAGGGCGGGTGTTGCCGGTTTCTGCATTGATCGGTGGCGGGGCGTTGTTGATGGTGTTGCTCTGCACCCGGCTACAAGCGCCCAACTGGACGTTGTTTGTTTTCGCCGCTTTGGCCGGTTGTATGCCGAGTATGTCGGCAATGGTCCGGGCACGCTGGACCGAGGTGTATCGCGGCCAGTCGCAACTGCAAACGGCGTATGCGCTGGAGTCGGTGCTGGACGAGGTCTGTTTCATCATCGGCCCGCCGTTGTCGGTGGGGTTGTGCGTCGTCGCGTTTCCCGAGGCCGGTCCGCTGGTGGCGTTGCTGATGTTGGCGGTCGGCGTGACGGCGTTTGTCTTGCAACGTGGGACCGAGCCGCCGGTGCATCCTCATGAGGACCATGAGCACGGTTCGATCATCCGCTCGGGGGCGATTCGTCTGCTGATGCTGCTGATGGTTGCCTTGGGCACGATTGTCGGCGTGGTCGATGTGGTCAGCGTGGCCTTTGCTCAGCAAGAAGGCCATCCTGCGGCGGCGAGCATCGTGCTGTCGATGTATGCCATCGGTTCGTGTCTGGCGGGGCTGGCCTTTGGCGCGCTGAAACTGGATATCCCGCTGCCACGGCTGTTTCTATATGGAGGAGTGGCGACAGCGGTGACCACGCTGCCGTTGCTGCTGGCCGGCGATATTTTCGGTCTGTCGATGGCGGTGTTTGTGGCGGGATTGTTCTTTTCCCCAACCTTGATCGTGGCCATGGCGCTGGTGGAAAACATCGTGCCTGCGTCCAAGCTCACCGAAGGCCTGACCTGGCTGGTCACTGGCTTGAGCGTCGGTGTGGCGATCGGTGCGGCCAGTTCGGGCTGGCTGGTGGATGCGTTTGGTGCACGCAGCGGTTTCTGGGTGGCACTGGTGGCAGGTATTGTGGTGTTGGGCGCGGCGGTACAGAGCTATCGGCGTCTGTGAATCCGTCATCGCGAGCAAGCCCGCTCCCACATTAGATCTATGTCGGCCACAAATTTTGTGGCTGGACTTGGACTAGATGTGGAAGCGGGCTTGCTCGCGATAGCGGCCTCAAGAGCGATAAAAATTTAGAAACCTGAACCCTTCCTGAAGAACATTCTGATTCACCAAGCGCAAATGTATCGAAGGTTTACTCGTCTGAAATCGGGGCGTAAGCTTCGCGCGTTTTCATCAATAGCGGAGACCCACAGTGGGTACTTGTTCGAGTGACAGTAGTCGGCCGGTTTCAGTAACCGGCATATTCTCGGCAAGATAACGCACAGTCTCTTGTGCCGTTGTCTCGCCGAAAAGCGAGAAACGGCATCCCGATCGCGGCCAGTCCTGGCCTGCATCCCGACGTCCCTCTCATCGACACTGAACAGTGCGTGATGCCTGGCCTTGAGCCGCATCGCTGTGCTACGGACGCGCCTGTCATTTTTGACCGGCGGGCCACACCCGCTTTGCCTGTTACTCGGGCAAGGCCTCGGGTCGGCCGTACCTGCTCAAAGGTTTCCCGGCGCTGACCGTTAGGGGGAACAGCCATGGGCATCACCAATATTCTGACTCATCGCCGGCAACATCGACCCGCGCTGCCGGTACGACTGCGATTATTGCGGGCGTAAAGCCCTCCCGCGAGACCACAAAAATTATGACTGACTGTTCCGATTTAAAGCTGCCTGCGTAGTCACCTGAAAGAGGGTGGGGCGCAGGCGGTGCGGGAGTAACACAATGAAGCTCACCCTGTTGAAAGAAATCTTTGCAGGCTTCCTGCGGACCCGGCATTTTGCCCGACACTTCCGCCGACTGGCGCTGTTGGAAAGCTTCACTGACACCACCGTCAACCGCGATGTACCGCCGACTCTGGCGCAAACCCTGGTCGCCGCTGCCAACAGCGAAGCGCCCGTATTGCTGGAAAAACTCGGCAGCCACAGCGATGGCTTGAGCGACATCGAAGCCGATGCGCTGCGTGCGCAATACGGCCTTAACGAGGTCGAGCACGAGCAACCCCTGCCATGGTGGACCCACCTGTGGCACTGCTACAAAAACCCCTTCAACCTGTTGCTGACCTTGCTTGCGGTCATCTCCTGGCTGACCGATGACATGAAAGCCGCCACGGTAATTTTCTCCATGGTGGTGCTCTCGACCCTGCTGCGTTTTTGGCAGGAGGCCAAGTCCAACAAGGCCGCCGATGCCCTCAAGGCGATGGTGAGCAACACCTCGACAGTGATGCGCCGCGACTTCACCGCCGATGCGGCGCCGGTGTTCGGCAGATTCTATAGCGCTGCGGTGGCGGTCAAAGGTGTACAGCGCATTGAGTTGCCAATCAAACAGTTGGTGCCTGGCGATTTGATCGCGCTCTCGGCCGGCGACATGATCCCTGCCGATTGCCGCGTGCTGACCGCCAAGGACTTGTTCGTCAGCCAGGCAGCGATGACTGGCGAATCGATGCCGGTAGAGAAGTTTCCCCGTCAGCAAGACGGCAAAACCCACAATCCGCTGGAACTGACGAACGTCCTGTTCATGGGTACCAACGTGGTCTCCGGCGCGGCGACGGCGGTGATTTTGACCACCGGCAACAGCACCTATTTCGGAGCCCTGGCCCAGCGGGTCGGCGCCATTGATCGAGCGCCGACGTCGTTTCAGACGGGCGTCAACAAAGTCAGCTGGCTGCTGATCCGCTTCATGTTCGTGATGGCGCCGCTGGTGCTGTTCATCAACGGTTTTACCAAAGGTGACTGGATGGAAGCGCTGCTGTTCGCGCTGTCTATCGCCGTGGGCCTGACCCCGGAAATGCTGCCGATGATCGTCACCTCGACCCTGGCCAAAGGGGCGGTGTTTCTGTCGCGCAAAAAAGTCATCGTCAAACACCTTGATGCGATCCAGAACTTCGGCGCCATGGACGTGCTGTGCACCGACAAGACCGGCACCCTGACCCAGGACAAGATCTTTTTGGCGCGGCATGTCGACGTCTGGGGCGAAGAGTCCGAGGACGTGCTGGAAATGGCTTACCTCAACAGCTACTACCAGACCGGCCTGAAAAACCTGCTGGACGTGGCGGTGCTTGAGCACGTTGAAGTCTACCGTGAGCTGAAAGTTGGCACGGCGTTCCAGAAGGTCGACGAAATTCCTTTCGATTTCACTCGGCGGCGCATGTCGGTGGTGGTGGCTGAGCAGGATCAACCCCATCTGCTGATCTGCAAAGGTGCGGTGGAAGAAGTGCTGGCGGTGTGCAAACGCGTGCGGCATGGCGAGGCCGAAGAAGCCTTGACCGATGAGTTGCTGGCGCGGATTCGCCTAGTCACTGCCGAGCTCAATGAAGAAGGCCTGCGGGTGGTGGCGGTTGCCGCGCGGCCAATGCAAGCCGGACGCGACACCTACAGCCTGGCGGATGAGCAGGAACTGACGCTGATAGGCTACGTGGCTTTCCTTGATCCACCGAAGGAAAGTACCGCGCCAGCGCTCAAAGCCTTGGCAGCTCACGGCGTGGCAGTGAAAGTGCTGACGGGTGACAACGAACGGGTGACCGCGAAAATCTGTCGTGAGGTTGGCCTGGAGCAACAAGGCCTGCTGATGGGCAATGATATCGAGCGCATGAGCGATGCCGAGTTGGCGGTCGCGGTGGAGACCACCAACGTCTTCGCCAAACTGACGCCATCGCACAAGGAACGTATTGTCCGTTTGCTCAAGGGCAACGGACATGTGGTCGGTTTCATGGGCGACGGGATCAACGATGCGCCGGCGCTGCGCACTGCCGACATTGGTATTTCGGTGGATAGCGCGGTGGACATCGCCAAGGAAGCGGCTGACATCATCCTTCTGGAAAAAAGTCTGATGGTGCTGGAGGAGGGCGTGCTGGAAGGCCGCCGGACCTTCGCCAACATGCTCAAGTACATCAAAATGACCGCCAGCTCGAACTTCGGCAACGTGTTCTCGGTGCTGGTGGCCAGCGCGTTCATTCCGTTCCTGCCCATGTTGCCGATGCACCTGCTGGTGCAGAACCTGCTGTACGACATCTCGCAGATCGCCATCCCGTTCGATAACGTCGATGAGGAAATGCTGAAAAAACCACAACGCTGGCAGCCGGGCGATGTCGGGCGCTTCATGCTGTTCTTTGGGCCCATCAGCTCGATCTTTGACCTCCTGACGTTCGCCTTGATGTGGTATGTCTTTGATGCCAACACGCCGGATCACCAAACCCTGTTCCAGTCGGGCTGGTTCGTGGTCGGGTTGCTGACCCAGACGCTGATCGTGCACATGATTCGTACGCCGAAAATTCCGTTCCTGCAAAGCCGTGCGGCTACGCCGTTGCTGGTGATGACCGGGATCATCATGGCGGTCGGGATCTTCCTGCCGATGGGGCCGTTGGCGCACTACTTCAAACTGCAGGCGTTGCCGTCGCTGTACTTCGTGTTCCTGCCGGTGGTTCTGCTGGCGTACATGGCGCTGACCCAGGCAGTGAAGGGTTTCTACATCCGCCGGTTTGGCTGGCAGTAATGCTGCCCCTGTAGGAGCGAGCTTGCTCGCGATGGTCGTTAACGATAACGCGTGTTTACTGGCTAAACGCGGCGCTATTGAGTCCATCGCGAGCAATCGAGCGTCGACCGGCTGCTCCTACAGTGGACCACATTCGCTTAACTGAACGGCATGAGGGCTTGCCCGCGAAGAGCCATCCGCCTCTCGGCAACGTCTTGTGACGAACGAGCTTGTGTAGGGAAATGGCCGGTCTCTTTGAGAAAAGTCCTACATAAAACCAACTGTGATTCGCATAGCTTGCTGCCCTCACGAAAGTTGGCTGCGCAAGCCAGCTGGAACGTCATTGTCATGGTTGCCAGAAATGTCGAGTAAAGCGTTACGTATCTTGATTGCCGATGAGCAGCATTTTTATCGAATGAACATCGAGAGGATGCTGAATCAGTTGGGGTATTTCCGGATTGCCCCGGTGCATACCATTGAAGAGCTTTTAACCTTGGTTGAGTACGGTTGCGAGCCGTTCGATCTGGTGATTATCAGTGCGTCACTGACTGCCGGGGTCGATTTCGATTTGCGGGCATTCTGCCTGGACAATCAGCAGATTTGTCATGGGTTTATCTACGATGGCCAACAGGCGCAGTTAGCACCGATCCAGGCGAGCCAACGTCAGAAGCTGCAGGTAAGCAAGGCGCGAACGCCGGACCTTGAGTCGCTCAAGCGCTTGATGGGTGTTGTCGATCCGCAGACTCATGACGCCCCTATGTTGCCGTGGTTGCGTGATGCCTGTCAGCGCAACGCAGGCTAAGGGCTCTGGGTGGCGAGCCTGTCTCCCATCCAATAGCTCCCGATGCGTTTTCGGTATCAGTCCCTGGCTCGTTATCGAGTCCTGGAGAGAAGTCCTGCGCGGCCCCTGTCCAGACATGTCTGGAATCAGCGGGCGGTGGAATAGACGCCTTCAATCTTGAGCGCAGGCCCCTTGGCTCTCGCTATTTCGAACCTGAAATTTCACATTTCAGGTTACCGTTCGTCTGAACTGTCATTTCTGACAGGTAGCTGAAACCGCCTCAATCGTGTAACGGTCTTCGCGCATAAGCGGTGTTGACGTACGCCCCTGCCGCAGATGCTCGTTGGCGCATAGCCGTTCTCGCCATCGGTGCAACCCGGCTGTTTTTATAGGAGTTCACATTATTAAAATTCTGATTGCGGATGATCACCCGGTCATTCGAGCCGCGGTCAAGATGATTCTCAAAGGGAAGTTTCGAGTGGTTTTGGAGGCCTGTAACGGTGTGGAGGCTGTGCAAATGGCCCGCGAGCATAAACCCGACCTCATTGTGCTGGATATCACCATGCCGAAACTGGATGGGTTGGAAGTCTTGAGCCGACTCAGCGATTCGGAGTTGGGATGCCGGATGTTGGTGTATACCGCGCTTGACCCGACTTTCTACTCCACCCGCTGCATGAGAAACGGCGCTCTTGGTTTCATTTCAAAAACCAATGACTTGAAAGAGTTGAGCAAAGCGATCAGTGCAGTGATGTCCGGTTATACCTATTTCCCTAGTTTGCCTTCCAGTTCGGTGTGCCTGAGCGATATCCATTGCACGGAAGTGCAGTTGATCGAGAAATTGTCCGATCGGGAATTGACGATTTTTCAAGCGCTCGCCCGAGGTATAAGCAATAAAGAAATCGCTGAGTCGATGCTCTTGAGCCACAAAACCATCAGCACCTACAAAACCCGTTTGACCGAAAAACTCAATGTGAAGTCAGCCGTCCATTTGAGGGAGTTGGCCATCCGTACGGGTCTGCTCTGAATGAATACTTCCCTGTGCAAGGGGTTGGCAGCCTTGGTGCTTTTCAGCCAACTGACGCTTCCAACTGACGTTGGTGCCCAGACGCAAGCTTTGCATCTGCTGGGCCGCTCGACGGTTCAGGATTACCGCGTCGAGCTGGATGAGGCGGATTGGCGCTGGCTGAGGGAGAAGGGCGCTTTACGGCTGGGCGCTTCGGCACCGGACTATGCTCCGTTCGACCAAACCCTCAATGGTTACGATTTTGAAGGGATCACCGCCGACTACGCCGATCTGCTCGGCCAATTGCTGCATATCAAAATCGACGTACAGCGTTATGAGTCCCGTGAGGCCGTCATTGGCGCATTGAAGCTCGGGGAGCTGGATCTGTTAGGCACTGCCAACGGGTTCGAGGCAGCTGACCCGCAGTTAGTCATGTCCCAAGCGTACGCTGACGACTTGCCGACCCTGGTCACCCGGACTGGCGACAGCGGTGACTTGCCAGCCAACCTGGCAGGCAAGCGCCTGGCCATGCTCAATCACTACCTGCCGCCTTGGGCGGTCCGCACCTACTACCCTGACGCCAGTCTGCAACTTTACCCCTCGACCCTGAGTGCCATTGGTGCAGTGGCGTTTGGTCAGGCCGATGTGTACCTCGGTGACTCCATCAGCGCCAATTACCTGATCAACAATAATTACCTGAACAATGTCCAGCTGGCGGATTTCTCCCAACTTGAGATGAGCCCTTTTGCCTTCGCCATGGGCCGCGACAACCAGCGCTTGCAGCGTATTATCGACGCGGCCCTGGCGACGATTCCGGCCGAGGAGCGTATGACCATTCTGCGTCGCTGGAGCGCTGACAGCTTGAGCTTGACCGGCCAGCAAGGTTTGCACTTCAGCGTCAGCGAACAACGTTGGCTGGAGCAAAATCCGAGGCTGAAAGTAGCGGTCACCGAAAACTTGGGGCCACTGTCATTTTTCGATGAGAAAGGTGAGTTTCGTGGGCTCAGCGCGCAAGTTCTGGCCAAGGTCAGCCTGAGTACCGGGTTGAAATTCGATGTGCTGCGAGGCAGCTCGTTAAACAAGCAAATCGAGCAGGTGAAAGACGGCACGGTTGATCTTCTGGCTGTTATTACACCCAGCACCGAGAGCGAGGCCGAGTTGCGTTTCACTCGACCGTATCTGGTCAACCCGTTTGTAATGGTCAGTGGGGTGGGGCCTGGCAGCCCCGGTACATTGGACGATATGACCGGCAAGACCCTGGCGATCCACCATGGTCACATGTTGCGTGAGGTTATCCAGACGCAGGTACCCGACATACATTTCATTGATGCAGAAACCCCGGCGCAGGGGATGCAGCTGGTAGCCGAGGGGCAGGCTGATGCTGCCCTCAGCTCGCTGATCATCGCCCGTTACTTGATCTCACGCGAATACCGGGATCGTCTGCAGGTAACCAGTACGGTAGGCACGGAGCCGGCGCGCATTACCTTTGCCACTAACCGTGGTGCCCTCGAGCTGTATTCGATTCTGAACAAAGCCTTGTTGAGCATCCCGCCGGAAGAAATGGATGAGCTGACCAACCGCTGGCGCAATGAGCCGGCGGTGGAGGCCAGCTATTGGTTACGCAATCGTGCGGCGATCATTCAGGGGTTTGCATTCGCTGCAGGCTTGCTATTGCTTGCATTGGGCTGGATCGCCTATCAACGCAGCCTGATCCGCAAGCGTCAGCAACTGCTGCTGCAACTGCAAGAAGCCAAGGATGCGGCAGACGACGCCAATCGAGCCAAGACCACGTTTCTGGCGACCATGAGTCATGAAATCCGTACGCCAATGAACGCGCTGATCGGCATGCTCGAACTGGCGATGAAAAGTGCCGAGCAGGGCGTCACTGACCGTTCTTCAATTGAGGTCGCTTCCACTGCGGCGCATGATTTGCTGGACTTGATCGGCGACATTCTGGACATCGCCCGGATTGAGTCCGGGCATCTTTCGTTGACCCAGGAGCGGGTCAATCTGCGCGCGCTTCTTGTGTCTGTAGCACGAGTCTTCGAAGGCCTGGCGCGGGACAAGCACCTGCGATTGGTCATGGATCTGGACCTCAAGAGTGACCGTGAGGTGCTGATCGACCCGCTGCGCTTCAAGCAGATTATTTCCAATGTACTGAGCAACGCCATTAAGTTCACCCGCCAGGGTGAGGTGCGCTTGAAAGTGCAGGTCGAACCTGGAACTCACCAAGAGCATTTGGCCATTCGAATACGGGTCGAGGACACCGGCATCGGTATCAGCCGTCATGATCAGCAACGCTTGTTCAGCCCGTTCACTCAGGCTGGAAACCCCGCCCAATCGGCACGTAGCGGATCAGGCCTGGGGTTGGTCATCAGTCGTTCGCTGTGTGAAATGATGGGTGGTCAATTGCAGCTGAGCAGTGTTCTGGGCGAAGGGACGCAGATTGAGGTCACGCTGGAGGTGCTGGCTTTGCAGGCGCTGATTCAACCGACACCAGCCGCCACGGTCGAGCAGCGACCCTCTGAGCCGCTGAATATTCTGGTGGTCGACGACTATCCGGCCAATCGTCTGTTGCTGACCCGGCAGTTGAGCTATCTGGGTCACTGTACGCAGGAGGCCGAGGACGGTGAACAGGGCATTGAACTGTGGCGAAATCATCGGTTCGACGTGGTCATCACCGATTGCAATATGCCGACCATGAACGGTTATGAACTGGCTGGCGCCATTCGCGATGAAGAGCTGGCCAAGGGGCTCGAGGCCTGTTTGATCCTTGGCTTTACTGCAAATGCCCAGCGCGAGGAGAAGGTTCGTTGCATGGAGGCGGGAATGGACGACTGCCTGTTCAAACCCATCAGCCTGCAAGACCTGAGCGCCCGACTGGCGCCCAGGTCCTCAGACACCGTCTCGATACCGCTCGAAGCGGCCAGGGAGCAAACATCCACGGAATTTGACCTGACCAGTCTGGAGCAATGGGTCGGCGCAGACCGGACGTTGATCAACGATCTGCTGAGGGATCTGGCCAGTACCAATGAAGAAGACCTGGTCCGGCTGCAGGGTTTTTACGCCAACAATGACCACAGTGGTCTCAGGGATTTGGCGCACCGGATCAAGGGCGGCGCTCGAATCGTCAAGGCGCAGCGCTTGATCCAGTGTTGCGAACGCCTGGAAGCAGCCATTGGTGGGCGTGACGCGGTGTCACTGATGCAAGCGGTCGCGGCTTTGCAACATGCCATGGAGCGTCTGGCCCAGTCGCTTGGGCAGCACTGACTGCGGTTCGCCCGTTAGTGGCTCAATCCCAAATCGGTGCGATGCCTTTGGGGCTGGTCAGCCGGTGGCCGCGATCAAGGGTGGCGATCAGCGCCATGTCGGTAGCACTCAAGGTCAAGGCTCCGGCCTTCAGGTTGCTCGCAAGGTTGGCCGGCTTGGTGGAGGACGGAATCACTGCGTAACCCGACTGCATGGCCCAGGCAAGAGTGACTTGCGCTGGGGTGGCCTGATGCCGATCGGCGATTTGCTCAATCAGCGGATCTTTCAGGACTTCGCCGTAGGCCAGGGTCATGTAGGACGTGATCTGGATGCCCTGGCTTTCAGCGAACTCGACGACTGTGCGGTTTTGCAGATAGGGGTGCAGTTCAATCTGGTGGGTGGCGATGTTCTCGGCACCGACGGCCTCGATGGCTTGTTTCATCAGGTCGACGGTGAAGTTGGAAATGCCGATCTGCCGGGTCAGGCCTTGCCGTTTAGCTTCCAGCAGTGCGCTCATGAATTCGGCGACCGGCACCTGGTCTTCAGGGGACGGCCAATGAATCAGGGTCAGGTCCAGGTAGTCGGTCTGCAGTTTGCGCAGGCTTTCCTTGAGGCTATCGATCAGCTTGTCTTTGGCGAAGTTGGCGACCCAGATCTTGCTGGTAATGAACAGCTCTTCACGGGGGATGCCGCTGTCGGCGATGGCCTGACCGACTTCGGCTTCGTTCTCGTAGATCTGTGCGGTGTCGATCACCCGGTAACCCAGTTCAAGGCCGGTGCTCACCGAATCGATGACCACCTGGCCCTGTAGACGAAAAGTGCCGAGGCCGAACGCTGGAATAGACATGCATGACTCCAAAGGTTGCAGTGGGAATGGCCACGAGTATCCCCGTCTGCACCTTTGAGAAAAACCGCTGAACCGGCAAAGCACTGTTTACCGAAAGTCATGAATAAGTTTGGGTAACCGATCTATTTCAATCTGGCTGAGCGTTGCGGTGACAATTCAACCGTCATCGCGAGCAAGCGAACGTCGCCCGGCCCTTCCCACATTAGATCTGCAGTGGCCGCGAAATTTGGGGCCGCCGCGGTCAAGTGTGGGAAGGGCCGGGCGACGTTCGCTTGCTCGCGATAGGGACGACGCTGTCTGTGGTTTCTACAACCAAGCTTCAGGAATCAGGCAATGTCGCTCTGCCTGAACTCTTCACCCAGGAAGTCGATCAAGGTCCGCACCGAGGGCAGCAAGCCACGACGCGATGGGAAGATCGCGTGGACAATCCCTGATTTTGGCGTCCAGCCCGGCACCAACTGGACCAGCCGGCCGGCGGCTAGATCCTCGCGCACCACCACGCTGGGCAGGTGGGCGATGCCGATGCCGGCCAGCACCGCGTGGCGTAGGGCGATCAGGTCGTCAGTGACCATCCGCGGGTGATGGCGGATCACTGCGCTGGCGGCATCCGGGCCGAACAGCTCCCAGTGATATTCGCGCTGCGCCGTCCCCCAATGCAGGCTCGGCAGGCCGCTGAGGTCGGCAGGTGAGGCCGGTGACGACAGACGGGTCAAAAAATCCGGGCTGCCCACCAGGCATTGGGTGCTGTTGCCCAGCACTTTCATTACCAGATCGCTGCTTTCCAGTGGCGGAAATCGCACGCGCAGGGCGATATCGAATCCTTCGTGAATCAGGTCGACCCGGCGGTTGGTGCTTTCGATAAACAGCTCCACCAGCGGGTACTTGAGCATGTAGCGGGTCAGCATTGGCCCGACCCAGGAATTGAGCAGCGCCGTTGGGCAACTAATGCGTACCAGGCCTTGAGGCTCGGAGCGGTTGCGCTCGATGACTTCCGCCGCGCTTTCCGCTTCCACTCGCATAGCCAGGCAACGCTGGTAGTACTCCTGACCGATCTCGGTCAGCGAACAATGCCGGCTGGTGCGGTGAATCAGCCGCACGCCGAGGCGCTCTTCCAGCTGTGAAATGCGCCTGCTGAGTTTCGACTTGGGCATGTCCAGGGCACGCCCGGCGGCGGCGAAACCACCGTGCTCCACCACTTGGGTGAAGTAGTAAAGGGTGTTCAGGTCTTCCACTATCGTTCTCCAAATAGAACGCTAAGGGTGATTTTTGCAGTCTACCGCAGCAAAGGTATCGGATTTAAGGTGTGTCCATGGTTTCACTCACCCACTTTCGGAGGCACACCATGAAAAACATCATCGGTATCTACACCAGCCCAAAAGCGCATTGGGTGGGCGACGGTTTCCCGGTTCGTACGCTGTTTTCCTATGACAGCCTGGGCAAACACATCAGCCCGTTCCTGCTGCTCGATCACGCCGGCCCCGCTGAATTCACCCCGACCACCCAGCGCCGTGGCGTGGGTCAGCACCCTCATCGCGGCTTCGAAACCGTGACCATCGTCTACAAGGGCGAACTGGAACACCGTGACTCCACCGGTAGCGGCGGCAAGATCGGTCCTGGCGACGTGCAGTGGATGACCGCAGCTTCGGGGATTCTGCATGAGGAGTTCCATTCCGAAGATTTCGCCCGCAGTGGCGGCACTCTGGAAATGGTCCAGTTGTGGGTCAACCTGCCCGCCCGGGACAAGATGGCTGACGCGGGCTACCAGACCATCCTCGATGGCGATATCCCGAACCTGTCACTCAAAGACAAGGCCGGCAGCCTGAGGCTGATCGCCGGCGAGTTCGACGGTCACAAAGGACCGGCGCGAACCTTCACTCCGATCGACGTCTGGGATATTCGCTTGAACGCTGGCAAGGCGCTGACGCTGGACCTGCACGAAGGCCGTAACACAGCGTTGGTGGTATTGCGCGGCACGGTTCAGGTCAATGGTCTGGAACTGGTTCGCGAAGGGCAGTTGGCCTTGTTCGAGCGCAACGGTGATCAGTTGGTGCTGGAAGCCAATAACGATGCGGTGGTGCTGTTGCTCAGCGGCGAGCCTATCGAGGAGCCCATCGTCGGCCACGGTCCGTTCGTGATGAACACCGAGCAGGAAATTCATCAGGCTTTCGCCGACTTCCAATCAGGTCAATTCGGTCAGATGCACGGCTGATACAGAACTCCGCTCTACACAGGATACGTAGGCCGGTTCACAGGCCAGGGATGGCTGTTGCCAAAAATAAAGAGGAAACGCTCATGAGCACTACCAATGCGGCCAACTTCAACGGCCTGAAACCGACCATCGACCCCAACGACAGCGCGCTGTTGTTGATCGACCACCAGAGCGGGTTGTTCCAGATCGTCAAGGATATGGACGTCCCGCAACTGCGCGCCAACGCCATCGCCCTGGCCAAAGCCGCGACCTTATTGAAGATGCCGGTGATCACTACTGCCTCGGTGCCCCAAGGGCCGAACGGGCCGTTGATCCCGGAAATTCACCAAGAGGCGCCGCACGCTCAATATGTAGCCCGCAAAGGCGAAATCAACGCCTGGGACAACCCTGAATTTCACGCGGCAGTGAAAGCCACCGGCAAGAAAACCCTGGTGATCGCCGGCACGCTGACCAGCGTCTGCCTGGCCTTTCCGTCGATTGCCGCCGTGCACGAAGGCTACAAGGTGTTCGCGGTGGTCGATGCCTCGGGCAACCACTCCAAACTTGCCACTGATCTGACAATTGCCCGTTTGTCTCAGGCCGGGGTGGTACCCATCGACATCATGGCTACGCTTTCCGAGCTGCAAGGTTCGTGGAACCGCCCGGACGCCGAGCAGTGGGCCGCTGTCTACGCCCAGGCCATGCCGCATTATCAATTGCTGATCGAGAGCTACCTCAAGGCCCAGCAAGTGGCGAACGAACACGAAGTGCTGGATTCCCAGCGCTGATCGAGTACCCCCACGCCGACTTCCACTCGGCATCGATAAGAAGCGAGGACTACTGCAATGACTACCTCTTACAAGCGTCTGGACAAAAACAACGCCGCCGTTCTGTTGGTCGATCATCAGACTGGCCTGCTGTCACTGGTTCGCGATATCGAACCGGACCGATTCAAGAATAACGTGCTGGCCCTGGCTGATCTGGCCAAGTACTTCAAACTGCCGACCATCCTCACCACCAGTTTCGAGACCGGTCCCAACGGCCCTCTGGTGCCGGAGCTCAAAGCGCTGTTCCCTGAGGCGCCGTACATTGCCCGCCCGGGGCAGATCAATGCCTGGGACAACGAAGACTTCGTCAAGGCGATCAAAGCCACCGGCAAGAAGCAACTGATCATCGCCGGTGTGGTGACCGAGGTTTGTGTGGCATTCCCGGCACTCTCGGCACTGGCTGAAGGTTTTGAAGTGTTCGTGGTCACCGATGCTTCCGGCACCTTCAATGAGCTCACCCGGCAGTCGGCCTGGGATCGCATGTCGGCGTCCGGTGCGCAGCTGATGACCTGGTTCGGCCTGGCCTGCGAGCTGCACCGCGACTGGCGCAACGACATCGAAGGGCTGGGGACCTTGTTCTCCAACCACATCCCTGACTACCGCAACCTGATGACCAGCTACAACACGCTGACCAACGGTAAGTAATCTCACCGCATCATCAATGGCGAACACCAATCGCCCTCGTAGGAGCTGCCGCAGGCTGCGATCTTTTGATCTCCGGTTAAAGGGATGATCGCCAAAAGATCGCAGGCTTCGCCTGCTCCTACAATGTGTGGCATCTTCGCGCTATTCGCTTGCTGGAGTTGCTTGATGCCGACACTTCTCACCGATCACCCGCTGCTCTGCGCCCTGGCCCTGATCCTGCTCGACATCCTGCTGTGGCGGCTGATTTCGGCCAGTAGCAGCAACTGGAAACTGGCGGTGCGGCTGGTGATTTTCTCGTTGTTCAGTGTGCTGCTGTTCAATGAAGGCATGAACCCGATGGAAGCGGCGCCGTGGCCTGAGAATGTGCCATTGCACCTGGCTGCGACCGGCCTGCAGATTGGTTGGTGGCTGTTCGGCGCGCGGACCCTGACGGTGCTGCTAGGCACCCTGATGATGCAGCGCGTCGGGCACACAGGGCGGTTATTGCAGGATTTGCTCGGGGCGGTGATTTTCCTGATCGCGATTATTGCGGCAATGGCCTATGTGCTCGATTTGCCGGTCAAGGGCGTGCTGGCGACTTCCGGGGCGGTGGCGATCATTGTCGGTCTGGCGTTGCAAAGTACCCTCAGCGACGTGTTCTCCGGCATCGTCCTGAACACCACCAAACCCTATCAAATCGATGACTGGATCTCCATTGATGGGACCGAAGGCCGAGTGACGGATATCGACTGGCGGGCGACGCGCTTGCAAACGACCCAAGGCAGCATGGCAGTGATCCCCAACTCCCTGGCGGCAAAAGCCAAGATCATCAACTTCAGCCGGCCTCGCGACATATTTGGTCTGTCCGTCAGCCTGCAAGTCAGCCCTCATGCCCGGCCGCAAACCGTCATTGATGCGCTGGAGCGCGCCATGCAGGGTTGTCGGCCATTGCTCGTTAAACCTGCGCCGAATGTCGCGCTGAAAAGCTCCAGCAGCAGTGGGGTGGAATACGAAATCAGCGGGTTCGTATCGTCCATGGCTCAGAAGCGTGAGGTGCGCAATCAGTTGTTTGATCTGGCGTATCGGCACTTGAAGGCGTCGGGTGTGAGCCTGTTGTCGACCGTGGAAAGCGTGACGCCGGCCAACTACTCACGGCCTAGGGCGCTGCTGGAGAGCTCGAGTATTTTCTCGACCTTGCGTCAGGAAGAGAAAGATACCTTCAGCCAGAACATGACCCTGAAAACCTTCCGCGCCGGGGAGATGATCCTGGCCGCCGGCGAGGTCAGCGATCATTTATTCATTATCGAATCCGGCGTGGTTTCGGTGGCCCTGAGCCGTGCCGGCACCAAGTTCGAAGCTGGCCGCATGGGACCGGGAGAGGTGATCGGCGAGGCGGGGATCCTCTCCGACCAGGCCGTGATCGCCGATTTCTCGGCCAAGACTTTTTGCACCTTGTACCGCATCGAGAATGAGTACTTGAAACCTTGCCTGGATGCTCGCCGCGATATCGGTGATGCAATGAAAAATCTGCTGGATTTCCGCCTGCACACCGCACAAACCCTGATTCAGGAAGTGCCAAAAGTGGTGGAGAAAAGAAAGGGCTTTTTGCAGTGGTTGCGGAGTAGGGCTTAAAGCCTCGGCGTTCTTAAGAAAAAGATCGCAGCCTGCGGCAGCTCAGGTATTGCGTACACCTGATAATTTGCGGGTGCACGGAGTCGGCGTAGGAGTTGCCGCAGGTTCGGGCCGCGTTCGGACGATCTTTTGGGGGCACCGAATGGGCAGTGGATGATCACCGCCGATTGGCATCCTCAACTTCCCAACAATTGGCTATTTGTGCAAGCCACAGGCGGGACTAACGTAGCGGCACCCACGTGTTATGGAGCACACCATGCAACCTCGTATCGATTTCTACACAGCTTCGCCGGATGCCTTCAAAGCCATGTTGGCGCTGGAAAATGCAGTATCGAAACTGCCGCTGGAAAAAAACCTGATCGAACTGGTCAAGCTGCGCGCTTCGCAGATCAACGCCTGCGCATTCTGCGTCGACTTGCACACCGCAGATGCTCGCAAGGGTGGTGAAACCGAACGGCGTCTTTATGCGGTTTCGGTCTGGCGTGAAACGCCGTTTTTCACCCCGCGTGAACGTGCCGCACTGGCCTGGACCGAAGCCCTGACCCGACTCTCGGAAACCCACGCGCCGGATGAAGATTACGCGCTGCTGAGCGCTGAATTCAGTGCCAGCGAAATGGTCGACCTGACCATGGCGATTTCCACTATCAATAGCTGGAACCGTCTGGCGGTGGGCTTTCGCAAGTTCCCGCAGGAATAAACCTGAGCCTCAATGAGCATCGGCAGACGGTGCGGCCGGTGGTTTGACCTTGCGCATCAGCGGCACCATTGCAGTGGCGATGATGAAGCAGAGCATGATCATCAAAAACGCGTCGCCATAGGTCTGGGTCTGGGCTTCCCGGTAGGTCAGCAGCCATAGCTGATGCAGGCTGGCGGTGACGCCCTGGTCGCCGGTCTGACCGAGGGCGGCGAAGTTGCTGCCCACTTGCGTCAGCCACTGATTCAAGGCTTCGTTGCTGCTGTTGAGATGCTCGGCCAGTCGGGTGAAGTGCAGGTTAGTTCGGTCATTGAGAATGGTCGCGCAGGCGGCAATGCCAATGGCGCCGCCCAGATTGCGCATCAGGTTGAATAGCCCCGAAGCATGCTTGAGACGCGCCGGGGCCAGCCCACCAAGCGTCAAGGTCACGGCTGGCGGCACCGCCAATTGCTGGGCAATGCCGCGCAAGGCTTGCGGCAGCATCAATTCCCTGGCCCCCCAATCGTGGGTGATCGGGCTGAAATCCCACATCGACAAGGCAAACAGCCCAAGGCCGGTCATCATGATCCAGCGCAGGTCGACGCGGTTGGCCAGAAAGGCATACAGCGGAATCGCCAGAATCTGGAACACCCCGGTGGAGAACACCGCCAGGCCAATGTCCAGCGCGCTATAGCCGCGCACCCGTCCCAGAAACAGCGGCGTCAGGTAAATGGTCGCGAACAGGCCAATGCCAGTGACGAACGAAAAGAAACAGCCCAAGGCAAAATTGCGGTCTTTCAAGGCACGCAGATCGACGATCGGGTTGGCCACGTGCAAGCTGCGACCGATAAAGGCCAGACCGGCCAGACCGCAGATCCAGGCGGTGGTGAGGATGGTGCTGTCGCTGAACCAGTTCCAGCGTGGGCCTTCTTCGAGGGTGTACTCCAGGCAACCGAGAAACAGCGCCATGAAGACCATGCTCAGGTAGTCGGCGCCCTTGAGCAGCGACAGTTCCGGCTCGTCGATTTTCACCAGCATCGGTACCGCCACCGCGACGAAAATGCCCGGTACCAGGTTGATGTAAAACAGCCAGTGCCAGGATGAAATGTCGGTGATCCAGCCGCCGATCACCGGGCCTAGAGTCGGTGCCAACGAAGCCACGGCGCCGATGGTCGCCGCAGCGATCACCCGTTGTTTACCGGTGAAGAAAAAGAACGCGGTGGTGAACACCAGCGGGATCATTGAACCGCCGAGAAACCCTTGCAGCGCGCGGAAGGCAATCATGCTCTGGATGTTCCAGGCCGCTCCGCACAGCAGGCTGGCCAGGGTGAAGCCGACCGCCGAGACGCAGAACAGCCAGCGCGTGGAAAATACCCGCGAAAGCCAACCCGAGAGCGGAATGACGATGATCTCGGCGATCAGGTAACTGGTCTGCACCCACGCGGTTTCGTCGGTGCCGGCCGAAAGTCCGCCGCCGATGTCGCGCAGCGAAGCCGAGACGATCTGGATATCCAGCAGCGCAATGAACATGCCGATGCACATCGTGGCGAAGGCGAACACTTTGGTCGCGGTCGCCATGGACGAGGCATCGAAGGGCTTGGCCGGTGCGGCGAGGGCGCGATTCATGGTGCGCTGGCCTGGGCGACGGTAGCCGAAGGTTCTTTACGCTCGGCTTTGGTGTCGACCGAGGCGCTCACCGAGAGACCCGGCCGCAGTTGGCCCAACACCGCGTCAGCCGGATCGAGGACGATGCGCACCGGCACTCGCTGGACGATTTTGGTGAAGTTGCCGGTGGCGTTTTCCGGCGGCAACACGCTGAACTGCGCGCCGGTTGCCGGCGCCAGACTGTCCAGATGCCCGTGGAATTCGCGCCCGGGCAGTACGTCGGCGTGGATGCTGACCCGCTGGCCAGGCACCATCAGCCTGAGCTGATCTTCCTTGAAATTGGCGTCGACCCACAGGCCGCTGGCTGGCACCACCGACAGCAGTTGAGAGCCGGCAACGGCATAGGCGCCCACCCGCGCCCGGCGGTTGCCGATCACTCCATCTACGGGGGCGCGCAACTCGGTGTAACCGAGGTTCAATCGAGCGATATCCCGATCGGCCTGGGCTTGCATCAATGCCGCTCTGGCCTGCTGTTTCTGGGTGGCGATCACGTTCAATTGGCGCTGGGTGGCGAGCAATTCGGCCTGCGCCCGAGCGCTGAGGGCCTGAGCGGTTTTGAAGGTGGCGTCGGCCCGCTGTGCGCTTTCCACCGACACCGCAGAGCTGCCGACCAGGCGTTTGTAACGTGCATTGTCGTCCCGCGAGCGCGACATCTCTGCACCCGTCGCGTCGATCCCGGCCCGGGCCTGACCAATCACCGCGTGTTGCAGTTGCTCGGTGGCATCAAGGTTGGCCAACAAGGCTTCCTCTGCAGCCACCGCACCCTCGGCTTTGGCCAGGCTGGCGCGATAATCCCGTGAGTCGAGCCGAATCAGCACGTCACCGGCATGCACCTGTTGGTTGTCCGTCACCAGCACTTCTTCAATATAACCGGCGACTTTCGGGCCTATTACCGTGACATCGCCGCCGATGTAGGCATCGTCGGTGTCTTCGATAAAGCGCCCGCTGGTCCACCAATGCAGGCCATAGAGACCGATCAACACCAGCGCGGCAACCGCCAGAGTCATCAGCATCAGGCGCTTGAGCAGGGCTGGCCTGGGCGGGTTCAGTGCGGCAGCGACGCCTGGCTCTTCAACTGCAGTCATGCTGGTCATGGCAGGGTACCTGTCGGATCAGATAAATATTACGAATATAATATGATATATGTAATATTTCGCTGCAAGTGAATTTTCCTGCCAGTCGTCAGGTGTATTTGATGGAGCTTTACTTGAAATACGCCTTGGGCGTGGTGCCGGTCATGCTTTTGAAAAACGCAATGAACACGCTGTCGCTGGCAAAACCCAGTTCGAAGGCGCTGTAGGCAATGCTGCGGCCGGTGGCGAGCAGCTCGATGGCACGCATCAGCCGCCATTGTTGGCGCCATTGCTGATAGCCCATGCCGGTTTCACGTTGAAAAATCCGCCCGATGGTTTTGCTGCTGGCGCCGACCCGGGTTACCAGGACCTGCAACTCTGGCGGCAGTTGTTCGGGCGAGGCGAGTAGCGCAGCCAGGCGTTTGTCTCGCGGTAATGGCAGCAACATGGGTTGTTGCGCGGCGTCGCACATCTCAATCACGCACAGCCTTAAAAGATGCGCGTATTTCCCTTGGCTCCAGTCGGTGTTGAATTCGTCCATGGCCATCGGTTCCAGTACTGCCCGTAGCAGCGGACTGACCTCGATTACCGCGACCTGTTTTGGCAGTTCGCTGGACAGCTGCGGTGTCAGGTAAATCGAGCGGTAATCGACGCTCTGGTGCATCACCGCACGGTGCGCGACACGTGGCGGAATCCATGCCGCGCGGGACGGTGGCAACAGGCATAGCTGGTCGGCCAGGGTGATACGCGTGCAGCCCTGGCGCGTGTACAGCAATTGACCGCGTTGATGCTGATGCAACCCGGAGTCATGGTCGCCAAGGGTGGCGGCAATACCGATTACCGGAGCTGCGTAGCTATCCGGGTCAAACCGCGCGTGGGCGTCGAGCCATGCCATAGGTTGTCCGATTTAAGGTGTAAATTGGCTTGATTTGGATAATACGCCAGTCACTGTTCTTTAAAATCGCCGCCAGTCTTTTCCTCTGAGTAGTGCCGTGATGAATTCAAACAAACTGCTGGTCTTGGCAGTCGCTTTGCTGATGTTTCCACAAATGGCACAAACCCTTTATAGCCCGGCGCTTGCTGATATCGGTCGGGCGTTTGTCGTCGGTCCGCAACTGGCTGCGCAAACGCTGTCGGTGTATTTTCTGGCGTTCGCCTTGGGCGTTGTGGTGTGGGGGCGGGTCTGTGACCGTATCGGTCGGCGGCCTTCAATGTTGTGCGGTTTGGTGATGTATGCCGCAGCGACGGTCTTGGCGCTGAGTGTCAGTAACTTCAGCGGTCTATTACTGGCCCAGGCGCTGGCGGCTTTTGGCGCGGCGGTCGGTTCTGTGGTCACCCAGACTGTGCTGCGCGATCGTTACCGGGGGATGGAGCTGGCCAAGGTGTTTTCAGTAATGGGCATCGCTCTGGCGGCGAGCCCGGCCATTGGATTGTTCATTGGGGCGAGCCTGGTCGATGTCTTTGGTTATAGCGGCGTTCTGGCCTGCTTGCTTATTCTCGCGCTGACACTGCTGGGCTGGTGCGCCGTGGCCCTGCCGGAAACCCGGGCGCAAACGGTGAGCACGCCCTCGCTTGTCGGCACCTTGTGGCTGATGCTGCGGGACGCAGCGCTCTGGCGCTCGGCCGTATTGGTCGCATTGTTCAACGTTGCACTGTTCAGCTACTACAGCCTCGGACCCTTCGTTTTCCAGCGTTTGGGGCTTGGGCCGGAGCTGTTTGGCTACAGCGGGGTGGTGCTGGCGCTGGGTTCCGGTCTGGGTGCCTGGCTAAACAAATATCTATTGAAGCGAGGTCTCAATAGCGAGCAGCTTGTGACGCTGGCGGCGACCATAGCGCTGATCGGTGGAGTTGCGGTGTTAGCGTTACAAGGCAGCGCCTGGTTCGTTGCGCCGATGCTGCTGGTGGTGCTGGCGTTCGGCATGGCCATCCCGAATATCCTTGGCTCGGCGCTGGCGAACTATGGCGATCGCTTGGGCACAGCCGGCGCGTTGTTCGGTTTGATGTATTACCTGATGATCGGTGGCGGCTTGATGCTCGCCGCCTGGAGCCAGGCGTTGGGCTGGACCCTGGTGGTGTGCGGTGGCCTGGCGGTGTTGCTGACGATGTCTGATGGATGGAGGTCCAGCCAGACAACTTGCGTCGAGGCGAGGCGGCACTGATGTGGGGACTCCCAACAGCCATGGTCGCTCGACCTCAATCCTCGAGTTGTTCAGCAGAGACCACCAACACACTGCAAGGCATCTTGTAGAGCAGGTGCTCCGCCGTACTGCCGATAAGTTTATCCAGGCCATGTGGGCTCACTTTGCCCATGACGATGACATCGACGTTCTGCGCATTGGCATAACTGGCCAGGACTTTGGCTGGGTTGCCCATGACCATGTGGCGCTGTCCGGCCAGTATGCCGTTGCGCTCGGCCAGCGCGTTGAAGGCCTCATCCTGAATGTCATACATGGCCTTGGCCATGCTCGAGGAGAAGAAGGACGAACCTTTGGAAAAGCCGAACTCCGACGAGGTGATCGATGACAGGTCATAGGCGTACAGCACCTCGACTTCGGCGTTGCATCGCATCGCCAGTTTCACCGCTTCGCTGATGATCCGGTCATTGAAGCCCTGGTTCTGGTCATGGTGATGGAGGGGGTCCACCGCGGCGACGATCTTGCGCGGCAGGGTGTGATGGGTATTGCTTACGAAATGCAGCGGTACAGAGCACTGGCGCATCAGGTGCACGTCGAGGGGCGTGAACATGATCCGCTTCAACAGCGATTCGTGCTCCAACGCCTTGATCAGCATGTCCATGGGCTGTTCTTTGAGGTGTATCAGGATTTCTTCCAGTGGACGTTCGACCCATACCGCCTCGGTGGTCACATCAACGCCGATTTTGCGCATCGGCCTGGCCTGTTCCTCAAGCCACTGGCGGTGCCGCTCGACGTAGCCTAGACGCATTTGCTCGAGCGCTTGCTCATTGACCAGGCCTGCTGTCGCCAGACCCTCGAGATAGTCAAACGCCACAATGTGCAGCGCCGCACCTTCGGCCTTGGCGAGCGCGGCGGCCCTGTCGAAGGCCGCGCCGGGCTGCATCAATGGCGAAGCCACCAGCATGAAGCGTTTTTGTCTGGACATGACAAACCTCCCGAACGGTAAAGACAGCGGTCCTTTCGGGCCGCGGCTGGACGTCAAGTGGTGAAACCATTATCTGATCATGCCGCCAGTACGGGCAAACGGGTTGATTTCCATCAACGTCAACAGGGGCATCCGACGTGTGGTCGCACTAACGTTCAAGGCGTCAGTACGATCGCCCCATTAACCTGTCCTTGTCGCAGGCAGGTGAGGGCAGCATTGGCATCTTTCAAAACAAAACGGGTGACATTGGGGCGAACGGGGGCGTGACGAATTTCGGTGCGGCGTCCAGAGGCTATGTCCCGGGCCGCAATCGCTGAAGGCATCATTCCGGTCGTCGTCATGGCGCGAATGCTCGCGGAACCGGGGAACATAGGCTTCGATGCATCAGTCAAACGCTATGTGGACATGTATGGGGCCGGCATCGGGGGCATACCACCTGGAGGAGGTATTGAATGACTTATCATTCCTCTCAACACACTACCTTGCGTGACAGGACGGCTGCCGGCCAAAGCCTGGTGGAGCCGCTGCTCAAATACGCTCAAAGACCCGATGTGATTGTCCTGGCCTTGCCTCGCGGCGGCGTTCCGGTCGCCTATGAAGTCGCCACCGCTCTGGAGGTTCGCCTGGACCTGATGCTGGTCCGTAAGCTCGGCGTGCCGTCCCACCAGGAATTCGCCATGGGCGCCATAGCCAGTGGCGGCATACAAATAGTGAATGAGGATGCGCTACGGGCTAATCACATTGATCAACGCACCCTCGAAGCCGTGGTCGCACGGGAAGGCCAAGAGTTGCTGCGTCGCGAGCGCGCCTATCGGGCAACGCGTGCGCCCATGAAATTGCAAGATCAGGTGGTGATTCTGGTCGATGATGGGCTGGCCACGGGCGCTTCGATGATGGCAGCGGTACACGCCGTGCGCCTGCAAAAACCGTCACGCATTGTCGTCGCGGTACCGGTGGCGCCGCTTGAGACCGCAGAGGCGCTGCGCAGCGAAGTGGATGAACTGGTTTGTCCGCTCGCCCCCGAGTGGCTGATGTCGATCGGCAGTTGGTACGTGGACTTTTCCCAGACCTCGGACGAAGAGGTGATTGATCTATTGCAACGCGCCTGGGGACGCGAATCGAAGCCGGGACAGGGAACGCCTTGAGGCACATCCAATGCTAAAGCCACAGCGTCGCAAGCTGGAACTGGCGGACGTCGAGTTAGCCGCTGATTTGCGTTTGCCTGCAGCCGCAGACGGATTGGTGGTGTTCGTCCATGGCAGCGGCAGCAGTCGTTCGAGCCCACGTAACCAGCGGGTTGCACAGTCACTGGCCGAGCGAGGCCTGGGCACGCTGCTGTTTGATCTACTGACAGAGCCAGAACAACATATGGACTACCTGACCGGGGAGTTGCGCTTTGATATCGGGCTGCTCTCCAGGCGGCTGGTGGGTGTGATCGACTGGATAGGGCGCAGAACTGAATTGCAATCGTTGCGCATCGGGCTGTTCGGCGCGAGCACCGGTGCCGCAGCGGCGTTGTTGGCAGCGGCGCTACGTCCCGACGTGGTGCACGCGGTGGTCAGCCGAGGAGGGCGGACCGATTTGGCCGGGACAGCGTTGGCCTTGGTGAAGGCACCCACCTTACAAATCGTCGGCGATCAGGACCCGACGGTGCTCGGCCTGAACCGCCAAAGCGCCCAGACCCTGCAGTGTGAACAACGGCTGGATGTCATAACCGGTGCCACCCATCTTTTTGAAGAACCAGGAACCCTCGAGGAAGTCGCCAGACTGGCTGGCGACTGGTTCGAGGTGTATCTGCACAAAAGATCGTCCGAACGCGACCTGTAGGAGCTGAGCTTGCTCGCGATGGCGATCTCAAGGACGCTATCGCCGGCAAGCCGTGCTCCTACAGGTATTGGGTACACCTGATAATTTGCGGGTGCACAGCGTTGGCGGAGCTTCACACACCAAACGGAAAGGTTTCGTCTTCCGATTCCTGCTCCTGGCTTTTTGGCAGGTGCAGTGCCGTCACCGGTTGCGTCTGTTCAATCCAGACCATGGCGTCGAATTGTTCGGCCAGCACCGCTTGGAAATAGTGGCTGCTGAGCTCGCTTTCAGGTCGATAAATCACACCGATGGCCCGCTCCAGCAGCGTCTCGGACAGGGCCTCGCGCAACGCTTCTCGCTGTGGATCGCGCCAGTCGGTCAATGACGCGGCGATGCCCGCCTCAAGGAACTGATGCTCCCAACTGTCCGCACGAGATGGCCGGATGTCCTTGATGTGCATGTCGCCATCCCAGTCATCGGCTGCCGCCACCTGGCCACGGTCGGTGCTCATGCCGATCAGCACGACGTCGCGCCCATAGGCGCTACGGCACAGCTGACCGATATTGAACTGACCCTTCCAGCCCATTTCCGTGGCGGCGGCATTGCCGATATGGGAGTTGTGGGCCCACACCACCGCCCTGGATTGAGGGCCTCGATGCTCAAGCAGCGCACGCAAGGTGTCGAACATATGCGTGTCACGCAGGTTCCAGGAGGTGATCGAGCCTCGATAAATGGCTCGGTAGTATTGTTCCGCAGCCCGAACGACCTGGGCGTTTTGCGTAGCATTGAAGAACGCTTCGTCGTCCTGGATAAGCCCTGCCAGTTGTTCGGCCAATATGGCATTGAGCTGCTCGACCACCGCTTCCTCGCAGGGCATGACACCGCCGCGTTCAACAAAATGCCCGTATAGCGCAGGATCATCCTGCCAGGGGGTCAGACAGCCATAGCGCTGTCGCGCTTCGTGCGCAAGCTGAGGGTCGCCCTGGTCCAGGTAGTTCAAGACCTCTCGAATGGAATTGTGCAAACTGTAAACGTCCAGCCCGCGAAACTCGACACGCAGCTCGGGCGCTTTCTGGTGGTTGTGCTGATGAAGCCAGTGGGCGAAAGCTCTTACATCGGTATTGCGCCACATCCAGGTCGGGAATCGGCTGAAGATATGACGTTTCCAGGCCGAAGGCGCCAGCCCGCGGACATACCGGTCAACGTGGCCCGCATCCGGCCAGTCTGCTTCGACGGCAACAATAGTGAACCCATGCTGCTCAATCAGCCGTTGAGTGATGGCCGCCCGGGTTCGGTAGAAGTCGCTGGTGCCATGGCTGGCCTCACCGATCATCACCACACGAGCATCGGCGTAACGGTCGAACATCTCGCCGAAGGCCTCGCAATTCAACGGTGGCAGCGCCTCAGCATACTGGCGTAACAAGGGGACAATGGAGGCCTGCGCACCGTTGGCATGGGCGCCGGAAAGTTTCTTCAAGAAGTTCATGAGCATCACTCCGATGAGAGTGGATTGCCCGACGTGCACGCAGGCGTGAGGGGCATTAGCGCGGGGAACTCTTCAGGCGTCAGGGTTTCCTTTTCCAGCAGGAGTCTGGCGCCGGCATCCAGATCGGTCCGGCGGCTCTCAAGCAACGCCTTGGCGCGACTGTAGGCTTCATCGAGCAGGGCTCTGATGCCAAGGTCGATTTCCCGCGCGGTTTGTTCCGAGTAATCCTTATCCCCCCGATTCAACATGTGATCGCCCAGGTAAGTGGGGGTCTGTCGCTCCAGCACCGACTGCCCGAGCTCTGCGCTCATGCCGAAACGGGTAATCAGTTGCCGGGCGATATCGGTGGCCCGGGCCAAGTCGTCCGCCGCTCCTGTGGAAATCTGCCCATAGACGATGTACTCGGCGGCCCGACCGGCCATCAACACCACGATGCGATCCTTGAGCGTCTGGTAACTGATCAGAAAGTGATCTTCGGTCGGGCGTTGCAGGGTGTAGCCCAACGACCCGATGGAGCGAGGAATGATCGAGACCTTGTGCACCGGGTCCATTCCCGGCAAGGTGCCGGCCGCCAGGGCATGGCCCATTTCGTGATAGGCGACCACCAGGCGCTCCTCGGGCTGTAGCAGACTGCTCTTGCGTTCAACGCCGGCGATGATGCGCTCTACAGCAGCCGTGAAGTCATCGAGGCTGACCGCCGGGGCACCGCGACGGGTCGCAACGATCGCGGCTTCGTTGACCAGATTCGCCAGGTCTGCGCCAGTGAAACCGGTGGTGATCTGGGCAATACGCTCGCAGTCGGCGCTGGGATCAGCGGTGATGTGCTTGATATGCACCTTGAGAATCTCGCACCGACCCTTGCGGTCCGGGCGATCAATGACGATCTGACGATCGAAGCGGCCGGCCCGCAGCAGCGCCGGGTCGAGGACTTCCGGGCGATTGGTGGAGGCCAGCAGCACTACGCCCTCGCGAGGATCGAAGCCGTCCAGCTCCGCCAGCAGTTGGTTGAGTGTCTGCTCTTTTTCGTCGTTGCCACCAAATGCACCGATACCGCGCATCTTTCCCAGGGCATCCAGTTCGTCAATGAAAATGATGCAGGGGGCCGCTTGGCGAGCCTGTTCGAACAAGTCGCGAACCCTGGCGGCGCCGACGCCGACGAACATCTCGACGAACTCGGATCCGGAAATGGAGAAAAACGGCACCCCGGCTTCACCGGCGATGGCCTTGGCGACCAGGGTTTTACCGGTTCCCGGGGGGCCAACCAGTAAAGTCCCCTTGGGAATATGGGCACCCAAGCGGGTGTACCTGGCCTTGTCTTTCAAAAACGACACGATTTCCACCAGCTCGGCCTTGGCTTCGTCAATGCCGGCCACATCGGCGAAGGTCACCCCCGTATCGCTTTCGACGAATACTTTGGCCCGTGACTTGCCGACGTTCATCAGGCCGCCAATGCCCTGTTTCCCGGCAAGGCCGCGGAACATAAAGCTCCAGACCACCATGATTATCAGAAAGGGCAGGAACCAACCGAGCAGATTGCCCAGCAAGGTGTTTTCGTTGACGCCGGAAAAACTGACGTTTGATTGAGCGAGTTCTGTCGCCAGGTTGGAGTCGACCCGCACTGTGGTGAACAGGTTATGACCGTTGATGGGCTCTTGCAGTTTGCCGCTGATTTGGTCCTTGGCGATGCTCAATTCGCTGACCTTGTGCTCCTCCAGCAACTGCAGGAACTGGCTGTAAGGGATTGACTCGACGGCACTGCGTCCAAGAAGGAAGAACTGCGCCAGTGTCAACACGGCGAAGATGATGAGGAAGTATGAAATGTTCCACTGATCGGTCTTCTTCATGGCTTGGGCTCGAGAGTGAACGATAAACGTCAACAGACCCTAAATAGTGTTGATTAAAACTTTAGACCAGTTGCCAGTCGATCAGTTTGATCTATATCCAACTGACTGCTTGCAGAGCGAGATCGCCAGGATCAAAAGATCTTGGGCAGCACCTACAAAAAGGGGGGAGGATCCACAAAAAGCCCCTTGCCAGGTTTTCCTGGCAAGGGGCCGATGGGCACACGGTTTTAGTCGGCTTTGATTTTCACGACCTTTTCCGGTTTTAGGGCCTCGGCTTTTTTCGGCAGAGAGACCGTCAGCACGCCTTTGCTGAAATGCGCGTCGATCTTGTCGGCATCGACCTCTTTGGGCAGGTTGAAGACCCGCTCGAATGAACCGTAGCTGCGTTCAGAGAGGTGGTAGCCCTTTCTCTGTTCTTCCCTGTCTGATTTCTTTTCCCCTCTGATGATCAGGCTGCCGTTGGACAGTTTGATCTCAATGTCTTTGTCATCCATACCGGGAAGTTCGGCAGTGATTTCGTAGCTTCTAGCCTGTTCGGAAATATCCACGGCAGGCATTCCACGACCGCTCAGTTCCTGACCCCAGAGTGGCTCGATATCGAAGAGGTTACGGCTCAATGGCTCGACATCGAAGAGGCTCCGGCTGAATGGCGAAAGTGCCGACCCTCGACCAAAGTCTTCGAACAAACGGTCGATCTGTTGACGCAGCGATTCAAAGGGGCGCAAGAGATCAGTACTCACTGCTGTCTGGCGGGGCTTCTGTTCCGTGCCGACCTGCATTTTTTTAATGGGGCTAGACATGTCATTTCTCCTCTGGATTAGAGGTAGTTGCCTATATCCGTGTGGCCTGTCACCTCGGGGGGGATCTATCAGGGAGTCACAGGAGCGTTGCGGCGCCCGTCAACTCAATGTCTGCTTAATAAGAATAGACCGTATTTGGCTTGAGTCAGCGGCACGTCGATCAGTGGAATGGAGGATTCCTGGCTCGAATCAGCGGGAAATCAACCCGTGCTCAATCGCGTAGTTGAGCAAGGCGGCGGGCTTGTCGATGTTGAGTTTGCGACGGATGCTCAGGCGGTGGGTTTCTACGGTGCGCACGCTGATGTCGAGTTCGCGGGCCATTTCTTTGTTGTTCAGTCCTTGGACCATCTTGCAAAGTACCTGGCTTTCACGTGGGGTCAGTTCGCTATCGGTGTGCCTGTCTGCGGCCAATTTCTGCGCGATTTCTGCGCTGTAGAAGGTTCCACCGCTGGCAATCGCCTCGATAGCCGCGATGATTTCACGTGAAGGAGCGTTCTTCAGCACATAGCCGCTGGCACCTGAGCGCACCGATTCACTCACGTACTCGTAGTTGTCGTACATGCTGAGTATCAGGATCTTGATCGATGGGTACTCTCGGCGCAGTGCGCGGGTCAATTCAAGGCCGTTCATGTCCTTAAGTCCAATATCGACCAGTAGCAAATCGGGTTTCGTCCGGCTGACCATTTCGATGGCATCCGCGCCACTTTCGGCCTCACCGACGACTTCCAAAGGCGCCATCACCGCGAGTAAGGCCCGGATGCCGTCGCGAACCAGTGAATGGTCGTCGACCAAGGCAATACGAATCGGGAAAGACAGGCTCATCAGGGTATTTCTCTTATTGTTTTCTGACAAAGATCTGCATCAGATGTCGGTCAGGGACATGGGGAGGAGGACGTTCAATTCGCTCCTGCCAGGCACTGAGTGGAGATCGAATCGGCCACCAAAATGCTCGACTCTTTCACGTATGTTGCGCAGTCCTATACCGCCATGCAGGCGTTCGATTCGAGTGACATTAAAACCGATGCCATCGTCGACGACGATCAGGCGTAAAGCCTGGGCAGAACCCTGCAGGGTGATCGACACCGTGTTGGCCTGAGCATGGCGCTCAATGTTGGTCAGTCCTTCTTGAGCGATGCGGAACAAGGCAACGGCCGCACCGTCGACCAAATGACAGTCGAACAGGTCGCTTTCATAGTTCATCCGCAAGCCACTGCGTTTTTCAAACTCAGTGGCTAATTGTCCGATGGCCGCGGGTAGGCCCAGGGTGTCGAGCAACGATGAACGCAGGTCGTGAGAAATGCTGCGGACCTCCCCGATAGCTCCCCCCAAACGCTCTGTCGCGTCTCGCAAAATACTCAAGCCGTTATCCCGACCCGTCTCGAGCACATGGGTGGCCAGCTCGAACTGAAACTTTATCGACACCAACAACTGGCTGATGCCGTCATGCAGTTCGCGGGATACGCGCGACCGTTCTTCTTCCTGCAAGCTGACGATTCGCTGATTGAGTCGCTGAAGTTTTTTGTCGGCCAAACGGTGCTCACTGACGTTTAAAGTCATGCCACTGGCGAAGACCAGCAGCACGGCGATCAGCGCTACGGCAGCGATCGCCAGCATGGTGGCATGTATGCCTTGCGCGACTTCATCGCGGGCTTGCTGCGTGGCCTGCTCGATGTCTTCGAGGTAGATGCCGGTACCGAGCATCCAGCCCCAACGGTCAAGCATAACGACATAAGCCAGTTTATCGGTGACCTCTCCTGTCGACGGTTTTTTCCAGGCGTAACGCTGGAAACCTTCTCCGGATTCCGCGCTTTTGAGCAACGCCTGAATGACGGGCAAACCGTGGGGGTCGGTCATCTCCCAGAGGTGTTTTCCAACCAGTTCGGATTGCCTGGCGTGCATCAGGTTTCGGCCCTGGCGATCGTAAACAAAGAAGTAGCCATCGATACCAAAGCTGAGTTTCCTCAATTCTTCGAGGACTCGCTTTTGCGCCAGTTCGTCACCCTGACCATTGGCATACAGTGGCTCGATCAAGCTTTTAGCCATTTCTACGTAGTTTTTCAGTTCCGCGCGTTTGCTGGCCAGAATGCTGTCTTCGATCAACTGCGCCTGCTGTTCGCCCAGCTGCCGATTCTGGAAAATCACCAGCGCGCAGATGACAGCAACAGCCAGGATCAGCGGCAAAACGCCTAGCGCGACAATCTTGTGTTTGAGCTGCATCTCTACTCCTGTCCAGACCGGACGGCGGTGCGGAAGGGCTGCTGGCGGGTGTCATGGATTGGGCATGATAAGCGAAAAAGACTTCAGCCCTGCAAGCGTAGAGAGCGCTCGGATTAACGGGTCAGAAATGCTCAAAGGCGGCTCTCAGTAGTACTACGTAGAAGGGGCTTACGTAGTACTGCGGATTCCGCCAATGGCGACATGCGCGGATATTAGGCGAGCTCCGCATAACGGGGCGCTATTATAATAATTATCGCCGCAGGCCATCGGCTGTCGGCAGGAGACACACAATGCCCCGTCTGGTTAAACACCTCGCCTGGTTTGTCGTGGCTGTCATTGGTGCGTTCGCGCTGAGTGTCGTGGCCTTGCGCCGCGGCGAAGCCATTAACGCCCTTTGGATCGTAGTCGCCGCAGTCGCTATCTACCTCGTCGCATACCGCTACTACAGCCTGTTTATCGCCAGGCATGTGATGCAGATCGATCCACTTCGGGCCACCCCTGCAGTGCTCAACAACGACGGTCTGGACTATGTGCCGACCAACAAACATGTTCTTTTCGGTCACCACTTCGCGGCCATCGCTGGCGCGGGGCCGTTGGTCGGCCCGGTGCTGGCCGCGCAGATGGGCTACCTGCCCGGCACGCTCTGGTTGATTGCTGGCGTAGTGTTTGCCGGTGCCGTGCAGGACTTCATGGTCCTGTTCATGTCGACCCGCCGCAACGGTCGCTCCCTGGGCGATATGGTCCGTGAGGAAATGGGCCGTATCCCCGGCACCATCGCGCTGTTTGGCTGCTTCCTGATCATGATCATCATCCTCGCGGTGCTGGCGCTGATCGTAGTCAAGGCCCTGGCCGAGAGCCCGTGGGGCATTTTCACGGTGATGGCGACCATCCCGATCGCGATGTTCATGGGCATTTACATGCGCTACATCCGTCCGGGCCGCATCGGTGAAATCTCGGTTGTCGGGGTGCTTCTGCTGCTGGGTTCGATCTGGTTGGGCGGGCAGATTGCCGCTGATCCGGTCTGGGCCAAAGCCTTTACCTTCACTGGACTCCAGATCACCTGGATGCTGATTGGCTACGGTTTCGTCGCCGCAGTGCTGCCGGTCTGGCTGATTCTGGCGCCGCGCGACTACCTGTCGACCTTCCTCAAGATCGGCACCATCGTCGCTTTGGCGATTGGCATCCTGATTACCATGCCTGAGCTGAAAATGCCGGCACTGACCCAGTTCACCGACGGTACCGGGCCGGTGTGGAAGGGCGGGTTGTTCCCGTTCCTGTTCATCACCATCGCCTGCGGTGCGGTGTCGGGTTTCCACGCGCTGATCGCTTCCGGGACGACACCGAAGCTGCTGGCGAGCGAAGGCCATGCCCGTTACATCGGTTACGGCGGCATGTTGATGGAGTCCTTCGTGGCCATCATGGCGATGGTGGCTGCTTCGGTGATCGAGCCGGGTGTCTATTTTGCGATGAACAGCCCGGCGGCCATTGTCGGTGGTGATGTGGTGTCGGTTGCCCAGACGGTCAGCAGTTGGGGTTTTGCCATTACTCCGGAAGCCCTGCAAGCCGTGGCCAAAGACATCGGTGAAACCACCGTTCTGGCCCGTGCCGGTGGTGCGCCGACCCTGGCGGTCGGTATCGCGCAGATCCTGCACCATGTCCTGCCGGGTGAGAACACCATGGCGTTCTGGTACCACTTCGCGATCCTGTTCGAGGCGCTGTTTATCCTGACCGCAGTCGATGCCGGTACCCGTGCCGGGCGCTTCATGCTGCAGGACTTGCTCGGATCCTTCGTTCCGGCCCTCCGGCGGACGGAATCCTGGACCGCCAACCTGATCGCGACTGCAGGTTGCGTGGCGATGTGGGGTTACCTGCTGTATCAAGGCGTGATCGATCCACTGGGCGGCATCAACACCTTGTGGCCACTGTTCGGTATCTCCAACCAGATGCTGGCCGGTATCGCGCTGATGCTTGGCACCGTCGTGCTGATCAAAATGAAACGCCAACGCTACATCTGGGTGACCTTGCTGCCCGCGGTCTGGCTGCTGATCTGCACCACCACCGCCGGTTTCATCAAGCTGTTCGATGCCAACCCGGCGATCGGCTTCCTGTCTCTGGCCAGGAAGTACAGTGATGCGCTGGCCAACGGTCAGATTCTGGCGCCGGCCAAGGACATCAACCAGATGCAGCACGTGATCTACAACGCCTACACCAACGCGACACTGACAGCGCTGTTCCTGTTCGTGGTGTTCAGCATCCTGTTCTATGCCATCAAGGTCGGTGTTTCGGCCTGGGGCAGTAAAGAACGCACGGATAAAGAAACGCCATTTCAGGCCTTGCCGGACGCGTAATCAAGGAGTGCAGACATGTTCAATGACCTGAGTCGCCTCGGTAAATACCTCGGGCAGGCCGCGCGCCTGATGGTCGGCATGCCCGACTACGACAACTACGTCGAGCATATGCACACCAAACACCCGGACAAACCGGTCATGACCTACGAGGCGTTCTTTCGCGAACGCCAGGAGGCTCGTTACGGCGGCAAGGGTGGTCCCAAGTGCTGTTGAAACACGGCGTTTAGGCAACACACCACACTACTGTAGGAGCGAGCTTGCTCGCTCCTACAGATTGGTCCAAAAAAACTGGACCACAACAGCTTGCCCGCGAAGCTTTTAAACCTTCAACACTTTCCCACTGGCTGCAACGGCCAGTAACAGCAGCGCAATCAAGCCAAAGGCAACGCTCAAACTGCTGCCGTGGGCGATAAAACCAATCACCGCGGGCCCAGCGAGGATGCCGGCGTAGCCCAGGGTGGTAATGGCCGGCACGGCGATGCTTTCGGGCATGACTTTCTGTTTGCCGACGGCGGTGTACAGCACTGGAACGATGTTCGAACAGCCCGCACCCACCAACGCATAGCCCACTAACGCCGCTTCCCAGGCTGGGGCCAGGGTTGCGAGTAGCAGGCCAGCGGCGGCGGTGAGTCCCCCGATAATGATCACCCGTTTGGCGCCGAGCCGATGCACGACGGCATCGCCCGTCAGGCGGCCGGCGGTCATGGTCAGGGCAAACGCGGCATAACCCAAGCCCGCGTAGGCGGCATCGAGATTGCGTTCAGATGTCAGGAACACTGCGCTCCAGTCAAGCACCGCGCCTTCTGCGAGAAACACGATAAAGCACAGAATGCCGATAAACAGCACCACACCATGAGGCACGGCAAAGGCTGGGCCCGCGCTTTCGCTGCCATAGGACAACAGATGCGGCGCAGCCTTGAGCAACGCCAGCACCAGAAACACGATCACCGCCAGCATCGCACCCAACGGTGACATCCCCAGGCCCAGCAGGGCACTGACCCCGGCCGCGCCGACGATCCCGCCAAGGCTGAACAACCCGTGGAAGCCCGACATCATGGTTTTGCCACTGGCGCGTTCGACGATCACCGCTTGCAGGTTCACCGTGGAGTCCACCGAACCAAGCCCGGCGCCGAACATGAACAGCGCGGCAATCAACAACGGAATCGAGGACACCGTCGCCAACAGCGGGAGAGCCAGACAAATCAGAATCGTCCCGCCGGTCATCACGCGACGGCAACCGAAGCGCGAGGCCAGGATCCCGGCCACCGGCATGGCAATGATCGAGCCGACCCCCAGACACAGCAGCAACAAGCCGAGCGTACCTTCATCGAGCCCGGCCCTGGCCTTGGCATAAGGCACCAGTGGCGCCCAGGCAGCGATGCCGAAACCGGCGATGAAGAAGGCGATGCGCGTGGACATTTGCTCCAGGCGCCCGGGGACCACGGGTGCTGGTGTACTGATGGCAGTCATGAAAAATCCTTGGCAATCCGGCCGATAACTAAGTGCAGCGCAACATCCTTGCACATCAGGCATCGCTCGGCGAGGCCGGGGTCTCCCATCGGATGCAAAGCAGTGCCTCACTGAAAGTTTCTCGGTGCGGACGCGGCACCGATCCGGCCAGTGGCATTGCCAATCAAATAAGCGGAAAGTTGCAACCGTTCCGCTCACTCATCAATTAAGGAGAATTCGATGCACTCGGATAAAAAACACTCCCCAACGCTGCAATTGTCGAACCCGCCAGGGCTTTACGATCCGACCGCCAATGGCTATTCCCATGTGGCCCAGGTAGCCGCTGGCGCACGGCTGGTGTTTATCGCCGGACAGGGCGGGGAGAATGCGGACAGTCAGTTATCCAGCGACTTCACTGAACAGGTCCGGCAGGCGTTGGAAAATCTGCAAATCGCCCTGGCAGCGGCCGGTGCCGGGGTGAGCGATGTCGCCAAACTGACGGTATTGATCGTCGACCACAGCCTGGAGCGTCTGGAAATCTTCGGCGAGGAACTGCATCGAGTCTGGGGTTCAGCGCCCAAACCGGCCTGTACCCTGATTCCGGTGCCGAGACTGGCGCTGGACGACATGCTGTTCGAGATTGAGGCGATGGCGGCTGTCGCTGTATGACGCAGTTTTATGATGCCCGCGGCAATATCTACGCCGTTGTCTCACCCAAGGTGCTGCGTCAAAAGGGAATTGAGTTGCCTGAGCTGGCCAGCCAGGCGGCTCAAACCCGCACTACCTGGGCGTTGCAGGCAGTGGAAGCCTTTTGCGGCTGGGCACCCGAAGCCATACCGGCAGGCGCCAAGGCGCATCGTTCGGATGGTCTGCTCATCGGCCCGTTCCAGGCTGCGCCGCCCTACGACCTGCTGATCGTTAACACCGACGGCAGCCTGGCCGAGCGCAGTGGCAACGGTTTGACGATTTTTGCTCAGGCGTTGACTGATCAGGGTTTGATGCCGGAACAGGGAGCGTGCGTGCTCAAGGTTCATCATGACAAGTGTGATGCGATGTCGCCGGTGGAAACCTTGGTAGAGCCGGCCGAGGTGGAAGGCGTCCGCGGGTTTTGGCTGGATTTGGGTAAACCTGCATTCGGCCCGCAAGCCGTAGGTGCTTTGGGCGTTGAGGTCGCCGAATTGAACGGTCACAGTCTGAACCAGGTGCCGCAGCTTTCCTGCTTGAACCCGGCGTGGGATCACAGCCAGTTTGTCCGTATCGGCAATCCTCATTGCGTGACGCTGGTATCGCAAGCGGTTGCGCTACTGAGTAATGAGCAGATGCGCGAGCCCTTTTTGTCTTCCTATCTGACCCGCATCGCTTTCGCGATGCCGGCCGGTGCTGGTAAGCCTTGCCCGGCCGGGGTCAACCTGCAATGGGCGATGCTTGAGTCTGAAGGGCGGATCGTCGCTCGGGTGTTCGAACGCGGTGAAGGCCCGACCGCATCCTCTGGCACCAGCGCCAGCGCGGTGGCTTGCGCGGCGTGGAGTGTGGGTTGGGTTTCGGCGGGGGAAGTCGCGGTGATCATGCCCGGCGGCACGGCGCCGATCTTTCTGGAGGAAAAGGACGGTGAATTGAGCCGGGTCAGGTTGTTCGGGACAGCGAGGATCATCCCTTAGAATTTCGGAGACTGATCGATTGCTATCGCGAGCAGGCTCGCTCCCACACTGGATCTGCGTCAGTCTACGATGGTGTGATCAGCGCAGAACTAATGTGGGAGCGAGCCTGCTCGCGATAGCGCCCGCCCGGTCAGAGAGGCTCTAAGCCAATCAACTAAAGCCCGAATCCCCAACCCATTCCACCTGCGGCATTTGCCTTTTCATCAACACTTCCCCGCCCCGAATCGAATACAACGGCAGCCCTTGGCTGCGGATCACTTCATAGTCGCTGTCGGCCGACAGAATCAGCAGGTTGGCCGGGCGGCCCGGTTCCAGTCCATAACGATCGCCCAGAGCCATGGCCTTGGCGCTGTTGTCGGTGACCAGGTCCAATGCGCTTTGCAGGTTGCGATAACCGAGCATGTGGCAGATGTGCAGACCGGCTTCGAGCACCCGCAAAATGTTGCCGTTACCCAGCGGATACCAGGGGTCGACGATGGAGTCCTGACCGAAACAGACGTTCATCCCGGCCTCAAGCAACTCGTTGACCCGGGTTACACCGCGACGTTTCGGGAAGTTATCAAAGCGTCCTTGCAGGTGAATGCTCTCGGTCGGGCAGGACACGAAGCTGATCCCGGAATGCCCGAGCAAACGGAATAATTTGGCGCAGTAGGCATTGTCGTAGGAGCCCATGGCGGTGGTGTGACTGGCCGTGACCCGGGCGCCCATGTCACGGCTGCGGGCTTCTTCGGCGAGCACTTCGAGGAAGCGCGAATGCGGGTCATCGGTTTCGTCGCAATGCACGTCCACCAGGCAGCCGGTGCGCTCGGCCAGGTCCATCAGGAATTTGACCGAACTCACGCCTTGGTCGCGGGTGTATTCAAAGTGCGGAATGCCACCAATCACATCGGCGCCCAAGAGAATGGCTTCCTCCATCAGCTCCCGGCCGTTGCGGTAGGACTCGATGCCTTCTTGCGGGAACGCGACGATCTGCAGGTCGATTAGATGGCGGCTTTCCTCGCGCACTTCGAGCATCGCTTTGAGCGCGGTCAACGTCGGTTCAGTGACGTCGATGTGGGTCCGAACATGCTGGATGCCGTGGGCGGCGAGGGTGCGGATGGTTTTCTTGGCGCGGGTCTTGGTGTCTTCCTGGGTAATGGTCACCTTGCGTTCGCCCCAGCATTCGATGCCTTCGAACAGCGTACCGCTCATGTTCCAGCGGGGCTCGCCGGCGGTGAGGGTGGCGTCGAGGTGGATGTGCGGCTCGACGAAGGGCGGCACCACCAGATTGCCGCCGGCATCCAGGTCTTCGGGGCCCAGTGTCGGGGCTTCGGTTTGCCGGGCAATGCTGGCGATCAACCCGTTTTCCAGGTGCAGTTCATGCAGACCTTCACGGTTGCGCAGACGGGCGTTGATGATATGCATCGGGGCAGTCCTTTTTGTTCAATCTTATGTTTAGGCGTCGACCGGCATGGATGTTCGGGCGCCGAGCATGCCTGTCAGCACAATATAGGTCAGCGCAGCGGTGGCGATACCCACCAGCGGCGCAACCCATGGTGAGCTGAAGGCCGCCACGGTACCCACCGCATAAGCCGTCAGGCCCGGCCAGTTGAACGCGGGCAGTTGTGCATCTGCCAAGCGTGGATAACAACCACGATAACGGAAAAAGAAATCCGCCATGATTACACCGCCGATGGGTGGGATCACCGTGCCCAGCAGAATCAGGTAGGGCACCAGCATGTCGTACATGCCGAGCAGGGCAAGCAGTGTGCCGATCACCGCGCCGACCAGCGTCACGGTTTTACGCCGCTCTGTGCGCAGCAAGTTGCAGCCGGCCACCGCAAAGTTATAGATGGTGTTGTCCTGGGTGCTCCAGATGTTCAGCAAGAGCATGGCCATAGCCGCCATAGCGAACCCTTGCAAAAGCAGCACTTCGACCACGTCTGGCTGCTGGTAGACAATCGCGCCATAGGCACCGATCAACACCATCAATCCGTTGCCGATGAAGAAGCCGATCAGGCTCGCCAGTACAGCCACCCGGGCCGAACGGGAAAAACGCGTCCAGTTGGTGGCCTGGGTCGCGCCGCTGACGAACGTACCGAAAACCAGGGTGATAGCGGTCGAAAGATCCAGGCTGCCGGTGGGTACGACGGCCAGCAATCCATCCAGACCGCCAACTTTCACCGTGGCGACCCACATCGACAGCATCAGCAGCAACATCATGGCGGGCACCGCGATGTAAGAGAGAATTTCCAGGCCGCGATAGCCGATATACGCGGTGGCGCAGAACGCCATGCCAAACAGCACCATCAACGCCAGTACTGTGCCCTGGCTCAGCTCGAAGTACTTGCCCAAGACCACGGCGGCCGTCGCGGTGCCCCAGGCGTACCAGCCGATCTGGGTGAAACCGAGGATCAAATCGCTCAACTTGCTGCCGATCTCGCCGAAGCAGAAGCGCCCCATCAATACCGAGTTCAGACCGCTTTTGAAGGCGATGTAACCCAGCCCGGCCGCGTAGATACCCAGCAGCAGATTGCCGAGGACGATGACCCCAAGCATCTCGGTGAAACTGAAAGCAACGCCAAGCTTGCCCCCGGCAAACATGGTTGCGGTGAAGAAGGTAAAGCCCAGCAGCACCATCGCTGTAGACGCCAGGCCCTTGCGGGCATGCATGGGGACTTCGCTGAGAGGGTAATCGTTGCCCGGATCGTTCTGCGTCATATGCCTTTCCCTGGTCTGTGAGTGACGCTGGCACATTGCAGTCGCCGTGCCAACGTGCAGGCAGTGATCGACGCACAGCTGGCATCGTGCAACCTGCACAACATTTATAGCCGTGAATGGGGATTTAGCGTGATGGGTTGGTCAATTTGCCCAGTCGGGCACGAAAGCAGTGCGGGGTTGATACAAGTTTGATCACTGTCGGGGATGGGGGCTTTTGTGGGAGGAGGACTTGCCACGATGCCAGTTAGACAATCGGTTTCGGGAGCAACGTGCACCCCGTAGCAGCTGCCGGAGGCTGCGCAGCAGTCGTTAATCCGTCAATTTCATTCTTCCTGAACAAGCGCGGTTTACTGCATTGCGACCGCTTCGCGGCCTAACGTAGCCTTCGGCAACTGCTACAAGGAACAGCGTTATCCGGCGCATCCACTCACCCTAACGACTTACTCATGTAAACCCGCCGCAAGCCGTTCTCTTCGACCCGGTGGGTTTCGACAAAGCCCCTTCGGGTGTACAGCGCAATGTTTTCGCTCATTGCCTCATGGGTGTACAGCCGGATCGAGGCATAGTCCGCTTCAACGGCGTGGAACTCGGCAAACTCCAGCAATTGCCGACCATAGCCCTGGCCTTGCGCCTGTGGGCTGATGGCCAGGTTATCCAGCAACAAGTATTCCTCGGTGTTGATCAACACCACGAAGCCAACCATCGCCACATCGCTCTCAATGACATGGACGCGCCTGGCCAGCACTTGGCTGACGTAGTCATCGAGCATCGGCCCGGGTTTGCGGCCGATACGCTCGATGTAGGGAGAGTAGGCGGCCTGGACGATAGCCTCGATCAGCGCGATGTCTTCCAGGGTTGCGGGACGGATGATGGACTGCATGGAGCCACTACCTTTTAACCGAAGGACGGGTCTGGACTGTAACGGTCCAAAAGCCGAAGGGACAGGCATAAAAAACCACCGGGCTCGGTGGTTTTTTTAATCGCCGGCTTATTCGCCGTGATAGATACAGCCGCTGGTGCAGGTTTCATGGATGCGGATCGCGCTGAGCTCCGGCAGCAGGGGCTTCAGCTCGTTCCAGATCCACTTGGCCAGGACTTCGCTGGTCGGGTTTTCCAGGCCAGGAATGTCGTTCAAATAATTGTGATCGAGGCGCTCATAGAGTGGCTTGAAGATCGCCTTGATTTCCGAGAAGTCGCGAATCCAGCCGGTGTTCGGATCGAGATCGCCGCTCAGGTGAATGGCTACTTTGAACGAGTGGCCATGCAGACGTCCGCACTTGTGGCCTTCCGGAACGTGAGGCAGGCGGTGGGCGGATTCGAAGGTAAACTCTTTGAAAATTTCCACAGTGGTTTGAGCTCTGTCAGGTGGCTATCGCCAGCGGCGATGAAGGCAGGTGGCGAGTTTAACAGCTTGGGTTTGTCGTTGCGGGAAAACACTGACTAAAGGGTCAGCAAGTTCTCCCCCAGCCGACCGGTTGCGGCCAATTCAAGGAACTCGTCACCGAGCCGGCGACTTTCATCCATGGCCGTGCGCCAGTATTTTTGCCGGCTCTGGTCATCGCCCATGAAGCGCTTGAAGTCGTTGCGATCTGGCAGTTTGGTGTAGGGCAGGCGGGACAGGTAGTCCCTGGAGGGCGCCAACAACAAGACGTTCTGCAGCCGCTGCGGGTTGCCACGTCGCCACGGCAAAGCCTTGTCGAACCAGCCGGGAATCACCCGGTCGGTGAAGTGCGGGTAGAGCACGATGTCATCGCCGCTGTAGGGCAAATCGAGGTGGTAATCCAGCAGGCCGCCGTCGCGATAGGTGCCGATACCCGCGCCGGGCAAGTTGCGCACGCCTTCCATGACCATCGGGATCGAGCCGGACGCCAGTAAGGCCTGACGTAGGTTGGCACCATCGAGGTGGACAAAGCGCGAAGGGAAGTCGTTGAGGGCATTGAGTGGCGGCACCAGGCGCGGGTCATGCAGGATCAGCCGTTCGAAATGCCGGGACAGGCGTGAACGGCCGCGCAGGTTATCGGCGATCACCGACGACAAGCCTAGACCCAAGCGGCCGCGATGATCGTCGGCCAGCAGCCCATGACTTTTCACCACAACGATGTTCAGTCGGTAGTCAGGACTGTTCAGAATCGACGCGTCGCGACCGTCGAGCAGGTCGTCCAGCATGCGTTGCGAGCTCTGGCTGATTTGCGCCATGCTCACGCCTTTGGCGAAACGTTGCTCGTTGTAGAGCTGGCCCAGGCGCCGGATCCCCTCGGCGGCATCCGGCAAGCAGGCACTGGCAAAGCGCCAGGAACCGACCGATGCGCCAATCAACGAGCGCTCCCGCGGGGCTGCCGGCAGCCACTCACCAAACAACGCCAGGTCCAGCCCCTGTATGCCCAAGGCTTTTGGTCCACCCGCCGCGCCCGGTAGCGTACCGACATCGGCGGCGCTCAAGCCGTTTTCACGGATCCGCGCGAAGGCGCGTTTTCCGGCTTTGAGGGTCAGGGCAGGGAACTTGATGTGGATAGCGGTCATACCGGCCTCATGTCTGGCGAGCGGGTGATTATAGGGAGTGCCGGCACGACAGGCCGAATGGTTTCAGGGCGGCAATGATGGCAATTCAGTTTCAGTTAAGTTGATGTGGCTATCGTGGGGCCTGTAGGTTTACATCTACTCAGGTGGAACTGCTAGATGCCCAAGGTATTGAGTGGGACCTCGAATTGGACGCTGTCAGCGGGCAGGTTCTCAAGGATCATCAGGATACGTAATGAAGGTAAATCTGCGCGCCTGCAGCCGAACGGTTCTGGTTCTTCTGGCTTTTTGCTCGGTGGCAGCGGCCCGTGACCTGGATCAGGACGAAGCCCTGCACCTGCGTCAGCAAGGCGTGATCGCGCCGCTCGAGCAGCTGCTGGGGCCGGCCATGCAACGCTATCCAGGCGCCAAGCTGCTGGACGCTGAGCTTGAGGAGCATAAAGACCGGAGCGTGCGCTACATCTATGACATAGAACTGCTGACTGTCGAGGGCGTGGTGCGTGACATCGAACTCGATGCCAATACCGGTGAGCTGATCAAAGACAAGGAAGATGACTGATGCGCTTGCTTCTGGTGGAAGACCACGTCCCGCTGGCCGACGAGTTGATGGCCGGGCTCAATCGCCAGGGCTACGCCGTCGACTGGCTGGCCGACGGTCGCGATGCGGTGTATCAGGGCAGCAGCGAACCCTATGACCTGATCATTCTCGACCTCGGTTTGCCGGGGTTGCCAGGGCTTGAGGTGCTGACCCAGTGGCGTGCTGGAGGTCTGGCCACGCCGGTGTTGATTCTCACCGCCCGTGGTTCCTGGGCCGAACGTATCGAAGGCCTCAAGGCCGGCGCTGACGACTACCTGACCAAGCCGTTCCATCCTGAGGAATTGCACCTGCGGGTTCAGGCGCTGTTGCGGCGTTCCCATGGACACGCCAATCAGCCAACCCTCAACGCCGCCGGTTTACATCTGGATGAAGGTCGCCAATGCGTGACCCGCGATGGCGCCGATATACAGCTGACGGCCGCAGAGTTTCGGCTGTTGCGTTATTTCATGCTGCACCCTGAGCAAATCCTTTCCAAAAGCCATCTCGCTGAACATCTCTACGACGGTGAAACCGAGCGCGACTCCAATGTGCTGGAAGTTCACGTCAATCATCTGCGGCGCAAGCTGGGTCGTAGCGTGATTGAAACCCGTCGCGGGCAAGGTTATCTGTTCGGCGCGATTGCTTCGTGAGATCGATTCAGCGCCGTTTGAGTCTGGGGTTGATCAGCGTGATGGTGATCGTCGGCCTGGTGCTGGCACAGACCAGCCTCTGGCTGTTCGAAATGGGCTTGCAGCGTTATCTGGAAGCCGGGCTGCGTGACGACAGCGAAAACCTGCTGGTAGCGTTGGTGCGTGGACCGCAGGGGTTGGAACTGGATGAGCGACGTTTGTCGCCGGCCTATCAACGGCCGTTTTCCGGCCATTACTTTCGCATTGACTTTGCCGACGCCCATTGGCGTTCGCGTTCCTTATGGGATCAGGAACTGCCGAAGCTGGAACAGGCGGGCCTGCAAAGCAATCTGCAACTGGGACCGGAAGGGCAGCAGTTGCTGGTCTTGCGCTCCGACTATCGGCGGTTGGGGCAATCGATCTCCATCAGCGTGGCGCAGGACTACACGCCGGTACGGCAAAGCTTTCTGCGCATGCAGCAGGTCGGCCTCGGCCTCGGTCTGGCGGGTTTGCTGCTGATTTTGATTTTGCAGCGTGTCACGGTTCGCCGCGCCTTGCGTCCGCTGGAAAAGGCCCGGGAGCAGATTGCTCAGCTACAGCTGGGCCAGCGTTCACAACTGGACGACCAGGTGCCGATTGAACTGGAGCCGCTGGTGGCGCAGATCAACCATTTGCTCGCCCATACCGAAGACAGCCTCAAGCGTTCCCGCAATGCCTTGGGCAATCTGGGACACGCCCTGAAAACCCCGCTGGCGGTGCTGTTGAGCCTGGCGTCGAGCGAGAAACTGGATGCTCATCCTGAGTTGCGCAAGATCCTTACTGTGCAGCTTGAACAGGTGCAGCAACGTCTGAATCGTGAGCTGAACCGTGCCCGACTGGCTGGGGATGCCTTGCCGGGTGCGCAGTTCGATTGCGATGCAGAACTGCCCGGTTTGCTCGCCACCCTGAACATGATTCACGGCGCACACCTCGAGCTCAGTCACGCGGTGCGTCCCGGCTTGCACCTGCCATGGGATCGGGAAGACTTGCTCGAGCTGCTGGGTAATCTACTGGACAACGCCTGCAAATGGGCAGATGCCGAGGTGAAACTGAGCATCGTCGAGACGGCTGAGGGCTTTCGCTTGGTGGTGGAGGATGACGGGCCGGGGATTCCCGAGGAGAACCGCGATCAGGTGTTCAGTCGCGGTGCGCGGCTGGATGAACAGACTGATGGCCATGGTCTGGGGCTGGGCATCGTGCGCGATATCGTCGAGGCGTGGGGCGGGTTGTTGCAGCTGCAGAGCAGTGAGCTGGGTGGATTGAAGGTGGTGATTGAGTTGCCTATTGGTTGTCGTTGATCGGACCATCGGCGCTTGGCTCAAAAACCACCCCTCACCCCAGCCCTCTCCCCAGAGGGGAGAGGGGAAAGGGAGCAGATCTCCATGCTTTTCAAACCTGAGTTCACTCGGTAATGCAGGTCGCAGCAACTCGAAAGAACACGTCGGTCAGTTCCTTCTCCCCACTGGGGAGAGGGTTAAGGTGAGGGGTGGTTTTCATCGACACTGGAGATTCTGGATCTGTGCCCTCCAAGGCGGCGTGACTGACACGCCGCCGACCCCCAATCAAACCCTGAACTGATCCATCAAACTCTGCTGCTGATTGGCCAGACTGTTCAGCGATTGACTAACCCGCGCCGATTCGTTGGCTTGCCCCGACAGCGATTCAGTCACGTCACGAATGGTCGCTACGTTGCTGTTGATCTCTTCTGCCACAGCGCTTTGCTCTTCGGCGGCGCTGGCAATCTGCAGGTTCATGTCGGTGATCACGGTCACGGCATCACCGATCTGACGCAGGGCAGTCACTGCCTGGCTGACTTGTTCGACACTGCCTTGAGCCTGACGATGGCTGTTGTTCATTGAACCAACAACGTCCTGAGTACCGCTTTGCAGCTGTTCGATCACCAGACGGGTTTCCTCCACCGACTCTTGAGTGCGGCGGGCCAGGTTGCGCACTTCGTCGGCGACCACGGCGAAACCACGTCCGGCTTCACCTGCGCGAGCGGCTTCGATGGCCGCGTTGAGCGCCAGCAGGTTGGTCTGCTCGGCGATGGCGCGAATGACTTCCAGCACCGAACCGATTTTCTCACTGTTGGCGGCCAAGCCTTCGACCTGGATCATCGCCGTGCTCATATCCGCGGCGAGATTGCCGATGCTGGCGGTGGTGCGGTCGATCACGGTCAAACCCTGACGGGTCGCCTGATCGGCGTCGCGAGCAGCCTGCGCGGCCTGGGCTGCGCTACGAGCGACGTCTTGGGCGGTGGCGCTCATTTCGTGGGAGGCGGTGGCCACCTGGTCAACCTGACGGTACTGCTGCTCCATGCCGGCACTGGTCTGGGTGGCGATGGCCGCTGATTGGTCGGCGGTGCTGCGGGCGTCCTGCACCGAGCGTTTCACTTCGGCAATGATCGGTTGCAGCTTGTCGAGGAAACGGTTGAACCAACCGGCCAGTTGCCCGAGTTCGTCCTGCTTGTCGTAGGCCAGGCGCCGGGTCAGGTCACCTTCACCGCTGGCAATGTCTTCGAGCATGTGTGCCACGCCAAGGATGGGCTTGGTCACGCTGCGGGCCATCAGCCAGACCAGCAGCAAGCCGATGACTGCAGCCAACAGACCCAGGCTCAATTCGATCAGAGTGCCGGTGGTGCTACGTTCGTCGAGTTCTTTCTTCAGGGTTTCAGCCGGGCCGACCAAAACCTTCTCCGGCACATCCAGCAACACGCCCCACGGCTTGCCGCCGGGGATAGGCATAAACGGCGAGAGTACTTTGAGTTCTTGATTGCTGCGCAGACTCTGGGTCTTGCTACCGCTGGTCAGCATGCGGATCAGCTCGGCACCGCTGGCCTTGTCCACTACATCCAGACGCTGGCTCAGTTTGCTGGCGTCCGGGCTGTAGCCAGCCAGCAGACCGACCGGGCTGATGATGCTGACGCTGGTCTGACCGTCATAGAGCTTCTTGCTCGCTTGCTGGCTGACCGCTTGCAGGCTGTTGAGATTGATATCAACCGACAGCGAGGCGATGACTTTACCGTCGACTATCAACGGGAAGACGATGCTGGTCATCAGCACATTCTGGCCGTCGATTGCATAGAAGTAGGGTTCGATCACGCACGGTTTGAGCGTAACGCGCGGGCAGGTGAACCAGGCATTCGCCGGTTCGCCGCTCGGGCCGGAGCTGGTGTCGGCGATATCGCTTTCCGGCAGCGACATGGAGGTCAGCTTGCCCGGTGTCGGTTGCGACCAGTACAGGGCAAAACGGCCCTTGTCGTTGCTGCCGATTTCTTTCTGCCCGGCAAACAACTCATCCTTGCCGTCCAGCGCATTGGCTTCAAACACCAGCGACAGGCCGAGCAGCTCCGGGTTGGCTTGCAGTGCCGACTTGACCTGACGGGTCAGGTCTTCACGAAGGTCTAAGGCATCGAGGAAACGTTTCTCGGCTTGTTCGCGCAGGAACAGCACCTGGCGAGAGAAGCCGTGGCCGTATTGGTAGGCATCCATGAATTGCTGGCGAATGCTCAGCGCCTGGACTTCGCCTTGGGCCTCGATACGGGCCTGAGCCGCTTCATTGAGCATCTCCATGCTCGACGCTTTGACCAGCTCGGAATTGTGCTCCATGCGATAGAGCGAAAGCCCCACCAGCAACGTGACAATGCCGAGCAGGCAAAGTCCGGCCAGAAGGGTGATTTTCCATTGAATGGAAAGCTGTCTGAGCGACATGGAGATGTCCTTAATCGGATAAAACGAGAGAGACTTCGCTCTGTAACGGCCGAGGTGATTTTTTCTTTATTGGTATCACTAAATAAGAAGCGACCCACGAACTTCGTAGCAGCTGGCGAAGCCTGCGTTCGGGCGCGAAGCGGTCGTGAAACCTGGCACCGAGATTCCCCAGATAAATGGAGGTGTCATTTATTGCGACTGCTTCGTCCGATTCGACCCTGGGACCGACCTCTGGTCTGAATATCGACGGCCAACATCACCACATCTGGGACACCGTGGTGCCGACCTTCCTGCACTACAACCTGCCGCTGCTGGCGTTCGGTTGGGCTGCGGCGATGATTTTGTAATCCTGCAGAGTCCCTGCAACACCCACACAAAGCCTGCGGTCCTCAACTTTTGGTCCGGTGTGCCGTTAAAGCGTTTAACCCGCCAATAAAATCAAGAGTGAACACCATGCGCCTAAGCCTGAAGGCCAAAGTTTTATCCCTCGCGGTACTCCCGGTTTTACTGTTTGCTCTGGTAATCAGTCTGACCACGGTGTTCATTCTGAAAGAACAGGCCAGCAAAGAAGTTGAAGAGACCCGTCAGCGTCTGCTGGCTGATGCGAAGGCGACTCTGCAAAGTTATGTGGCGGTGGCGATGACCGCGATCAAGCCGCTGTACGACGCGGCAGCACCGGGTGATGACGCGGCGCGGGCGCACGTAGTCAAGCTGCTGTCGGGCATCAGCTATGGCACGGATGGCTACTTCTTTGGTTACGACTCGCAAACCGTGCGTCTATTCAAAGGCAGCAGCGCGGACGGTGTCGGTAAAAGCTTTAAGGACAACCGTGACCCGAGCGGTGTCTACGTCAATCGCGAATTGGTGAACGTTGCCAAGGCCGGTACGCACTATCTGCAATACAGCTCCACGCAGCCCGGCAGTAATGTTCTGGTGCCCAAACTCGGCTACACCGAGTACCTGTCCAAGTGGGACATGGTCATTGGTTCCTCGGTCAATCTTGACGGTATCGATGCTCAGGTGGCGGTGGTCGAGCAGCAGGTCAATGAGCGCATGGAAGGTGTAGTGCTCAGCATTGTCGGGATCGCCGTCGTGGTGTTGCTGATGATTTTGCTGATCGGCATGGTGGTGGCAAATACCATCCTGCGTCCGCTGCACCTGATGAAAGCCAACCTGGACGATATCGCCGCAGGCGAGGGCGACCTGACGCGTCGTCTGGCGATTACCAGCGAGGATGAGCTGGGTGAACTGGCCGGCTCGTTCAACCGCTTTGTCGACAAGATCCACGGTCTGGTGCGGCAAATCACTGAGATGACCTCGCAGTTGACCGGTCTGGTGACACAAGTCTCCGATCAGGCTCAGCGTTCGGAGCAGGCGATGGAACGCCAGCGTCACGAGACTGATCAGGTGGCGACGGCAATCAACGAGATGTCCTCGGCAGCTCAGGAAGTCGCGAGAAGTGCCCAGGGCGCTGCGGTTGCTGCGCAGCAGACCGACGAGGAAGGCCAGGCCGCCAAACGCGTGGTGGATGGCAGCATCAAACAGATTCATGCGCTGGTCAGCGATATCCGCAGCAGCGGTACGTCCCTTGATAGCCTGCAAAAAGATGTGTTGTCGATTGTTAGTGTGCTGAGTGTCATTCGTTCGATTGCCGATCAGACCAACCTGCTGGCACTCAACGCGGCCATCGAAGCGGCACGTGCCGGTGAGGCCGGGCGTGGTTTTGCAGTGGTGGCCGATGAGGTGCGGGCGCTGGCCAGCCGCACTCAGCAAAGCACCCAGGAAATCCAGGGCATGATTGATCGCCTGCAGAAGGGCACTCAATCCGCTGTCGAAGCCATGCGCCGTTCCAGCGATGCCGGTGACGGTACTTCGGCCCAGGCCAACGAAGCCGGTGCTTCGCTGGACACCATGGCCCAGTTGATCGGCACCATCAACTCGATGAACGCACAGATCGCCAGCGCCGCCGAAGAGCAAACGGCGGTGGCCGAAGAGATCAACCGCAGCGTGCACCAGATCGCCGTGGCGGTGGACAACGTGGCCGACGAAACCCAACTCGGCGCACAAACCTCCCGCAGCCTGGCCGACCTTGGTCAGCGCTTGGGCAAGTTGGTGGGGCAGTTCCGCATCTGATCCGAAAGATTATTTGCCAGACAGATCGCTATCGCGAGCAAGCCTCGCTCCTACATTTGAATCGCATTCCCCTGTAGGAGCGAGGCTTGCCCGCGAGGCGTCAGCGCAGACAACCTTATTTTCAGCTAAGCCATACTCTCAGTTGCCGCACCAACCCGCACATCCCGCATCAACAACCCAAAGCGCAAATCCACCTGATCCGGGATCGGCACATACACCGTGTGCCCGTCCCCCGGGGCGACCTCGATGGCTTCGCCTTTGGCGTTGTGCAGTTGATGCAGGTCGAAGTGAAAGTTGCCTTTGGGGGTCATCAATTCCAGGTGGTCGCCGAGCAGGAAGCGGTTCTTCACGCGAACTTCAGCCAGCCGATCACGTCGCTCGCCGGTTAACTCACCGACGAACTGCTGACGCTCTGACACCGAGCTGCCGTTCTGGTAGTTCTGATACTCGTCATGCACATGCCGACGTAGAAAGCCTTCGGTGTACCCGCGTTGTGCCAGAGAGTCGAGATCGGTCATCAGGCTGCGGTCGAATTCTCGGCCGGCCACGGCGTCATCGATCGCCCGGCGATAGACCTGAGTGGTTCGTGCGCAGTAGAAATGGGATTTGGTTCGGCCCTCGATTTTCAGCGAGTGCACGCCCATTTTGGTCAAACGTTCGACGTGCTGCACGGCACGCAGGTCCTTGGAATTCATGATGTAAGTGCCGTGTTCGTCCTCGAACGCGGGCATCAACTCTTCGGGGCGATTGGCTTCCTGCAACAAAAACACCTGATCGGTCGGTGCGCCGAGGCCCAGAGTTGGCTGGATGGGTTCAGGTTGAAACGCTTGAACGATCTCGCCCAACTGATTCTCTACCGCCGGTTGTGCGGTGTATTTCCAGCGACAGGCGTTGGTACAACTGCCCTGATTGGCATCGCGTTTGTTCATGTAGCCCGACAACAGGCAACGACCTGAGTAGGCCATGCACAGTGCCCCATGGACGAATACTTCGAGCTCCATGCCAGGAACCTGCTGACGAATCTCGGCGATCTCTTCGAGGGACAGTTCGCGGGACAAGATGATCCGGCTCAAGCCTTGTTGCTGCCAAAACTCGACGCTGGCCCAGTTCACCGTGTTGGCCTGAACTGAAAGGTGAATCGGCATCTGCGGGAAATGCCTGCGCACCAGCATGATCAACCCTGGATCAGACATGATCAGCGCATCCGGCGCCATGGCGATCACCGGCTCCAGGTCTGTGAGAAAAGTCCGTAGCTTGGCGTTATGCGGGGCGATGTTCACCACCACATAGAAACGCTTGCCCTGGGACTGGGCTTCACGAATACCGAGGGCCAGGTTGGCGTGGTCAAATTCATTATTGCGCACCCGCAGGCTGTAACGCGGCTGCCCGGCGTACACCGCATCGGCACCGTAGGCGAAGGCATAACGCATGTTTTTCAGGGTGCCGGCAGGGGCGAGGAGTTCGGGAGTGACGGGAGGCATGGTCGTGTCGATCGCAAAAGGCAGGGAGGGTAATCGAATCGCGTCCGGGACTTATTGATCTGGATCTATGCTCCATGAACAAAGAGAGCACTCAGCTGCGCCTTGGCTGACTAAACATCAGGAGGCTGTCACTCCTGTGCCTTAATGACATGGATCGGGTATGAACGAAACGACGCTACAAAACAGATCACTGTGGGTGCTGCTGCTCCTGGTGACCATCGCCTTCATCTGGATTCTGCTGCCGTTGTACGGCGCGGTGTTCTGGGCGGTGATCCTCGGCATCGTCTTTGCTCCCTTGCAGCGACGGCTGCAACTGAAGTTCGGTTGGCAACGCAACCTGACTTCCTTGCTCACCCTGAGTATCTGTCTGGTGATTGCGATTCTGCCAGTGATCATCACCGGCGTCTTGCTGGTTCAAGAAGGTACGACCCTCTACAGAAACATCGAAAGCGGTCAGTTGGATATAGCCGGCTACCTGGCGCAGTTCAAACACAGCCTGCCGCTGTACTTCCAGCACCTGCTCGACCGCTTTGGTATGGGTGAGTTGAATAGCTTGCGGGAGAAAGTCGTCAAGAGCGCCATGCAGGGCAATGAGTTCTTCGCTACCCAGGCATTCAGCTTTGGTCAGGGCACCTTCGAGTTCGTGGTGAGTTTTTTCATCATGCTGTACTTGCTGTTCTTCTTTCTGCGTGACGGCGCGGAGCTGGCGCGCATGGTCCGCACGGCTATACCGCTGGCCGAACACCAGAAGCGTCGCTTGCAGCTGAAATTCAATCGGGTGGTGCGTGCCACGGTGAAGGGCAATTTGCTGGTGGCTATCACTCAGGGCGCATTGGGTGGTTTGATTTTTTGGTTTCTCGACATCCCCAGTGCGTTGCTCTGGGCGGTATTGATGGCGTTTCTGTCACTGATGCCAGCGGTAGGGGCGGGGATTGTCTGGGCGCCAGTGGCGGCGTACTTTCTGCTCAGTGGGGCAATATGGCAGGGGGTGGTGCTGGCGTTGTTCGGGGTGTTCGTGATCGGTCTGGTAGACAACGTGCTGCGGCCGATTCTGGTGGGTAAAGACACGAAAATGCCGGATTACCTGGTTCTGATCTCCACCCTGGGTGGCCTGGCGCTCTTTGGCTTGAACGGATTTGTCATCGGGCCATTGATCGCCGCGCTGTTCATGTCGAGCTGGGCCTTGTTCATTGAGACCAAGCCTCGTATGCAGTTGCCTTAGGCGCGTAAGCCATGTGAACCCATGCTTTGCGACAGTGCTTGAGCTGCGGGGAGTGAAGTGAGCGGGCCGCTGATCTGCACGCCGTCCTGCACCAGATACCAACAGGCGAGCAGTCCTAGCTCTCTGAGTGGTGCGGGAACGGCGCTGCCGATAACGGACATGATCTGAACCTTGGGCATAAGTACCTCCATCAATCTATGGAGCTACCTTACGGACCTGACGGTTCAACGAAAAATCATCGCGCTCGATAGTGGACATCGACGCAGGCGAAACTAAACGCGATAACAGGTGTCAGTCGACAACCTGATCGAGCATGTTCACCACTTCCTGATCATTCAACAGACCTTTTCGCACCAGGTTCTCGGCCAGCAACGAGAGGAATTTGGCGCTTCGATGGCCTTCCAGGTGCTTGAGTTCGGTCAGCGCGCTGTAGACCTTGCTTGAGGTGCAGAGGCCGGCAGTGCGGTGGGGATTCTGAGTTGGCATTATGGGTCGTCCTTGTTTTTATAAGTCTGTTTTTACGGACAAGTCAGATTTTGCTGACCGGTCATGACATAAATATGACAGCCGCCGCACCGATGCGCCAAGGCGACAGTCAGCCCAATCATGTCAAATTTAACCGTAGCCACTGTCTCAGCCGCGACCTTTGCAAGATTTATTCAGACGTTGCCCAGGATCTACAACGCATCAGGCCCCGTTTTAAGGCGGGGCCTGATTCATTTACAGCGTGATGGTTACCAGCGTGGCGGACCGTAATAACCGCGCGGCGGGCCGTAATAGCCACGTGGCGGGCCGTAGTAAACCGGTGCAGGTTGCACATAAACCGGCTGCGCCTGGTAATAGACCGGCGGCGGAGCCTGAACATAAACCGGCTGAGGTTGTACGTACACCGGTTGCTCAACGTAGACCGGGCGATCGTGACTGGTGATTACCGAGCCCACTACCGCAGCGCCGACAACAGCGCCAAACAGGGCCGGACCACCCCAACCCCAACCACCACCGTGTTCGTGGGCGGACGCCTGGCCGGTGATAGCGAGTGCCCCGATGAGCAAGGCTATTGCGGGGATTTTACGGATCATGGCTATTCCTCGGTTTCCTGCCCCAGCGCTTGTGGTCTGCAATAGACCCAAGGATTGTCGCGGGGATACTTCTAAGACAGCAGTTTTTGATAAAACTGCGAAGCTGTTGAGTAAATATTGTGTAAGGTCTGTACCGGTTTCTTTACCGTGATCTGGTGCAGAATCAGGTGCCTGAACCTCGCCTCACTATGATCGAACAGAATCGGTGGGCTGCCTAATCCCGTCCATCTGAAAGTGCTATTTGAAGGAGATGAACATGCTGATGAACCCGAACAAAGACACCCAACTGTGTATGTCGCTGTCTGGGCGCCCCGGGAATTTCGGCCTGCGTTTTCATAATCACCTGTATGAGCAACTGGGCCTTAATTTCTATTACAAAGCCTTCAGCAGCAACGATCTGTCAGGTGCGGTCGGCGGAATTCGCGCGCTGGGTATTCGTGGCTGCGGGGTTTCGATGCCATTCAAGGAAGCCTGCATCGCGTTGGTCGATGAACTGGATGAATCGGTGAAGGCAATCCAGTCCATTAACACTATCGTCAATACTAATGGGCATTTGAAGGCCTACAACACTGATTACATTGCTATCGCGCAACTACTGAAAACTCATGAAGTGCCACAGAACTCGACTTTTGCGCTGCGCGGCAGCGGTGGTATGGCCAAGGCGGTGGCTAGCGCCTTGCGCGACGGCGGCTATAAAAACGGTTTGATCGTGGCCCGTAACGAAGTGGCCGGCCGCGCTCTGGCGAGCTCCTTGGGCTATGAATGGCTGGCTGACCTTGGTGACCAGCGGCCACAGATGCTGATCAACGTCACGCCGATTGGTATGGCCGGCGGCCCGGAAGCCGATCAACTGGCGTTCGAAGCAGATGCCATCGATGCTGCCGAAACAGTCTTTGATGTAGTGGCGATTCCATCGCAAACACCGCTGATCCTGCGTGGCTGTGCCAAAGGCAAGCGCGTGATCACCGGGCTGGAGGTGATCGCCATCCAAGCGCTGGAGCAGTTCGTGTTGTACACCGGCGTGCGCCCGACTGAGGAGCAGTTCCAGAAAGCGGTAGCCTTCGCACGGGGCTGATGCCGCTCCCCCTTGTAGCAGTTGCCGCCAGGCTACGTCCGGCCGCGCAGCGGTCGCAATACGGACAACCCCGTCTTTGCAGGAAGATCGAGGTGGCCGGATTTACGACCGCTGCGCGGCCGGACGTAGCCTTCGGCAACTGCTACAGGGGTTAGCGCAGCGTTACTCCAGCCTGGCCAAACGTTCTTCCAGTGCCGCGATCCGCGCTTCCAGTTCTTCGATGCGCTCCACCGACACGCCGCTACCAGCGCCACGTTCCACTGGGTTTTGTCGTGCCGCCAGAATCGTTTCGATATCCTCCGGATCGCCCAGTGCATGCATGTAGCGGTCTTCGCGTTGCCCGGCCTGACGTGGCAACAGCAACGCCAGGCCCCGGGCGATCAGCCGTTCCAACTGATGCACGACCTGTTCGTTGTCTTCGAAATCATGCATGCGACCGCTGCGGGTCAGCAGTTCATTGACGGTCTGCGGGCCACGCAGGAACAGCAAGCCGGCAAGAATCACCTGTGCTGGCACCAGCTCCAGTGCCTTGTCCACCCGATGTTCCCAGCGATCGGCACGGCTGCCCATGACCAATCGAGTGAAACCCTGTCCTTCAAGGGCGCGAAGGCTCTGGCCGACCTGGCCCGGACTGAGATTCATCACCGGTTCGCGGCTGGTTTTCTGATTACAGGCGATGACCAGCGCATTGAGGGTCAGCGGATAGGTTTCCGGGCTAGTGGCCTGTTTCTCGATCAAAGAGCCGAGAATGCGGATTTGCGTGCTGTTCAGCCGCAGTTCATCGATGGAGGTGTCGTGCTCAGTGCTCATCGCGCTTTCCCTATGCTGTCGAAGGCGACTAGCCTAATCCTTGCAGAATAAAAGACAAGCGGCCTGCTGCTTCAAGCATGGCTATAATCGCGCCACGTTCACCTCCCGCCACAACCTGCGAGACTGTCATGACTATTTCCCTGTACGCCGCTTCCATCCCGGTTTTCAAGCAAATGCTCAACGCCTTGAGCGACGTTCTGAACAAGGCCGAAGCCCACGCCACGGCAAAAAACATCGAGCCAAACGCTTTCCTGCAAGCGCGCCTGTACCCGGATATGTTCCCGCTGGTGCGTCAGGTGCAAATTGCTGTGGATTTCGCCAAAGGCGTTTCCGCGCGTCTGGCCGAGGTTGAGCTGCCGAAGTACGACGACACCGAAACCACCTTCGCTGAGCTGCAAGCGTTGATCAGCAAAGTCCTGGCGTTCATTGACGGCATCAAGCCTGAGCAAATCGACGGCAAGGAAGGGATCGAGATCATCACCCGTCAGGGCACGCCGAAAGAGAAACGCTTCAGTGGCCAGGCTTACCTGCTGACCTACGGCCTGCCGCAGTTCTTCTTCCACGTCACCACCACTTACGCAATCCTGCGTCACAACGGTGTTGAAGTCGGCAAGCGCGATTACATGGGCGCGTTCTAAACCGCAGAGACAAAAAAGCCCGGAAAGGTTCGCACTGAACCTTTCCGGGCTTTTTTATGTTTCTGAATCAGGGGTCAGGCTTTTTGCGCGATGCGCTCGGCCTTTTCTTCCTGAGCCAGGCAGGCCGCAGCAGTGAACAGCACGTCGGTGGAGGAGTTCAACGCGGTTTCCGCCGAGTCCTGTAGCACACCGATAATGAAACCGACGGCCACCACTTGCATGGCGATTTCGCTGGGAATGCCGAACAGACTGCACGCCAGGGGAATCAACAGCAACGAACCGCCCGCCACACCCGAAGCACCGCAGGCGCAAATCGCCGCGACCACACTGAGCAGGATGGCTGTCGGAATGTCCACGGCAATCCCGAGCGTGTGCACGGCCGCCAGACTCAACACGGTAATAGTGATCGCTGCGCCCGCCATATTGATGGTAGCGCCCAGCGGGATCGAGACCGAGTAGGTGTCTTCATGCAGACCCAGACGTTTGCTCAACTCCAGATTGACTGGAATGTTTGCTGCCGAACTGCGGGTGAAAAACGCGGTAATGCCGCTCTCGCGCAGGCAGGTGAAGACCAGCGGGTAAGGATTGCGTCGTAGTTTCCAGAACACGATGGCCGGGTTGATCACCAGGGCCACGAACAGCATGCAGCCGATCAACACGGCCAACAGATGCAGATAGCCGAGCAGGGCGCCGAAGCCGGAAGTGGCGAGGGTCGACGCCACCAGGCCGAAGATCCCCAGCGGTGCAAAGCGAATCACCATACGCACGATCAGCGTCACGCCATTGGAGAGGTCGTCGAGCACCGTGCGGGTGGTTTCACCGGCATGGCGAATGGCGATGCCCAAGCCGATTGCCCAGGCCAGAATGCCGATGAAGTTGGCATTCATCAGGGCACTCACCGGGTTGTCGACCACGCTGAGCAACAGGCTTTGCAACACTTCGCTGATCCCTCCTGGAGCGCTTACGGCCACATCATGGGTGGCCAACACCAGGCTGGAAGGAAACAGTGTGCTGGCGACGACAGCGACGGCCGCTGCGGCAAAGGTCCCGAGCAGGTAAAGAAACAGAATGGGCCGGATATGAGTTTCCTGGCCATGTTTATGGCTAGCGATGGAGGCCATGACCAGGATGAACACCAGAATCGGCGCGACAGCTTTCAGGGCCGAGACAAAGACTTTGCCGATGAACGCAGTGGACCGCGCCACTTCGGGGAAGAGCAACGCCAGCAGAATCCCGGCGATCAGGCCGATAACGATTTGTGTGACCAGGCTGGTGCGTGTGAGCCTTTGCAGGAGAGAAAGGGGGACAGCAGTCATAGCGGTATCTCTGATTTTTTAGGGTGCTGTGGTTCAACGGGGTCCGTAGCAAAAACCGTGGTCGGCTACCGAGTGGAGCCTCACCAGGTTTTGCAGGATGCAACGCGACATCAGCAGTAAGCACGTCGCCGTGTATGGCCGATGAATAGGCTGTTTTTATGGCAGGGACCGGACTTTACCACACCGTCGGTCGACACCTTCGGCATGTGACGATCCGTCGCTCGAGCGTTTAGGGAGGTCTGTCACGTTGGTGCAACCGCTCTCAGAAACACTCTGTTAAGATTCGCCATCCTCTTTTTTCATATCCAGTCAGTGGGCCTTTGGGCTATCGCTGGCGTCGTTGTTTCTTGGAGTTATGCATGTTGTTGCCCATTTTGCTGTTGTCGGCCGCCGGTTTTACCGTGCTGACCACAGAGTTCATCATTGTCGGTCTATTGCCATCCATCGCTCGCGATCTGGATGTCAGTGTTTCCCAAGCCGGTTTGCTGGTGACCTTATTTGCCTTCACCGTGGCAGCGTTCGGGCCATTCTTGACCGCCTGGTTTGCACGCTTCGAGCGCCGACGGTTGTTTATCAGCGTGCTGATCATGTTTGGTCTGGCCAATACCTTGGCGGCGCTGGCACCAAATATTGGTGTGATGGCGCTGGCCCGGTTGATACCGGCGCTGGGCCTGCCAGTGTTTTGGGCGTTGGCCAGTGAAACGGCCGTAGACATCGTCGGTCCGGATTACGCCGGGCGTGCCATCGCGAAAATCGGCTTCGGGATTGTCTGCGCTACCGTCTTCGGGATCCCGGTCGGCACCTTGATTTCCGATGCATTCGGCTGGCGCAGCGCGTTTGCCATTCTGGCGGTGGTAGCGTTTGCCAAAGCATTGCTGCTGTTTATCTATCTGCCGAAGACGCAGCTGCATCAACAACAGGTGAGCCTGCGTTCACAGTTCAACATTCTGCGCAGCCCGTTGATGCAGGGGCACGTTTTGTTATCGATCCTGGTCTTCAGCGGCATGTTCACCGTCTACACCTACCTGGCCGACATCCTGGGGCGGCTTGCCGGTTTCAACGGCACCGTGGTCGGCTGGTGCCTGATGGGCTTTGGTGCGGTGGGGCTGATCGGCAACTCGCTGGGCGGACGCATGGTTGATCGCCATCCACTGATCGCTTCGATGGTGTTTTGCGTCTTCATGATCGGCGGGATGGTGGCACTGGTGCCGAGCATTCATTCGACGGTTGGATTGGCGGTTGCCATGGGCATATGGGGTATCACCCAGGCAGCGTTGTTCCTGGTCAGCCATGTCCGCTTGATGAAGGTTGCACCACAGGCGCCGGCCTTCGCCGCGTCGCTGAATATCGCCGGGGCCAATCTGGGCATTGGGTTGGGTGCGATGGTTGGCGGTCGGGTGATCGATACGCTGGGGCTGGGCAGTCTCGGCTTTGCAGCGGCGGGCTTCATCGTGTTGTCGATCCTTCTGGCGATGGTGTTGATGACCGCCAAAACCCGCGCGGTTTGCGCCTGATTCCTCAAGTATTGATCGCGGTAAACAGCTCGCGTCGGGCACCTTCGGTAATGGCAACAATGCCGGGGTGCTTGACCTTGCGCTCCACCGAAATGGCGTAGAACGACTCGGTCACCGCATCAGTCTGACCAATCAACTCCACGCCATACTGGCGTTTCACTTCGTCGGCGATCACGCTCGGGCCAATGAATATCCCGCTGCCGGATTGGCCGAAGGCCTGCATCAAGGCGCTGTCATCAAACTCACCGACGATGCGTGGCTGAATCTGCTGTTCAGCGAACCAGCGCAGCAATCGACTGCGCACCACGGTTTCCTGCCCGGGAATCAGCAGTGGTGCGCCGTGTAAACCGTGCGGAAAATCTTTGCCATAACGTTCAGCCAGCGCGCGGGTGGCAAAAAAGCTGATGCCGCATTCACCGAGCTTCTGGCTGTAGCCCTTGATATCCAGATGCGACGGCATCGGGCTGTCGGAAATCACCAGGTCCAGGCGCTGGATCGCCAGGTCGGCAAGCAACCGTTCGAGCTTGTCTTCGCGGCAGGTGATGCGCAGTGGTTCACTCAGTTCCATGGTTGGGGCGATGAGGCGATAGACAATCGACTTGGGCACCACATCAGCAACCCCGACCCGAAACAGAATCTGTTGCTCATTGGGTTGCGCCCGTAACATCGCCTCCAGCTCACCCCCTAACTGAAACATCTGTTCGGCATAGGGCAGGGTCTGGCGACCGGCTTCAGTCAGCTCAAGCTGTCGCCCGACCCGGCGAAACAGTTCAATCCCGTAGGTCTGTTCAAGCAGGCTGATTTGCCCACTGATGGTCTGCGGCGTCAGGTTCAGTTGTTCGCAGGCACGAACGATGCTGCCGGTCTTGGCCACGACCCAGAAATAATGCAGTTGCCGATAATTGAGCATATGGACTTATAGTTCGTAAAAATCGAAGTATAGCTGCTAAAAATACGAATTTTCCTGAAGTGTTAGTCTCCTTAGAATGCAGCGCTATCGACAGGCCGTCATCTTGGGTCTGTACGTTCTATCGAGGAAAGCATGATGAAACTCAAATCCATAGGCGCCGCTAGTCTGCTGGCGCTTTCAGTGTTTGCACTCAGCGGCTGCGACCAGGTCGAGAAAAGTGCCCAGCAATTGGTGGGCAAAGCGACCGAAACCGCCAAGCAAGCCATTGACGATACCCACAAAGCTGCGGAGCAGGCATTGAGTGATGCAACTCAGGGCTTGATCAGCAACAAGGAAAAGCCAGCGGACGACAGCGAACAACGCGAAAAGTCGTCGCAGGAAATCTAACCCGTCAAACACCGAGCCAGGACTGACCCATGGAATACCTTTTACAACTCGCCGCCAGCCCTACCGCCTGGGTTGCCTTGGCTACCCTGATCGTCATGGAAATCGTGCTTGGCATCGACAACCTGATCTTTATTTCGATCCTGACCAACAAACTGCCTGAACAGCACCGAGCCAAGGCGCGGCGCATTGGCATCAGTATGGCGTTGGTTCTGCGTCTGGGCCTGCTCAGCACCATCGCGTTTATTGTGCAACTGACCGAGCCAGTCATTGATGTGTTCGGCCAGGTATTTTCCTGGAAAGACATGATCCTGGTAGCCGGTGGTCTGTTCCTGCTGTGGAAAGCGACCACGGAGATCCATCACAGCATGGACCCGGAGCCGCAAGAGTCGGCATCCACGACCTCCGGTGTATCGATTGGCTTTGCTGCCGCGATTGGTCAGATCCTGATGTTGGACATGGTGTTTTCGATCGACAGCATCATTACCGCCGTTGGCATGACCGAGCACTTGCCGATCATGATCATTGCGGTGGTGGTCTCGGTATTGGTGATGTTGCTGGCGGCCGAGCCTCTGGCGAAGTTCATCAACGACAACCCGACGGTGGTGATGCTGGCCTTGGGCTTCCTAATCATGATCGGTATGACCTTGATCGCCGAAGGCTTCGGCGCCCACGTACCGAAAGGCTACATCTACGCGGCCATGGCGTTCTCGGCGACGATCGAAGGCTTGAACATGATGTCGCGCCGTGCTCGGCAGAAGCGGGTTGCTGCTGAAGCCTAAATAGCGGAAATAGCCGACGGTCGTCTGTGCTCGAAAGGGCACGGCGACCGTTTTCTTTTATTGGGGTTGAGCAAATTTCAGTCAGTGCGCAGTAGCGGTGCGACCGGCAGGTTTTTCGGTCTTCGCGGGAGTTGCTGGCTGGATGTGTGGGTGATGGTGTCTGCGAGTAATGCGCAGCACGCCCCAAAGCATCGCGGCGGCAACGGCCAGCCAGCCACAGATCAGCATGATGATTATCGTTGTCAGGCTCATAAGTGCCTCCTCTTTGCCCCCGCTTGGGGCACACACTCTGTGCAATGGACAGTCTAGTCGCTGATGTGTTTCAAGCTATTGACCAAAGGTAGAGAGCCACCAACCAGTTCGCTCTATTGGGCACAACTAACTGCCGTTTAAGGCTATACCGTCGCTCAAGACGGCCCTATGATCGAGGGCCAAGCCGGGAGCATGTTTGCCTGGCGTCTGAACAAGAGAGTGATGATGTTGCGGGTATTTCCTCGATTTCGATCTGCGCTGCTGGCCGGTGCTTGTGTTTTGAGCCTGGCCGGTTGCGCCGGCAGCGTGCAGCCAGAGATCCAGCGCCTGCCGGAGCGCGTCGAGCTCAATGGTGTGCCATTTTTCCGCGGCGAGGTCTATCAGAGTGGGCCCGGAGCCTTGGCCAGCATGTTGTCGCAGCAAGGTATCGTGATCACTCCAGGCTTGCTGGATAAGCCACTGCATTTGCCGGGCGCCGAAGATCAGTTGCAACAGAACATGCAGACCCTGGCGCGTGAATACGGCATGGTGGTCTATCCACTCGATAAAAATCTTCCCGCGTTGTTGACCCAGGTAGCGGCCGGTTACCCGGTGCTGGTGCGCTTCACAGAAGGCTCGGCGTTCTGGGCCGGGCCGAGGTACGCAGTGCTCGCGGGCTACAACCGTCACAAGCAGACTGTCTTGCTCCGTGCGGGGATGAACCGCCGTTTGCTGATGAGCTTCAAGTCGTTTGAGTCTTCTTGGGAAAACGCTGGCAGTTGGGCCGTATTGATCCAGGGGCCGGCGCAGTTACCTGCCAAGGTAGACCAGCAGCGCTGGCTGAAAGCCGCCAATGAGCTGGCTCAGGCTGGTCAGGAACAGGCCGCGGCCAGAGCGACCAAAGCATTGAGCGCACACTGATTGCGCGCATAAAAAACGACGCTATTGAGCGTCGTTAATAGTGAAGGCCCGGACAATAACGTCAAGGGCCTTTTTTTATTGCGTTTATTAGCGTTACTTCGACGATTGCGCCACGCCACTTTGACGGTTCTTGAGGTTTTTTTCGGCCTTGTAGCGCACGGCAACATCCGGCACGGAACCGCTTTTCCCGGTTTCGACCCAATTGCGGATACGACCAGCGTCGGCGAAGTGCGTGAATTTGCCGAACGCATCAAGGATTACCAGGGCGACCGGGCGATTGCCCATGCTGGTCACCAGGACCAGGCAGTGGCCCGCTTGGTTGGTGAAACCGGTCTTGGTCAAACTGATGTCCCAGTTGGGCTTGTTGAGCAAGTGATCGGTGTTGTGAAAGCCCAAAGAGTATTGTGGCTTACGGAAAGTCACGGTCTTTTCCTTGGTTGTGCTCAGTTCGCTCAACATCGGGTACTTGCGGGCGGCCTGTAGCAGCTTACTCAAGTCGCGGGCGGTGGAAACGTTGTAGATGGACAGACCGGTGGGCTCGACGTAGTGCGTGCTGGTCATGCCCAGGGCTTTGGCCTTGGCGTTCATCGCGGCGATAAAAGCGACGTAACCGCCTGGGTAGTGATGGGCCAGACTGGCGGCTGCACGGTTTTCCGAGGACATCAAAGCGATCAGCAGCATCTCTCTGCGGCTGAGTTCGCTGTTGAGTTTGACACGGGAGAACACGCCTTTCATTTCCGGGGTGTCGCTGATTGACACGGAAATGTATTCGTCCATCGATTGTTTGGCGTCCAGAACGATCAAGCCAGTCATCAGTTTGGTGACAGAAGCGATCGGCACGATGACGTCAGGGTTGCTTGAATAGATGACTTTGTTGGTCTGTAAGTCAACCAGCAACGCGCTGCCGGAAGCGATGTGCAGGTGGGAGGCGTCTCGGGGTGCCGCGATGGTCTCACCAGCGTTGGCGCTCTGCGTGATGAAAGTGCCTGTAAGTGCAAAAAATAGGCTGAGTATAGAGATACGGATATTCACGCGGATAGACTCGTTAAAAGATGGATATGCCGTTGTGCAACGGGCTTTTTTCAGTAAAACGTAACATTTTATGAGTATGGCTGAAGAACTGTCGATTGTTGTTCGGCGGCCAATCAAAAACCTTTAAAAATATAGAAAAAAAAGGTTTTCCCTGACGCAGGATGCTCCGTCGCGAACGGTGCCTATCAATATCCGTGGTGTGCGGGATGTCCTGCGATTAGCATCGCTTTCTTTGAGCGATTATCGCCCTTGAATGAGTCAGGAGTCCGGCAATGCCAAAGGGTTTTATCAGCAAGGATTACCTGCCAATGGTGGTCTGGGCAGGCGTGGTTGCGGTGCTATTGTTGGCGTTTGCGTTTTTTCCGAAGTCGGCGGATTGGTATGGGTGGATTCAGGCGGTGGGATTGATCGTCGGTCTGATGGTGGCGATTACCGTGCCGGCGATCCAGCGACGACAGGAGTCTGCTCAGCAGCGCAAACAGGTGCGTGATCGCGAACTCGGTTACGCGCGGCGTTTGCACTATTTCACGGTTGAAATGCTTGAACTGCTTGGCAGGATCGGTGCCAATCTGGTGCATCTGCGGGCGGCGGACCGTCATCGTTGCCAACGCACGGTCGAGGATTTTCTGCATCGCCTGTTCGAGTCGCACAAGCATGACCTCAGCGATGACCGGATCGTGATCATTCATGAGTTGCGCAAGATGGCCAACGGCGTGATTGATGAGCTGGAAAGCGGTCGTTCTGATCGAACGGTCATGATGGATCTGGAAAAGCGACTGCAGAAACTGGCGCATCGTGCGCAGGTTAATGCCGCATTGGCAGAGCGGGCTTAACGATTTGAAGGATGTTTTAACGGGTTAAACAAAGAACCCCGCCAAGTGGCGGGGTTCTTTGTTCAAGTCTTTAAGTAAAACCTGAACTCAACTGTGCAGTGTTTCTGCCGCGTACAGCGTGTTTTCCAACAGGCAGGCGCGAGTCATCGGGCCAACACCCCCTGGAACTGGCGTGATCCAGCCGGCGCGGGGCAGGGCGGTTTCATAAACCACGTCGCCCACCAGTTTGCCGTCTTCCTGGCGGTTGATGCCAACGTCGATGACGATCGCACCTTCCTTGATCCACTCACCTTTGACCAGGCCTGGCTTGCCTGCGGCCACAACCACCAGATCAGCACGGCCCACGTGGCCAGCCAGGTCCTTGGTGAAACGGTGGGTGACAGTGACGGTGCAGCCGGCCAGCAGCAATTCCATCGCCATCGGACGCCCGACAATGTTGGAGGCGCCAACCACAACAGCATCCAACCCATAAAGGTCGACGCCAGTGCTTTCCAGCAAGGTAATGATGCCTTTTGGGGTGCAGGGGCGAAGCAATGGGATGCGCTGCGCCAGACGGCCGACGTTATAAGGGTGGAAGCCATCCACGTCTTTGTCCGGGCGAATGCGTTCCAGCAGTTTGGAGGATTCCAGTTGTTCGGGAAGCGGTAGCTGAAGCAGGATGCCGTCAATGCTCGGGTCATCGTTCAGGCGATCAATCAGATCGGTCAGTGCTTCTTGAGTGGTGTTGGAGGGCAAGTCATAGGCTTGCGAAAGGAAGCCGACCTCTTCGCAGTCTTTACGCTTGTGCGAGACATAAACTTGAGAGGCGGGGTCGCTGCCGACCAGGATCACCGCGAGGCCAGGAGTGCGCAGGCCTTGCTGGCGACGCTCGGCGACACGTTTGGCGATCTGCTGGCGCAGGCTAGCGGCGATCGCTTTGCCGTCGATTAGTTGTGCAGTCATGACGCGTGATTAACCATCGAGAGGGGGAAGAAAAGAGAACGCATTCTCGCATGTCGTGACGTGAGGGCAAAGGCGCTTGGTCTGCAAATTCCCCTAACCCCTTTAATTAAATGAATTTTTTTCAAAAAAGAGTTGACGACCTTACCGGTCGCCTATAACATTCGTCGCACTTGTCGGGCACAGCCTAGCACTGGTTAAGAAGGTTGAGCAGAGTTGATGTTTGACTCGGTAAGACTGAAAGCACTTAGTTTGTAATCGTCCAAGAATACAGATTAACAAGGCGCCCGTAGCTCAGCTGGATAGAGCATCCGCCTTCTAAGCGGATGGTCGCAGGTTCGAGTCCTGCCGGGTGCGCCATTAGGCAGCTTTGGCACAAGTAACGCAACAAGGCAATATGGTGGGCGTAGCTCAGTTGGTAGAGCACGGGATTGTGACTCCCGTTGTCGAGGGTTCGATCCCCTTCGTCCACCCCATATTTAGAAAGGCGCCAGATTAATAGTCTGGCGCCTTTGCTTTAAAAGCTTGATACGCGGACGTGGTGGAATTGGTAGACACACTGGATTTAGGTTCCAGCGCCGAAAGGTGTAAGAGTTCGAGTCTCTTCGTCCGCACCAATTAAGTAGCTATTTAATAGCAGATAACGGCGCAGCACCTGAAAAGGGCTGCGCCGTTTTCGTTTCAGAAACATACGTTTCAGTAAGGCCGCAGGCATTGGGCTGAAAGGGTGGCGAGTCGTCGCTATTTTGTTGCTGAATGGTGCTGTGTTTGCCTGTCGGGCCCGTTTTTGGTCCGGCTGTCGGGGTGCGACCGCTGATCCCCTCTATATATAGAAGGGTTGGTGTAGAGGCCCTGGCGTGATTCGCTGTATCTGCTCTCAGGGTGAGGCACAACCGTTTGTCCCCACCTATAAATTGCCTGCTGTTTTTTTACCCGTTTTCAGTAGGGTGACTTCTTGAGTTTGACCCACTAGAATGCATGCCCTTGATTCTGGGGTCGGAAACGGCCGGCTAACGTCTGTGCAACGAGGAATATCCATGCAAGTTTCTGTTGAAAATACTTCTGCTCTTGAGCGCCGCATGAGCATCACCGTGCCAGCTGAGCGCATCGAGACCCAAGTCAACAAGCGTCTGCAGCAGACTGCCCAAAAGGCCAAAATTGCAGGCTTCCGTCCTGGCAAAGTGCCAATGAGCGTGATTCGTCAGCGTTACGAAGCTGATGCGCGTCAAGAAGCTGTGGGCGATGTGATTCAGGCTTCCTTCTACGAAGCTGTTGTTGAGCAGAAGCTGAACCCGGCTGGCGCTCCTTCCGTAGAGCCTAAGGTTCTGGAGAAGGGCAAGGACCTGGAATACGTCGCTACGTTCGAAGTGTTCCCGGAGTTCACCGTTGCCGGCTTCGACTCCATCGCTGTTGAGCGCCTGAGCGCTGACGTGGCGGATGCCGATCTCGACAAAATGCTGGAAGTCCTGCGCAAGCAGAACACCCGTTTTGAACAAACCGATCGCGCTGCCCAGAACGAAGACCAACTGAACATCGATTTCGTTGGCAAGGTCGACGGTGAAGTGTTCGCTGGTGGTTCTGCCAAAAGTACTCAGCTGGTTCTGGGTTCCGGCCGCATGATCCCGGGCTTCGAAGATGGTCTGGTTGGCGCTAAAGCTGGCGAAGAACGTGTTCTGAACCTGACCTTCCCTGAGGACTATCAGAACCTGGACCTGGCTAACAAGGCAGCAGAGTTCACCGTTACCGTGAACACTGTCTCCGAGCCGAAATTGCCAGAATTGACCGAAGAATTCTTCGCTCAGTTCGGTATCAAGGAAACAGGTATTGAAGGTTTCCGCGCCGAAGTTCGTAAGAACATGGAGCGTGAGCTGCGTCAGGCGATCAAATCCAAGGTCAAGAATCAGGTGATGGACGGTCTGCTGGCCACCAACCCGATCGAAGTGCCGAAGTCCCTGCTCGAAAACGAAGTCAACCGTCTGCGCGTTCAGGCTGTTCAGCAGTTCGGTGGCAACATCAAACCGGATCAACTGCCGGCCGAGCTGTTCGAAGAGCAAGCCAAGCGCCGCGTTGTGCTGGGTCTGGTCGTTGCTGAAGTGGTCAAGCAATTCGACCTCAAGCCTGACGAAACCCGCGTTCGCGAGCTGATCCAGGAAATGGCTTCCGCTTACCAGGAGCCTGAGCAGGTTGTGTCTTGGTACTACAAGAACGACCAGCAAATGAACGAAGTCCGTTCGGTTGTGCTGGAAGAACAAGTTGTGGATACTGTTCTGCAGAAAGCTAGCGTGACCGACAAATCGGTCTCTTACGAAGAAGCGGTCAAGCCGGTAGAAGCTCCACAAGCCGACTGATTTTTCTTTGTTTGAAAATACACACATAAGCCAGCCTTCGCGCTGGCTTATGCGTATTCAAGACATAACTATTTGGGAGTGACTGCCGGACATGTCCCGCAATTCTTATTATCAGCAGAGCTCTGACATCCAGGCCGCAGGCGGCCTGGTCCCGATGGTTATCGAGCAGTCCGCCCGTGGCGAACGTGCCTATGACATCTACTCGCGCCTCCTCAAGGAGCGAGTGATCTTCCTGATTGGCCCTGTAGAAGACTACATGGCCAACCTGGTCGCGGCGCAACTGCTGTTCCTTGAAGCGGAAAACCCGGACAAGGACATCCATCTTTACATCAACTCACCAGGCGGTTCGGTGACTGCAGGCATGTCGATTTACGACACCATGCAATTCATCAAACCTGACGTTTCGACCATCTGCATTGGCCAGGCCTGCAGCATGGGTGCTTTCCTGCTCGCCGGTGGCGCTGCGGGCAAGCGTCACTGCTTGCCTAACTCGCGCATGATGATTCACCAGCCGTTGGGCGGCTTCCAGGGGCAGGCGTCGGATATCGACATCCATGCCAAGGAAATCCTCTCTATCCGTCATCGCTTGAACTCGTTGCTGGCCCATCACACCGGGCAAAGCCTCGAAACTGTCGAGCGTGATACCGAGCGTGATAACTTCATGGGTGCGGAGCGTGCGGCCGAATATGGCCTGATCGACTCTGTGATCACGAAGCGTCAAATGCCTGCCTAAGCAGCTCAAATGTAGGTGGTTGGTTTAACTGGCCACCTGTGGGCTTGAAAAAGCCTGCAATTGCCTTCATCTTGTGTTGCAAGCCTATCGGATTTGGATCGATCGAATGACTGACACCCGCAACGGCGAGGACAACGGCAAATTGCTCTATTGCTCCTTCTGTGGCAAAAGCCAGCATGAAGTACGCAAATTGATTGCCGGCCCCTCGGTCTTTATCTGCGACGAATGCGTCGACCTGTGCAATGACATCATCCGTGAGGAGGTGCAAGAAGCACAGGCTGAAAGCAGCGCGCATAAATTGCCTTCGCCTAAAGAAATCAGCGGCATCCTTGATCAGTATGTGATTGGTCAGGAGCGTGCGAAAAAGGTTTTGGCTGTAGCGGTGTACAACCACTACAAACGCCTGAACCAACGCGACAAAAAGAATGATGATGTCGAGCTCGGCAAAAGCAACATCTTGCTGATCGGCCCTACAGGCTCGGGTAAAACCCTGCTTGCTGAAACACTGGCTCGTTTGCTGAATGTACCTTTCACCATCGCTGACGCGACCACCCTCACCGAGGCGGGTTATGTTGGTGAAGATGTTGAGAACATCATTCAGAAGCTGCTGCAGAAGTGCGATTACGACGTAGAGAAGGCTCAGATGGGCATTGTCTATATCGATGAGATCGACAAGATCTCGCGTAAATCTGATAACCCTTCGATTACCCGGGATGTTTCCGGCGAAGGCGTGCAGCAGGCACTGCTCAAATTGATCGAAGGCACTGTCGCTTCCGTTCCGCCTCAAGGTGGTCGCAAGCATCCGCAGCAAGAGTTCCTTCAGGTCGATACGCGTAACATCCTGTTCATTTGCGGTGGTGCGTTCTCCGGGTTGGAAAAGGTGATTCAAAGCCGTTCTACCCGTGGTGGCATCGGCTTCAACGCTGAAGTGCGTAGCAAGGAAGAGGGCAAGAAGGTTGGCGAATCCCTGCGTGAAGTCGAACCTGACGATTTGGTCAAGTTCGGTCTGATCCCGGAATTCGTTGGTCGTCTGCCGGTTCTTGCAACGCTCGATGAGCTCGACGAAGCTGCGTTGATGCAGATTCTCACCGAGCCAAAAAATGCTCTGACCAAACAGTACGCCAAGTTGTTCGAGATGGAAGGCGTTGATCTGGAGTTCCGTGCCGACGCTCTCAAGTCGGTGGCCAAGCGTGCGCTTGAGCGCAAGACCGGTGCTCGTGGATTGCGTTCGATCCTCGAAGGTGTATTGCTCGACACTATGTACGAGATCCCCTCGCAGTCCGAGGTGAGTAAAGTAGTGATCGACGAAAGCGTTATAGAAGGTAAGTCCAAGCCACTGTATATCTATGAAAACAGTGAGCCGGCTGCCAAGGCAGCGCCAGACGCTTAAGCGTCGCGTTGCTGGTTTAAAGAAGGGGCCTTCGGGCCCCTTTGCTTTTGTAGGAGCTGCCAAAGGTTCGGGCCGCGTTCGGACGATCTTTTAAGCTTGTTTTTTTCGAAGGCAGCCCCCATCTTGGTTTCAAGCTTACTCCCATCTGTTTACGGCCTTATGGCCGCCGTAGAGGCGAAATCATGAAGACAACCATCGAATTGCCTCTCCTGCCATTGCGTGATGTTGTGGTTTATCCGCACATGGTTATCCCGCTGTTCGTGGGGCGTGAGAAATCTATCGAAGCCCTCGAGGCCGCGATGACGGGCGACAAGCAGATTCTCCTGGTGGCTCAGAGAAACCCTGCTGACGACGATCCCGGTGAAGACGCACTTTATCGCGTAGGTACTATCGCGACGGTTCTGCAGCTGCTCAAGCTGCCTGACGGCACGGTCAAAGTGTTGGTCGAGGGTGAGCAACGCGGTGCAATCGAGCGTTTCAGCGAAGTGGACGGCCACTGCCGCGCCGAAGTCTCGCTGATTGACGAAGTTGACGCTCCTGAGCGCGAGTCGGAAGTATTTGTCCGCAGCTTGCTGGCTCAGTTCGAACAATACGTGCAGTTGGGCAAAAAAGTCCCTGCCGAGGTGCTGTCGTCCCTTAACAGCATCGACGAGCCGAGTCGCCTGGTCGATACCATGGCGGCGCACATGGCGCTGAAGATCGAACAAAAGCAGGAAATTCTCGAAATCATCGATTTGTCGGCCCGGGTCGAGCACGTTCTGGCGTTGCTGGATGCCGAGATCGACCTGCTGCAAGTCGAAAAACGCATTCGCGGTCGCGTCAAAAAGCAAATGGAGCGCAGCCAGCGCGAGTACTACCTGAATGAGCAGATGAAGGCCATTCAGAAAGAGCTGGGTGATAGCGACGAAGGCCATAACGAAATCGAAGAGCTGAAAAAGCGCATCGATGCTGCCGGGTTGCCAAAAGATGCTCTGACCAAGGCTCAGGCCGAGCTGAACAAGCTCAAGCAAATGTCGCCAATGTCTGCGGAAGCGACAGTGGTGCGTTCTTATCTCGACTGGCTGGTTCAAGTGCCGTGGAAGGCCCAGAGCAAGGTGCGTCTGGATCTGGTGCGGGCTGAAGATATCCTCGATGCCGACCATTACGGTCTGGAAGAAGTCAAAGAACGGATCCTCGAATACCTCGCAGTGCAAAAACGCGTGAAGAAAATTCGTGGTCCGGTGCTGTGCCTGGTCGGTCCTCCTGGGGTGGGTAAAACCTCGCTGGCTGAATCGATTGCCCATGCGACCAACCGCAAGTTTGTTCGTATGGCGCTCGGCGGCGTGCGTGACGAAGCGGAAATTCGTGGCCATCGGCGGACTTATATCGGTTCGATGCCAGGAAGATTGATTCAAAAGATGACAAAGGTTGGCGTGCGCAACCCGCTGTTCCTGCTCGATGAAATCGACAAGATGGGTAGCGACATGCGCGGCGACCCGGCTTCGGCGTTGCTTGAGGTGCTCGATCCCGAGCAGAATCACAATTTCAACGACCATTACCTGGAAGTCGATTACGACCTTTCCGATGTAATGTTCCTCTGCACCGCCAACTCGATGAACATCCCGGCGGCTCTGCTCGACCGGATGGAAGTGATTCGTCTGCCGGGTTACACCGAAGACGAGAAGATCAACATCGCCGTCAAATACCTCTCGCCCAAGCAGATTCAGGCCAACGGCTTGAAGAAAGGCGAGCTGGAATTCGACGCCGAAGCAATCCGCGACATCATTCGCTACTACACCCGCGAAGCCGGTGTGCGTGGGCTTGAGCGTCAGATTGCGAAGATTTGCCGCAAGGCGGTTAAAGAGCACTCTCTAGAAAAACGCTTCTCGGTGAAAGTGACTGCCGAGCTGTTGGATCACTTCCTGGGCGTGCGCAAATTCCGCTACGGCCTGGCTGAACAGCAGGATCAGATCGGGCAAGTGACAGGCCTGGCCTGGACTCAGGTGGGTGGTGAGTTGCTGACCATCGAAGCGGCCGTGGTTCCAGGCAAGGGTCAGCTGATCAAGACCGGCTCCTTGGGTGATGTGATGGTCGAATCGATCACTGCGGCGCTGACGGTTGTTCGCAGTCGTGCGAAAAGCCTGGGGATCCCTCTGGACTTCCACGAGAAGCGCGACACTCATATCCACATGCCAGAAGGGGCTACGCCTAAAGACGGCCCTAGCGCTGGTGTAGGCATGTGTACGGCCCTGGTGTCGGCATTGACCGGGATTCCGGTGCGTGCGGATGTTGCCATGACAGGTGAAATTACCTTGCGCGGTCAGGTTCTGGCGATTGGCGGTCTCAAGGAAAAACTGTTGGCGGCACACCGTGGCGGGATCAAAACCGTGATCATTCCTGAAGAGAATGTCCGCGACTTGCGGGAAATTCCTGACAATATCAAGCAAGATCTTCAGATTAAACCAGTTAAATGGATTGACGAGGTCCTGCAAATTGCGCTGCAATACGCGCCGGAGCCCTTGCCGGATGTGGCTCCCGAGATAGTTGCAAAGGATGAAAAGCGCGAGTCTGACTCTAAGGAAAGAATTAGCACGCATTAGTACACATAAGCCTGGGGGGCTTCCTTGACAGCTTTTTAGAGCCCTTGTTATAAAGCGGCTCTTAAGTGTCTGTAGGCCATTCAGCACTCGTTTTTGTTTTTACCAAAAAACTTAGAATCATACTCAAATAGATATAAGGGGACTTAGAGTGAACAAGTCGGAACTGATTGATGCTATCGCTGCATCCGCTGATATCCCGAAAGCTGCTGCTGGCCGTGCGCTGGACGCAGTAATCGAATCCGTCACTGGCGCTCTCAAGGCTGGCGACTCTGTTGTACTGGTTGGTTTCGGCACTTTCTCCGTTACCGATCGTCCAGCTCGCATTGGTCGTAACCCACAGACCGGTAAGACGCTGGAAATCGCAGCAGCCAAAAAACCAGGTTTCAAAGCCGGTAAAGCACTGAAAGAAGCTGTTAACTAAGTTTCTTTCAAGTCTTTACCCATCCGGGTCGGGGTCATTCCTGACTTGGCAGCGGAGCGGTAGTTCAGTCGGTTAGAATACCGGCCTGTCACGCCGGGGGTCGCGGGTTCGAGTCCCGTCCGCTCCGCCAGTTACGAGAAGGCGCATCCTCGGATGCGCCTTTCTTCTATCCGGATTCTACCCACGCTCCACGGTTGCTTAATTTGAAGTACAACCGTTTCTGGGGGACGCATGCTGCAGAATATCAGGGACAATTCACAAGGCTGGATTGCCAAGACCATTATTGGAGTCATCGTTGCACTGATGGCTTTGACCGGTTTCGATGCCATCTTCAAGGCTACTACCCATAGCAATGATGCGGCCAAGGTGAACGGCGAAGAGATCAGCCAGAATGAGCTGAGTCAGGCGGTCGATATGCAACGCCGTCAGCTCATGCAACAGCTGGGCAAGGATTTCGATGCTTCCTTGCTCGACGAAACGATGCTGCGTGAAGCCGCTCTGAAAGGGTTGATCGATCGCAAACTGTTGCTGCAAGGCGCAGACAGTTCGAAATTTGCTTTCTCCGAGGCTGCTTTGGATCAAGTGATCCTGCAAACGCCTGAGTTTTTGGTCGACGGCAAGTTCAGCTCTGAGCGTTTCGATCAGGTGATCCGTCAGTTGGGCTACAGCCGTCTGCAATTCCGTCAGATGCTGGCGCAGGAAATGCTGATTGGTCAGCTGCGTGCCGGTCTGGCAGGTAGCGGTTTCGTGACCGATGCGCAGGTTCTGGCGTTCGCCCGTCTGGAAAAACAGACCCGCGATCTAGCCACTCTGAACATCAAGGCTGATCCGGCGGCAGTCAAACTGACCGATGATGAGGTCAAGGCTTACTACGACGAGCACGCCAAGGAGTTCATGTCTCCTGATCAGGTGGTGATCGATTACCTCGAGTTGAAGAAAGCCTCTTTCTTTGATCAGGTCAGCGTCAAGGACGAAGACCTGCAGGCCCAGTATCAGAAAGAAACTGCGAACCTCTCCGAGCAACGTCGGGCGGCGCATATTCTGATCGAAGTGAATGACAAGGTGAACGAGGCGCAAGCCAAGGCCAGGATCGACGAGGTTCAACAGCGTCTGGCCAAGGGTGAAAGCTTCGAGGCGTTGGCCAAAGAGTTCTCGCAGGATCCAGGTTCGGCAGCTAACGGCGGCGACCTCGGTTATGCGGGTCCAGGTGTCTACGACCCAATCTTTGAAAAGGCTTTGTACGCCTTGAACAAGGATCAGGTTTCGGCACCGGTTCGCACTGATTTCGGTTGGCATTTGATCAAGCTGTTGGGCGTCGAGGCACCTGAAGTGCCGAGCTTTGCCAGCCTGAAAGACAAGCTGACCAAAGAACTGAAAACCCAACAGGTCGAGCAGCGCTTCGTCGAAGCGACCAAGCAATTGGAAGACTCGTCGTTCGAAGCTTCCGATCTGGCTCAGCCGGCTCAAGAGCTGAAACTGACCGTTCACACCTCGGCGCCGTTTGGCCGTGAAGGTGGTGAGGGTGTGGCTGCCAACCGTGCTGTCGTGACGGCTGCGTTCAGTCCTGAAGTGCTGGATGAGGGGGCTAACAGCACCGCCATCGAACTGGATCCGGAAACGGTTGTGGTACTTCGCGCCAAAGAGCATCGCAAGCCTGAACAGCTGCCACTGGAAAGCGTTGCCAGCAGCATCCGTGTGCAATTGGCCAAGGAGCATGCAAGTGCTGCCGCCAAGACCAAGGCTGAAGCACTGATCGCCAGTCTGCGCGATGGCAAGACACCGCTGAATAAAGCGGTAGATGGTCAGAACTGGAAAGTTACCGAGGCCGTAACCCGTGGTCAGGAAGGTATCGACCCAACCGTGCTGCAAGCACTGTTCCGGATGCCGAAACCTGAAGCCAAGGACAAGCCGACTTTCAGCAGTGTGACCTTGGCCGATGGTAGCCTGGTGATCGTGCGTCTGAACGGCGTGAACGAAGCGGCAGCTCCTACCGAGGAAGAAAAGGCCCAGTATCGCCGCTTCCTTGCTTCGCGCGTTGGTCAGCAAGACTTTGCTGCCTATCGCAAGCAACTGGAAAGTCAGGCGGACATAAAGCGTTTCTGATGCCTCACTGAGTCAACAAGCAGTAAACAAAGACCCCGGCCCCAAGGCCGGGGTCTTTGTTTATGGGGTTGTCAGTGCCGGGATACTCCAGCGTGTTCTGGACGATTACCTCGAACACAGTGCCACTTTCTGGACTTTCTGGACTTTCTGGACTCTCTGGCCTTCCAGTCGACACGCGGCGGCCAGGCTGCGGTGTTCATTGATCATTTATGTGCGCGACTTTTCCCCGCAAACAGTGGTCTGTAAGATTGTAAGAGTTTTAAGACACTAAACGGTACGCCCTCGGGCACCGATCTGTTGCACAATACGCCCGAACCGTTTTGCTCAGGATTTTCAATGTTTAAATCATTCCACTTGCGTGTCGCTGTACTGGCGCTTGTGATGGCAGGCGCAGCAGGTTGCTCATCGCAGAAGGCCGCCATTTATGAGCATGAAAATTTCGCTGACTCCGGAACCTTCTCGCGCGACTACCCGATGAGCGATACCGCGACGTGCGAAGCCGCACGCCGTGCCTTGCTCAGTCAGGGCTATATCATCACCAGCAGCGACCCGAAGCTGGTCAGTGGCCACAAGAGCTTTCAGCAGACCGGTGAAACGCATATGGAGATCAGCTTCAGCGTTGTCTGTGCGGAAGACGGCAGTGCCGGTCACCACGCGACGATGTTCGCCAATGCCTTGCAGGATCGCTATGCGCTGAAGAAGACTAATAACTCCGCCAGCCTTGGGGTCGGTGTGCTGGGTTCGGTGTCGATGCCAATTGGCTCCTCCGACGATTCGATGGTCAAGGTCGCCAGCGAAACGGTGTCTTCGGCCAAGTTTTATGAGCGTTTCTTTGCGCTGGTTGAACTGTTCATGCCACCTGAGGCCAAGAAAGCTGCGCATATCACCGAGAAGCCGAAGACCGATCTGGGCATGCCAGAACCCAAGGCTGCAGCGGCACCCGTAGCGCCGACACCGACGCCTGCGCCTGCTGCCGCACCAGCCGCAGAACCTGCACCTATCGTGCCAGCTCAAAGTGCGCCACCGGTCTCAGAGCCAGTGGCGCCCCCTGCTGAAACCGCGCCGGCTGCCCCTGCGGCAGCCGTGGAGCCAGTCTCGTCGACTGAAACTGTAACGCCACCGGCGAACCCAGATTCGCTGGCGGCACCGACAGAGCCGATTCCGGCTCTGCCAGTTTCGGCTCAGTAAGCTCGGTTCAGACCGCTGCAGGATTGGCTTTGTCGATATCGATCCCGTAGCGGCTGATCGCTTGTTAGGCGAGGCTAAGGGCAATCAACCCGTCATCGGCCAGTGCTTTCAGAGCAGCCAGCACAATAAAGTGTCGATCCATTTCAAAGAACTGGCGCAATGCTTCACGGGTATCAGACTGCCCGAAGCCGTCGGTGCCCAAGGCGACGATCAGTGACGAATGGTCGGATCTGGTCAGCAAAATCTAGCGCTCCGTCCCATGGCCTTGGCGACGCAGTTCGGTAAGGCTGGTGGCGCTCCAGACATCGCTGATGATCGCGAAATCGCTGAGCAGCAGTTCACTGGCGGCGATGACCTCGTGCAGATTCGATCCGCTCCCCATGAGTTGAACACGCGACTGGTCACTTTTCGTTGGTTCGCCCGTACTCAACCGATACATTCCTTTGAGAATCCCGCTCTCGACACGCTCAGGCATGGCCGGGTGTGGGTGGTTTTCGTTGAGCAGTGTGATGTAGTAGTAAATATCCACCTGTTCGACATGCATGCGCCGCATGCCTTCACGGATGATCACCGCCAGCTCAAAGGCAAAGGTCGGGTCGTAGGATATGCAGCAAGGGATGACCGATGACAGCACATGGCTATGACCGTCATCGTGTTGCAGGCCTTCGCCCATCAAGGTTGTACGATCGGGTGCGCGACTCATCGGGCACAATGGGTACGATCAGCTTGCCCGGATTTGGATCCTTGAGCAGGGTGCCAAGAATCCGTATGAAGGCCATGGTGGTCGAGATCGAGCGCTCGCCAGTGTCTTTCAACTGTGTAGCAAAGGCCTCCAGCGGCGGGATTTTCAGCGGTGGGCAAGGGCGGGGTTTTGGTCGTGGTTCTCTGTGCGCAGAAGCTCAATGAACTCATGGTTCGGGCGGCCTGGATGAACAGGAAATTACCCTACTTGATTAGTCAATATGACTGCAATTGCAATGGTTGCATCTGCATTTATAATTTCGACAGTAAATTCGCGGCGGTCTGCTACGTTTAAATTTGAGAAGTGCGAGCGTCACGCAGATTTCATTTTTCCGTCATACGGGCACTTTATGCTGGAGGCGAAGGTCATTTAAGCAATCGGTTTTTCACCGCAACCAAAAGGATTTCGTAATGGACGATTATCAAGAAGAGCTTCTCGAATATCAGGCGTTTGAACTGGATCCGCTGGAACCTGCTGAAGACGCTACCGAGCTGTGATGGTGGTAGCGTGCTTCAGGCGGAGTGGCGATGGCTGCGACGAAATTCGCCAGGGGTCTGGCCGTTCCAGCGTTTGAAGGCGCGTTGAAAGGCTTCGGCTGAGGCAAAGCCCAGCAAGTAAGCGATCTCCCCGAACGCCAGTTCGGTGTCGCGAATGTAGGTCATGGCCAGATCACGGCGGGTGTCGTTGAGAATGGCGCGAAATTGTGTACCTTCTTCGGCGAGCTTGCGACGCAAGGTCCAGGTGGGCAGCTTCAGGCGTGCCGCCACTTCTTCCAGGTCAGGTTCCCGGCCACCATTAAGCAACGGTCCCAGCAACTGAGTGATGCGTTCACGCAGGCTGCGGGTTCGGGTCAGCTGTTCCAATTCCCTTTCACACAGTTTGAGCAGAAGGCGCCATGTGCTGGGGCAATGTTCAGGGTTGCGCAGCGCCAGGCTGGCCTGGTTCAGACGCAGCTGATTGTGCTCGGTGCCAAAGTGGATCGGGCAATCACCCAGCACCCCATAACGTTCGCGGTAATCCGGTTCGGCGAACTCGATGTCAATACGCTCAGCATGTAGCGGTTCGGGGCTCAGGCTGGATAGCTGTTGTAGCCAGCCGGCGATGATCGAGTCCACCACAAAACGGTTGTAGGCGTTATAGGGGCTGATGGAATAAAACCGCAGCCAGGCGCCTTGGGCATCTTCATGGAAACTCGACTGGCCACGATAATTCGAGCCGTATAAGGCTTCGAAGCGGATCAGGCAGCGCGCGGCTTCCCGAACCGTCGGTGCCTGGGCCGCCGTAACCCCAGCCAAACCGGCTTGGCTGAGGCGGCTGAGTTGGCCCATGCGCAAGCCCAATGCAAGGTCGCCGGTCAGTTGAATGGCGGCATGGCCCAGACGCATGTAGCGCGGGATCGACAGTCTGGCGCCGGCTTCGGCCAGGCGGGCCGGGTCGAGGCCGTATTGATCGAGCAAACCCTGTGGGTCCAGGCCATGGCTGCGCACAGCGTCGGCAAGGCTATGGACAAAGCCTACTGACAGATCCCCGAGGCGCATCGGCAGCGGCTTCATCGGTTACAACCAGATGTTCAGCAGGCGGGCACCGCGGGCATTGCCGTCGGCGATGGTTTGGCCGTTGCTGCTGATAAAACTCTGGCCGTCGCTGCCTTGATCCCAGAACTGGCCGCGCAAAAACACGCTCATGCCGGCTACAGCCCGGCTGCTGGGAAGCTGGCTGATCAGCGTCAGACGATGCCAGGCGTCACCTTCACTGAGCTCTCCGGGCTTGAGGCTGACTTCGCTGGGAGTCGACAAGTTTTTGTACCCATGCCAGGGTTTGTCCCACGTGCCGCGGCCAGTGACGAAGGCGGGAATGGCGATCAACTGCGCGCCCTGATCATTGAGTTTGCGGTAGTTATCGGGGTACCAACTGTCGCTGCCGATCAACACTCCAAGGCGTCCTGCCGGGGTATCGATGACGTTAATAGCCCTATCGGCACTGGACTGGATAAAGCCGTGCTCATCGAATGCTGGATTGAGTTGACGTTGGGGTTGGCCGATCGGCAAGCCGTCGCTGCCGAACACCAGTGTGCTGTTGTACAGCGCACCGCGACCGATTTTTAGATTGCCGTCGCTGACAGTTGGCTCAGGCAACACGATGGAGCCTGCCACCAGCGTTACGCCAAACTCCTTGGCCAGCCCGCCGAATAGCGCCTGGTAATCCCGGGCCATGGTTTTGGCTTTCATGCGCAGATACGCATCGTCCAGACGATTCTCGCCTTTGGCGCTGATCAGTGCCCGGACAAATTTCAGTGGGTTGCTGACGGCCAGCCAGTTCATGGCCTCTTCAAGGCTGTTGGCCTGGTACAACTCATCTTTTTCGCCGCTGACCATCAGCCAGGTGCCGATATGCTCCGGCAGCACAACGATGGTTTTTTCATTCAGCAAGCCTTGATCCCGGGCTTGCTGCAAATAGGCTGCGAGCTTGCGATGCAACTGCTGGGGGCTTTGATAATCGGTGGGGAACAGCTCGGGCTGGATGCCCAGAAGGTTGCCACGGTCGGAGCGAATGCCTTGATTCACGGCGAGCTTGATCCGCAAATCCGATAAGTAATGGCCGACGGGGCGTTCGGCGGTCCACATCGCATAGGTGGTGATGGCGGCGATCAAGGCCATGGAAAAGGTGAAGCAAAGAAGTTTACGCATGGGAAAACGGTAAGCGGCCACGTGCAGGGTTCGCGGACTAGGGTAGGGCCCATGCACACGATTGCCAAGGGGCGCTGCGCATTTGGATCAATAAGTTGTCAGTTACAGTCATTGAGCGGCAAGGGGTGTGCTCTTAGTCTGTCGAACATAAATGATGGGAGCCAAAGAGCTCCTGCACTTTTCCGTGATTGCTCGTTGTGGAGTTACCGATGGCCGCCGCTCATTACCCGCACCTGTTAGCCCCGCTGGATCTGGGTTTTACCACGTTGCGCAACCGCACCCTGATGGGTTCGATGCACACCGGCCTTGAAGAAAAACCCGGTGGTTTTGAGCGCATGGCCGCTTACTTCGCCGAGCGTGCCCGTGGCGGCGTTGGCCTGATGGTCACCGGCGGCATTGCTCCGAACGATGAAGGTGGCGTGTACTCGGGCGCAGCCAAGCTGACCACCGAGGAGGAGGCGTTAAAACATCAAATCGTGACCCGCGCGGTACACGAAGCGGGCGGCAAGATCTGTATGCAGATCCTCCACGCCGGGCGTTATGCCTATAGCCCAAAACAGGTAGCGCCAAGTGCCATCCAGGCGCCGATCAATCCGTTCAAGCCCAAAGAGCTGGACGAGGAAGGCATCGAGAAGCAAATCAGCGATTTCGTCACCTGTTCGACCCTTGCACAAAAAGCCGAGTACGACGGCGTTGAAATCATGGGTTCCGAAGGCTACTTCATTAACCAGTTCCTCGCAGGGCACACCAACCACCGGACCGACCGCTGGGGTGGTAGCTATGAAAACCGCATGCGTCTGCCGGTGGAAATCGTCCGCCGCGTGCGCGAAGCTGCAGGGCCAAATTTCATCATCATCTATCGCCTGTCGATGCTTGACCTGGTGGAAGGCGGCAGCACCTGGGAAGAGATCGTCCTGTTAGCCAAAGCTATCGAGCAGGCCGGCGCGACCATCATCAACACTGGGATTGGCTGGCACGAAGCGCGAATCCCGACCATCGCCACCAAAGTCCCGCGTGCGGCGTTCAGCAAGGTCACCGCCAAGTTGCGCGGTTCGGTGAAGATCCCGTTGATCACCACCAATCGCATTAACACCCCGGAAATCGCCGAGCAGATCCTCGCTGAAGGCGACGCTGACATGGTCTCGATGGCGCGGCCGTTCCTCGCCGATCCAGATTTCGTCAACAAAGCCGCTGCCGGGCGTGGCGACGAGATCAACACCTGCATCGGTTGCAATCAGGCCTGCCTGGATCACACCTTTGGCGGCAAGTTGACCAGTTGCCTGGTGAACCCACGGGCCTGCCATGAAACCGAACTGAATTACCTGCCGGTGCAGCAGATCAAGAAAATCGCTGTGGTTGGCGCCGGGCCTGCGGGTTTGTCAGCGGCCACTGTGGCCGCTGAACGCGGGCATCAGGTTACGCTGTTCGATTCCGCCAGCGAGATTGGTGGCCAGTTCAACGTCGCCAAGCGCGTGCCAGGCAAGGAAGAGTTTTTTGAAACCCTGCGCTACTTCAAACGCAAGTTGCAAACCACCCATGTCGAGCTGTGCCTGAACACCCGGGTCGACGTCGCGCAACTGGTGGCTGGCGGTTATGACGAAATCATTCTCGCTACTGGCATCGCCCCTCGTTTGCCGGCGATTCCAGGCGTCGAGAATGCCAAGGTTCTGAGCTACCTGGACGTGATTTTTGAGCGCAAACCGGTCGGCAAAAGCGTGGCGGTGATTGGTGCGGGTGGTATCGGTTTCGACGTGTCGGAATTTCTCGTCCATCAAGGTGTGTCCACCAGCCAGGACCGCGAGGCGTTCTGGAAGGAGTGGGGTATCGATACTCACCTTGAGGCGCGTGGTGGTGTTGCCGGTATCAAAGCTGAGCCCCATGCACCGGCGCGTCAGGTATTCCTGCTGCAACGCAAGAAGTCCAAGGTCGGCGACGGCTTGGGCAAGACCACAGGCTGGATTCATCGCACGGGCCTGAAGAACAAGCAGGTGCAGATGCTCAATAGCGTCGAATACCTGAAGATCGACGATGCCGGTTTGCACATCCGTATAGGTGAGGCCGGTGAGCCGCAAGTATTGCCGGTGGACAATATCGTGATTTGCGCAGGGCAAGATCCGCTGCGCGAATTGCAGGACGGCCTGGTCGCCGCCGGGCAGAACGTGCACCTGATCGGTGGCGCAGACGTGGCCGTTGAACTGGACGCCAAGCGGGCGATCAATCAGGGCTCGCGGTTGGCTGCGCAGCTGTAACGAACCCTGTAGCAGCTGGCGAAGCCTGCGTTCGGCCGGCACGGCCGTAAAACCTGACACCGCGATTCTGAATGCAGATCGAGGATTCAGATTTACGACCGCTGCGGTCGAGCGCGACCCCGGTCCGAACGCAGGCTTCGCCAGCTGCTACAGGGTCCCGTGGACGCTGATAGACTGGCATTCTTTTTGTTCAGAATGTGCCGCCGATGCTTGCTCTCTCCTTCATTGCCAAGACCCAGCCATGAGTCTGGGTCCTTTCGACTGGCTGCCCAGTGCGCCCCTTGAACACCTTCACCTGGACTGGCTCACTCAGGCCAATATCGAAGTCGCTGTTCTGCGCCTGGACCTCATCGACCCACTGATCTGCGGCAACAAGTGGTTCAAGCTGATCGAACATCTGGCAGCGGCCGATCAAGTCGGGGCCAAGGGCATCATCAGCCTGGGCGGTGCTCACTCCAATCATTTGCACGCGCTGGCAGCGGCGGGCAAGCGCTTCGGTTTTCCTACCGTCGGCCTGCTACGCGGTCACCCACAAGAAACCCCGACCGTACTGGATTTGCAGGCTTTTGGCATGCAACTGCATTGGCTGGGTTATGGCGGCTATCGGGCGCGGCATGAGCCAGACTTCTGGCTGCCATGGCAGGCGCAATACCCGTATTTGCAACCAGTGCCCGAAGGCGGTGGCGGTTTACGTGGCGCGCAAGGGTGCGCTGGATTGCTGGTTATGGTGCGTGAGCAACTGAGTGCACTGGGTTGGAGCGACTATGACGGATGGTGGCTGGCGGCCGGGACCGGGACCACGCTGGCTGGGCTGGTGCTGGCCGAGGCGGGTGCGCATCCGGTCTATGGCGCGCTGGCGGTGCCTGATGATCACGGGGTCGCTCAACAGATCGAGACGATTGTCCAGGAGGCGCGATTGCGCGATTGCGCGTATGAGCTGTTCGAGGGTTGTCGCGGCGGTTTCGCCAAGGTCGATCCGGCGTTGCTGGCGTTCATGGAAATGACTGAGAAGGACAGCGGCATCCCGCTTGAACCGCTGTACACCGGCAAAGCGCTGTTGGCGCTCAAACAACAGATCGAAGCAGGGCGCTTCGCTCAAGGCACACGCTTGATCTTTGTACACACTGGCGGCTTGCAGGGCCGCCGGGGATTCACGGCGATGGATAAGAATTAACCGCGTTTGGATATCATCCGCAGCAGCGTGTTATCGCGCACCACGTAATGGTGATACAAACCGGCCACGGCGTGCAGGCCGATCAGCCAGTAACCGAGAGAACCGGCCAGTTCGTGCCAACCTTGAAGCTGCTTGGCAAACTGTTTGTTTTCGTCAATCAGCAACGGTAAGTCCACCCCATAAAACATGACCTGTTGGCCCTTGGCACTGGTAATCAACCAGCCGAGAATGGGTGTAACGATCATGAAGACATACAACGCCACATGCATGAGTTTGGACACAAGCATCTGCCAGTTGGGTGGCGTCGGCAGGATTTTCGGAGCGACACCGAGGCTTCGTGCGAACAGGCGCAGCCAGACCAGCAGGAACACTGTCAGGCCGAGCATGTAGTGCGCTTCTGTAATTAAGGTCCGACCACCACTGCCCTTGGGGAATATGCCGCGAAATTCGATACAGGCGTAGACCACTGCCAACAACACCAGCATCAACCAATGCAACGCAATCGACACGGTACTGTAACGAGAGTCAGTGTTTTTCCAGGGCATGCGGTTTTCCTCACTTGGCAGGTCTGAAGTCTCCGTTCTTATTCGACGGAGTCCTATTACTGTAATCCTGTTTCAGTGAGATTGCCTGAGCCTGATCAGGCTTTTGTGCGGGGTATGAACGCACTGGAGTGGTTATTTGACACTAAAAAGCGGCAACCCTGATCAAGGGGGGCCGCTTTTTTGTGTCGCGTGCGGGGGATCAGTTGGTTTGTGGCATTTCACCGTTGGCCAGACGCTTGTTGATATCGGCGATCACCTCCGGCAGATCGGTGATGGTGTCGATCATGTAATGCGGGCGGGAACCTTCGAACATCGCGTGAATGCGTTTGCGTTCGCTGGCCAGTTCCTCACTGCCCAAGGCGCGGTAACCCTCGTAGGTCAGACCCAGTGCATTGCCTGAGCAGATCAGCGCCACGGTCCACATGCCGGCGCTGCGGCCTTCAAGAATTCCGGGGACGGTGTCGTCGATCTTGACGCAGGCGGCGACGTCGCTGATGCCCAGCGCGATCACGTTGGCCAACGCCTGAGCCGGCCATGGGCGACCGTTCGGGACTTCATCGGTGGCGACCACATGGTCGGCGATGTAGCCATTGGTGGCTGCCAGCTCGACAACTTTGTCCATGACCTGCTTCGGATAACCGGAGCAGGAACCGATCTTGATGCCTTGCTGGCGCAGGTTGGCGATGGTGTCCAGCGCACCGGGAATCAGCGCCGAGTGTTCGGCGATCTTCTCGATCTGCAACGGCATGAAGCGCTTGTAGATGGCAGTGACATCGTCGTCAGTCGGGGTGCGGCCGAAGGCCTTGCGATAACGTTCGGCGACCTGCGGCTGGTCGCACAGGGTACGGATGTGGTCCCACTTGCCCATTCCCATCGGGCCACGGGCCTCTTCGATGGAGACCTGAACGTCGAATTCGGCGAAGGCTTCGACGAAGATTTGGGTGGGTGCGAAGGAGCCGAAGTCGACGACGGTGCCGGCCCAGTCGAGGATGGCGGCTTGAAGCTTGGTTGGGTTGTTGTAGTTCATGTCTCTAATCCTGTGTATGGGCATGATGAATTACATACCCGTAGCAGCTGGCGAGCCACCGCGGTGTTTCAGGTGGACCGAGCCGCATGGTTTTGCGGCCGCTTCGCAGCCGAACGCAGCCTCGCAGGCTCGGCAGCTGCTACGGGAGGTCGTGATCAGATTTCCTGCACTTCCATTTCTCGCAACACTGCCGCTACTGCCGCCACTGCCGCGTGCATCTCGGCCTCATTAACGTGGCCGATGCAGCCGACACGGAAGGTTTCGACCTGGGTCAGCTTGCCCGGATACAGAATGAAACCCTTGGCCTTGACCCGTTCGTAGAATTCCTTGAACTGGTAGCGCGGATCTTTCGGGGCGTGAAAGGTAATGATGATCGGTGCCTGAATCGCCGCCGGCAGGAAGCTGCGCAAGCCCAGCTTGGCCATTTCATCGAGCAAGACGTTGCAGTTGTTGGCGTAACGCCGATGCCGCGCCGGCAGACCGCCTTCTTCGTTGTATTGCAGTAGGGCTTCGTGCAGCGCCGCGACCACGTGGGTCGGCGGGGTGAAGCGCCATTGGCCGGTCTTGGCCATATAGCTGTGTTGATCAAACAGGTCCATCGCCAGCGAGTGGGAATTGCCTGCCGATGCTGCCAGTGCTTCTTTGCGCGCAAAGACAAAACCCATCCCCGGCACGCCTTCCAGGCATTTGCCGGACGCGGCGATCAGCGCATCGAACGGGACTTGCTGTGCATCGATCGGCAGCGCGCCGAAGGAACTCATGGCGTCGATGATCAGCCGTTTGCCGTGCTGGGCAATCACATGAGCGATTTCCGGCAGCGGGTTGAGGATACCGGTGCTGGTTTCGCAGTGGATCAGCGCGACGTGGGTGATGCCGGCGTCGGCCCGCAGCAGACGGTCGACGTCGGCTGCGGTGGTCGGTTCGTCTTCGGCGGTTTCGAACGTGCTAAACGAGCGGCCGAGCACTTCGCAGATTTTCGCCAGGCGTTTGCCATAGGCACCGTTGATCAGCACCAATACCTTGCCGTCGCGTGGGACCAGGGTGCCGATGGCTGCTTCCACGGAGAAGGTGCCGCTGCCTTGCAAGGGAACACAGTGGTGGCTGTCGGCACCGTTGATGATCGCCAGCAGTTGCTCGCAAAGGCTGGCGGTCAGTTGATTGAAGCTGTCATCCCATGAACCCCAGTCGACCATCATGGCCTGACGAGTGCGGGCTGAAGTGGTCAATGGGCCAGGGGTGAGCAGGATTGGCTCGGCAGTACTCATGCTGGTGTCCTCGCAAAAACGCTTAGGGATGAAGGTACGGGACATAAATTGCAGTTTGGCTTGTCATCAATCAAATTGTTTGTTGTTATGCCAGCCATCAGTGAGGCCGATAGATATGAACCTGTTCCAGCTTAGAGCGTTTGATGCCGTGGCCCGTGAAGGCAGCTTCACCCGGGCTGCCGCGCGTTTATTCATCAGCCAGCCGGCGGTCACCGGGCATATCAAGGCGTTGGAGGAGCATTACCAGATCACCTTGTTGCGGCGCACCGCACGACGGGTGGAACTGACGGAGGAGGGGATCAAACTGGCGGCAATCACCCGGGCCATGTTCGGTTTGGCCGAAGAGGCCCAGGCGATGCTTGAGGCCAATCGGCAGTTGCTCACCGGGCGTCTGGAAGTGGCGGCGGACGGTCCGCACATGGTCATGCCGATGCTCGCTAGCCTGAGGGCGACGTACCCGGGGATCACCGTGAATTTACGCCTGGGTAATGCCCAGGAAACACTCGCGGCGTTGCTGTCCGAACATGCGGATGTGGCGGTGCTGACGGAAGTGGAGCCGCGCAAAGGGCTGCATTTACAACGATTGAGCGAGTCGAGAATCTGCGCGCTGGTGCCTGCCAATCATCCGTGGCTGGCTACTCCGACGGGGATAGGCATCGAACAATTGGACCAGGTGATCATGGTGTTGCGTGAGCCGAGTTCGATTACCCGACGCACCTTTGACGAAGCGTGTGGCCTGGCCAAGGTCAGCCCGCGGGTGCTGCTGGAGCTGGACAGTCGCGAAGCAGTGACCGAAGCCGTGGCCGCTGAATTGGGCGTGGGCATCGTGTCGTCGGTTGAGGTCAGCCATGATCCGCGAGTTGCTGCGGTGCCGATCATTGGCGAGGGGCTGCTCAATCGACACATGATTGGCTGCATGGAGCGGCGCCGGGATTTGCGCTTGATTCAAGCGTTTTTGGGGTTGTCACCGGGGCGCGAGCCCGCCAGATAGACCGAGGTGTTGTCATCGCGAGCAGGCTCGCTCCCACATTTGATCTTCAGTGCACACAGTATTTTTGTTCGACGACGATCCACTGTGGGAGCGAGCCTGCTCGCGATGAGGCCACTGCGGCCTACACCAGACTTTCGCGAACCATCTCCAGAAAGGTCGCCACTACCCGCCGTGAGCTCTGCTCACGCAGGCACACCAGCGTCTCGGTCAATCGTCGTTTGCAATCGGTAATCGGCAGCGCACAGACCCGCGAGTCCGAGCCGAATTCCGCCGCTGATACCACGCCCACACCAATCCCTACCACCACGGCTTCGCGCGCCGCTTCACGGCCCTCCACCTGAATGGCCGGGCGGATGCGAAAGCCTGCCTGATCCATTTCCTCTTCCAGTGTCTGCCGCGTCACCGATCCGATTTCACGCAACACCAGCGGCGTGTCATCCAGATCTGCCAGGCAGATCGACTCGCGACTGGCCCACGGATGGTTGCGCGACACGAACGCCACCATCGGGTCATTGCGCAGGGGCAGCGACAGCAGACGCTCATCACTGACGTCGCGGCCGAGCAGGGCCAGGTCAGCCTGGTAGTTGAACAGCCGAAACAGCGATTCATCGGTGTTGCCGGTCTCGATCTTCACGCTGATGCCGGGATAGCGCTCGCAGAAACGAGCGATCTGCGGCAGTACGTGCACCGGTGCATCCACCGCGAGGATCAGGCTACCGGTCTGCAGGGCTTGAGAGTCTTGCAGCAGCTCCTGCGCTTCGGCTTCGATGACGAACAGGCGCTGGGTGATGCTCAGCAAGCGTTCGCCCAGGTCGGTCAAGCGCACCGAACGTTTATTGCGATGGAACAGCAACACACCGAAACGCTCCTCCAGCTTGCGCACTTGGTCGGAAATCGCCGGCTGCGTCAGAAACAAACGTTCGGCGGCGCGCGTAAAGCTGCCGTGCACGGCAACCGCGTGGAAAGCTTTGAGCTGGGCGTGAGAGACAGACATCAGATCACCAGTAACAAGCTGAACTTATATTTGAAATACGATAAATCGATTTCACTTATTAATCAGTAATTGTTTTTATCGCCCTCAACCCCGGTGGCTGGTTGTTCAACAGTCCCCGGTGGCCATGAGCCTGTGCGTGCGGGGAAACTCCCGACAACAGGGAAGCAACAGGACTCATCTGACCGGTATCGCTCCTCCTGAAGGGCGATATCGCGGTGCTCAACAATAAAAAAACAGGCGTTTTTTACTAATTCTGCCGGCACACTCACCCTGAGGTCAGACTCACAATGAATAAACACATCGGCACCATCAAACGTTGGCGCGTGCAGATTTTCGCCATCACCTGGTTGGCCTACGCGGCCTTCTATTTCACTCGAAAAGCCTTTTCCGTGGCCAAACTGGGGATCGGCGAAGACCCCACCTTTCATCTCGACAAGATGATGATGGCCAACCTCGACGGCGTCTATCTGACGGCCTACGCGGTCGGTCAATTCACCTGGGGTATTCTCGCCGACCGTTTTGGTCCGCGAGTCGTGGTGTTGGGTGGCTTGTTGATTTCCGCCGTGGCGGCCCTGGTGATGGGCAGTTTCGCGACGCTGCCCATCTTCTTCACCTGCATGTTGATCCAGGGGTTGGCGCAGTCCACCGGCTGGTCGGGATTGTGCAAAAACATCGGCAGTTTCTTTCCCTCCGAGCAGCGCGGGCGGATCTTGGGCTTGTGGAGTTCCTGCTACGCCTTTGGCGGGCTGGTGGCCTCGCCGTTTGCCGGCTGGTGGGCGTACACGCTGATCGGTACCTGGCATGCGGCGTTTATATCCAGCGCGGCGGTGGTCGGTCTGGTAGCGGTGCTGTTCTTTATCTTTCAACGCAACAAACCTGAAGACGTTGGCTTGCCTGCCGTGGAGCCAGAACCTGTATTGACCGCTGAGGAAACCGAGGCCCAGAGCAAGATCAGCGTCTGGGAACCGCTGCGCGAAATCCTGCGCAACCGCACGGTGCTGACCCTCGGTTTTGCCTACTTCCTGTTGAAGCCGGCGCGCTACGCGATTTTGCTTTGGGGGCCGGTCATTGTCTTCGAGCAAATGCCCTCGGTGGGCAAAGTCGGCGCGGCGATTGTGCCGACGGCGTTTGAGCTGGCCGGCTTGCTCGGGCCGATCATGATTGGCCTGGCCTCGGACAAGCTCTTTGGAGCACGACGCATGCCAGCCTGCGTGTTGAGCCTGCTGGCGCTGACCGTGTCGCTGGCACTGTTCATGGGTGCGCTGCATACCGGCAGTGTGATGCTGGTGGTGGCCTTGTTGTTTTTCATGGGCCTGACCCTTTACGGACCGGACTCGATGATCAGCGGCGCGGCGGCGATTGATTTCGGCACGGCCAAGGCCGGTGCGACGGCGGCCGGTTTCGTTAACGGCTGCGGCTCTGTCGGGGCAATTCTCGGCGGGCTGTTGCCGGGTTACTTCGACACGGTCACGGTATTTATCGTCTTCGCCGGTTGCGCGATGTTCTCTTCGCTGGTCTTGATCCCCCACTGGAACAGCCGTCCGGCAGGTCTCAAACCCTCTCGCGCCTTCGTGCCCAACGGGGCCATGCCCATCAAACCTCTGCGCACCTGAAACCCCAATGCCAGACAAGCCCCACTTGCCGTTGCGTCATGACGGCAGGTCGGGATGTGGCCAACCGAACTGGAGATGTACCCCATGAGACCTTTCTGGCTGGAGCAGGCCTTGAAGTCTGACGCATCAGAACCCTGCGAACCGTTGCAAAGCGATACCAGCACCGACGTCTGCATCGTCGGCGGCGGTTACACCGGGTTGTGGACCGCGATCCTGCTCAAGGAGCCGAACCCTGAGCTGGATGTGGTGTTGATCGAGGCCGATATCTGCGGCGCAGGTGCCAGCGGGCGCAACGGTGGCTGTGCACTGTCCTGGTCGGCCAAGTACTTCACCCTGGAGCGGCTGTTTGGTGTCGAGGAGGCGGTGCGGCTGGTCAAGGAATCGGAGCAAAGCATTTATGCCATCGGCGCCTTCTGCGAGAAATACGCGGTGGACGCCGATTACCGCCTCGATGGCACCTTGTACACCGCCACGAATCTGGCGCAATGCGGGTCCACCGATGGGGTGATTGCCGCCCTTGAGCGCAATGGCATCAATTCCTTCGAAAAGCGCCCAGTGCTCGATGTGCAATGGATGGCCGGTTCCAGCAAACATCTGGAAGGCTGGTTTTCCCCAGCGGCGGCCAGTGTGCAGCCGGGTAAGCTGGTGCGCGGTTTGCGGCGGGTAGCCTTGCAGCTGGGTGTGCGGATCTATGAAAACACTGCAATGACCGGTCTGGAGGAAGGCAAGCCCGCAGTGATTCAGACCCCGTCCGGGAACATCCAGGCAGATCGTGTAGTGCTGGCGATGAACGCCTGGATGGCCCGGGCGTTCCCACAGTTTGAGCGCAGCGTGGCGATCGTTTCCAGCGACATGATCATCACCGAGCCGCGCCCGGATCTACTCAAGGAAATTGGCCTGACCAGCGGTGTGACGGTACTCGATTCGCGGATTTTCGTGCATTACTACCACAACACCCCGGACGGCCGAATCATGCTCGGCAAGGGCGGCAACACTTTCGCTTACGGCGGGCGGATGCTGCCGGTGTTCGATCAGCCTTCACCTTACGAAGGTTTGCTGCGTCATAGTCTGGCGGAGTTTTTTCCGGCATTTGCCGATGTTGGGGTGGAAGCGACCTGGAACGGTCCTTCGGATCGTTCGGTTACCGGGTTGCCGTTCTTCGGTCAGATGAGCGCCAGTGGCAACGTGTTCTATGGGTTCGGTTATTCCGGCAGCGGTGTCGGGCCTTGCCATATGGGCGGGCAGATCCTCGCGTCGATGGTGCAAGGCCTGGACAATGTCTGGACCCGATCACCCTTGGTCAACGGGCCGATGGGCTATTTTCCGCCGGAGCCGATCCGCTATCTGGGCTCATTGATGGTCCGCAACGCGATCCGGCGCAAGGAGCACGCCGAAGACCATGGGCGCCGGCCTCGGCATCTGGATGTGCGCCTGGCCAGGTTTGCTGCTGCGGCGGGCAAGGCTGACAAAGGCTGATTGATGTCTCAATGCCAAGTGTCTGGTCGGCTCATCAGCCAATCTTAGGAACGCGCCTGCATCACATTGTGGAGAAGTCGATCAGTCACTCGACTTTTTGGTCGATTGGTAACTTTAGGCCGTATAAACTTGCGCAAAGCGTCGGCCAATAGATGTCTCGGCGCCACAGATCAAGAGAGTGAGTAATGGGCGCACAGTGGAAGGTTAAACACAAAGAAGCGGCATCCAATGCCAAGGGCAAGATCTTCGGCAAATTGGTCAAAGAAATCACCATTGCTGCGCGCAACGGCGCAGACACGACCACTAACGCGCACTTGCGTCTGGTGGTAGAACAGGCGAAAAAAGCCTCGATGCCACGCGAAACCCTGGAGCGCGCGATCAAGAAAGGCTCGGGTCAGCTTGGCGAAACCGTTCAGTACCATCGCGTCACGTATGAAGGGTTCGCACCTCATCAGGTTCCGCTCATCGTTGAGTGCGTCACCGACAACATCAACCGCACCGTCGCGGAAATTCGTGTGGCGTTCCGCAAAGGCCAATTGGGTGCTTCGGGTTCGGTTGCTTGGGATTTCAACCATGTCGGCATGATCGAAGCGTCTCCTGACAGCCCGGATTCTGATCCAGAGCTGGCGGCTATCGAGGCTGGCGCTCAGGACTTCGAGGAGGGTGAAGAAGAGGGCACAACGTTGTTCCTTACCGAGCCTGCCGATCTGGACGCGGTACAAAAAGCACTGCCTGAGCAGGGTTTTACCGTGTTGTCGGCCAAATTGGGCTACCAGCCTAAAAACCCGGTCACCGGCTTGAGTGACGCGCAAATGGAAGAAGTCGAAGCCTTCCTCGAAGGGCTCGACAACCACGATGACGTGCAGGACATGTTTGTCGGTTTGGCGGGTTAAGGCGTTCTATCTGTAAGAGCTGCGTTGGCTGCGAAAAGATCGCAGCCTGCGGCAGCTCCTACACCGACCGGGTACATCCGCAAAATCGCAGCCGTGCACAAATCTTGTAGGAGCTGCGTTGGCTGCGATCTTTTCAAGACGCCGCCGATGCCTGCAAAGAATCGACCACAACCTGCAAATTTTCACCAATTTCTACGAACCCCGGACGCGCCAGTACATCCGCTTGGTAGCAGCGGCTCTGCAAGTCATCCAGCAGCTCCCGACCCTTGGCGCTCAACCCTGACTCGATTCGCTCCAGCAATTCGCCCAACAAAATGCCGAACGCCCTCACTTCTATGCGTTGCAGTGCACGCGTCTCGAAACTGTCTAACGTGGAGTGAAACGAAGCCGCGCCGAAGTCACCCAACAGGCAGTCGCCTTGAGCGTTCCACAGAATATTGTGGCCGTAGAGATCGCCGTGGGTGATGCCCTGTTGGTGCAAGTGCGCGGCGGCCGAAGCGATACCGCTGGCGATCCGCAATGCGCTCGCTGCGCTGAATTTCGTACTGTCTTCGTAGACATCCCGAGTGCAGGAAGCGAGGCTCGGCAACGCGGCCAGATTGCCATAGCTGGGGTCGATCAATTGCATCACCAGCCCGGCTTGCGCCTGCGGGTGGTCGACGATCCTGCCTTCGACCTTGATCAGGTTGGCATGTTGACCCGCGGTGATGCAGGCGTTCATTTCATGCTGCGGTGAACCATCACTGGTCATGCTGCCCTTGTAGAGCTTCACCGCAACTTTTTGCGCAGCCTGCGATGGCTGTTCCCAAAGCGCCTGATGAATCACCCCGGAAGCGCCTTCGCCCAGTTTTTGCTGCAGATGCAGCTGTGACCAGGGAATCTGCGGGGTGGCGTCCAGAGCGCAAGCGTCGGCCTCTGATTCCAGCGGGTTGCCCGCGTAAGCCAGCCAGGCCAGGCGTGGCAGCGACAACAGCCACTGCGGCAGCTCGGTCAGTCGGTTGGCGGCGATCCGGATCAACTCAAGCTGATGGCACTTGCTCAGGCTCGCCGGCAGTTGTTGCAAGCAGTTTCCCGCGAGCATCAGCTTTTGCAAATGAGGTCGTTCGCCAAGCTCGACGGGCAGCTCGCTGATGCAATTGTCGGTCAGAATCAGCCAGCGCAACAGCGGCGGCAGCGCGGCACCGGGGACGCGTTCGATGCGGTTGGCCTTGAAGGCGATCATGCTCAGGCGAGCGCATTGGCCGAGACACGTCGGGAGTTCGGTGAATGCATTATCCGAGCAGAACAGGATCCGTAACTGCGTCAGCCGGTGCAGGTCGTCCGGCAGTTGGCTCAAGGCATTGCCACTCAGGTTCAGCACCTCGAGGGAGTCCGCCAGTTCAAAGATCTCCTGAGGGAACTCGCTCAGCCCGCAGGACAGATCCAGACGTTTGATGCCCGCCAGTTGGCCGGCTCGAAGTTGCGCAAGGGTATCCATGAACAGATTCAATACTCGAAAAGAGAAGGGCGCACGGCCGTTGGAAATGGGCGCCATGATAACGACAAAGGGCCGTGGGTTGGATGGTTTATGACGGTGGCCCGACCTCAATCAACTGCCCCAGTCGACTGCGGGTTCGCGCCAGGTCGATGGCATCGCCGCCAAGGTGCTCGCGCAGAGGACGTTCGCCCAGCAATAGCAGGCGTTTGTCCTGGTCATACAGCACGTCGATCAGATTGATAAAGCGCTGCTGGGCGGCAGTCGAACAGTCCGCGAGGTTGGGCAGTCCGTCGATGATCCAGGTGTCGAAGCGTCGGCACAGCTCCAGGTAGTCCATGACAGCGGTGGGTTGTTCGCAGAGGTCGCTGAAGTCGAAGCTGATGCTCCGTCCCTCGCACCGTCGTGCCTGGAATTGGCGGGCGCCTACAGGCAGGGCAAACGTTGGGGCGTTGCGATCAGGCAATTGCAGTGCCTCACGCTGGGCCGGGCTGGTGGGCCAGACGTAATGCCCATGGGTGAAGAGCTGCTGCGAATGAGTTCTCGCCTGGCTGCGGTAGTCATGGGGGCCGCCGACCTCCATGACATGCATGCGCGCATTGATCAGATCGATCACCGGCTTGAAGCGGGCGTGGTAAAGGGGATTGGGCAGCAAGCCGGCCGGCGGGTAGTTGGAGGTGACCAGCAGCAGGATCCCACGCTGGAACAGCGCTTTGAAGAGCCGGGTGATCAGCATTGCGTCGCCGATGTCGTGCACGTGGAACTCATCGAAGCACAGCACGCGGCAGTGCAAGAGTAGTTCATCCAGCGTGGTCGCTAGCGCGTCGGGCTGCTGACGATGGCGGAACATACCCTGGTGCAATTGGGCGAAGAAGTCGTGAAAGTGCAAGCGCTGCTTTTCAGCAATCGGCAGTGCCTGGAAAAATCCATCCAATAGCCAGCTCTTGCCACGGCCGACAGCGCCATAGAGATAAAGGCTGCGTGCCGCGTGAACGTTGACGCTGGTTTGCAGCAGCCCATTGGCTTGCTGCGCCATGCAGTCGATCACCCGCTGTTGGCTGTGACTGAGGGTATAGCCCTGGTCATGGGCCTTTTGGCGAAAGTACTCGTGGATCATCCGCCCGCCCGCAGTGGTCTGCGCCGGTCTGGCGAAGGTCTTGCCGAGAATTTTCCTCAGCATTGGCCAGCGTGATGTGAGTCGCGAGCGGTTTGGCGGTAAGACGCTCAATTGAAATCACCCCCATGGTCCCGAAGCCCGCTCACTTTAGAGCCAGCGCGTAATTTAACCAAAGGTGTGGGTCACCGGCCAGCGATCTTGAACGGGCAGCCTCTGTCATCAAATGCTAAGTCACTGACGTTCAATGAGAAGCAGTCGACTTGCGCGTGACGATACTGGTTTGCTCACCGACGTCGAACAGTTAAGCGAAACCCTACCTACACTTTAAGCCTGATGCCTCTCTGCCCTGACGGGGGGTGTCAATTGCATCTCAATAAAACAATCATAGAGAGCGCAGAATGAAGTTCAGTTTTGTAGACAACAGCAAGCCGAGCCGCCGGCGCGTTCTACGCGATGCCTTCACCCTGGCTTTGGCGGCCTCTCCGTTGGCAAGCCTCGCCAAGGCAGCCGACGAAACCAAGACGGCCGACGAAACCGCCGAAGAAGTGACCTTTGCTGCTGGCCCACGGCCGCTGGTGCAATACCCGCAAAAACGACCGTTGACCCTGGTGACCACCCGCCCGCCGCACCTTGAGACGCCATTCCCCGTCTTCAACGAAGGGCCCATCACGCCGAATGACGCCTTTTTTGTGCGTTACCATCTGGCCAATATCCCTACCAGCATCGATCCGGACAGTTACCGTCTGACGATCAAGGGCTCGGTCAACACGCCGCTGTCACTTTCCCTTGCAGAACTCAAGGCTCTGGCCGAACCGGTAGAAGTGGTGGCCGTCAATCAGTGTTCGGGTAACAGCCGTGGCTTCTCGATGCCGCGCGTATTCGGCGCTCAGCTGGGCAATGGTTCAATGGGTAATGCCCACTGGGTGGGGGTACCGCTCAAGGCGGTATTGGAAAAGGCGGGGGTGAAAGCCGACGCCAGGCAAGTGACATTCCGTGGGCTCGATAAGCCAGTGCTGCCGAGCACGCCGGAGTACATCAAAGCCCTGGACATCGGCCATGCCATGGACGGCGAGCCGATGATCGCCTGGTCGATGAACGGTACCGATCTGCCATTCCTCAACGGTTACCCGATACGTCTGGTGGTGCCAGGCTATTTCGGTACGTACTGGGTCAAGCACCTGAGTGAGATCGAAGTCGTCGACCACACCTACGACGGTTTCTTCATGGCTAAAGGTTACCGCGTTCCGGACAACGATTGTTTCTGCATCGCCCCCGGCACCACTGCGGCGCAAACTCAGCCGATTTCCAAGTTGCCGGTACGCAGCTTCATCACCAGCGTTAAACACGGCGATGTGTTGCCGCTGAAAAAAAGCGTGGTGCTCAAGGGCATTGCGTTCGACGGCGGCGTTGGGGTCAACAAGGTGGAAATTTCGATCGACGGCGGAAAAAACTGGCGCGAAGCCAAGCTTGGGCAGGATCTTGGCCGTTTCTCCTTCCGTGAATGGACGCTGCCGATCACCTTTACCAGCAAGGGCGCCACACAGTTGATGGTGCGAGCCAGTAACAGCGCGGGCGAGACGCAACCGCTGCGAGCCGACTGGAACCCCGGTGGCTACCGCCGCCACGTCGTAGAAACCAGCCACGTGACCGTCGCCTGAGGGGGCCCGCATGAAACGTATGAAACGCATGACCACCTTGCTGTGCGCGGCTCAGGTTTGTTTGGCTGCCATGGCTAGCGCAGCGCCACTATCGATCACGTTGCCGCCCGAAACGGCTGTGTTCAAACCCAGTGCGCTGCCTGGCTACCCGTTGGCCCAGCAGAAATGTTCCACCTGCCATTCTGCCGATTACATCAACTTCCAGCCTCCTGGCATGACCCTGGCGCAGTGGACTGGAGAAGCGAGCAAGATGCAGCACGTGTATGGTGCTCCGATCAGCGATCAGGATGTGAACATTATCGGCGCCTACCTTGCGGTGACCTACGGTAGTGCCCATGCGAGCGATGCCGATGTGCAGGCTGCCTCAAACCCGTCGGCGGGCCAGCCCTCGGCGGCGCCTGTAGCAAAAGTCGACGTCATGGCTTTGCTCCAGAGCAACTCCTGTCTGTCCTGCCATGCGATCGATCATAAGGTCGTAGGCCCGGCCTATCACGATGTGGCTGCCAAGTATGCCAATGACCCGCAGGCACTGGCCAAGGTAACGTCCAGCATTCAGCACGGCGGTACCGGCAAATGGGGGAATACCCCAATGCCACCTTTCGCGCAGTTAAGCCCGGACGATCTGCAAACCCTGACGACTTTCATACTGCACCAGTAAGCCCGGTTCCCGACTCGGTCAGGTACCTGATGGTGTAATGCAGCGGATGTCGACTTTGCTCATTGATGAATTCCAGGAGGTGGGCTCCAACACCATCTCTTGGGTTAGGGCGACCTTCGCCGAAATCGACCGTCGTAATTTTACCGGCCGAAGCGTTGAAGCGAACCCTTGAGCAGATCACTCAGCCAAGGGCCTGCAACTGCACTTGATCGTGGATAAGTACGCCACGCACAAGCACTCGGTGGTCAGGGAATGGCTCAAGCGACATCCGCGATTTCACATGCACTTCACCCCGACATCAAGCTCCTGGATGAACAGGGTTGAACGCTTCTTCCGAGATATCACCGTTTTGCGGACATTGGCCAAGGACTCCCTTGTTAAGAGAAATTCTGAAGGAATTTCAGGATAGGCGGACGCTGGCAATAAAGTGATACCACTTTGATATCGTTTGGATTCGCACGTAAAGAACCGTTTAAACCTCAAATAAAAATAATTGCTAATCTATCGAGTTCGCCGCATGAAGATTCTGAATGAGTCCAAATTCTCGACCAAGCTTCTGACCGCGTTCGTCATCTGCGCCCTGATCACCCTTGCCGTGGGTGGGTTGGGAATGGTGGGGATCAGCCGTTTGGCCACTGCGCTGTCGTTGACCTTTTCCAACAGTTTGGTCTCAGTGGGCAACAGCAACGAGACCCTGACCAGTCTGACCGCTCATAACCGCCTGCTGTACCGGTTGCTCGATGCTCAGACCAGCGGCATGTCTGAAGTGGACAAGACACGTGTTCAGCAGGCCCTGACGACGGAGCAGGCACGGGCGGAAAAAGCCTTCGCGACCTACCGCGGCACGCCTCTGGAGGAGGATGAGCGGGTGGCGGGGGACCAGTACGAAGCCCTGTGGCCCGCTTATGTGGCCGCGACCCAGAAGATCATGGAACTGATGAGCGCTGGCGATATTGCCCAGGCACGCACTCGCTTGAACGCGCTGTCCCTTGACGAATTCAAAAAGGCCCGCGAGTGCCTGCAAGCCGTGATCGATTCGAACAATCGGCAGATCAAAGAGGGTGCCGAGGGCGCGCATGAACTTCAATCCAGCTCCACTCTGATGCTGTTGGTCGGGATCGTGATCGCCTTTCTGGTGGCCGCTGTTCTGGGCATTCTGGTTACCCGCATGACCACTCGCCCATTGGCGGTGGCGGTCGCGACTGCCCAGCGTATTGCCGGGGGCGATCTGACCCAGAGCATTTCCACTACCCGTGGCGATGAAGCGGGGCAACTGCTCAATGCCTTGGCGGACATGCAGGGCGGTTTGAAGCACACCATTCAGCAGATCGCCAGCGCCTCGGATCAGTTGGCCTCGGCCGCCGAAGAGCTGAGCGCGGTGACCGATGAAAGTACCCGTGGCCTGACGCGGCAGAATGACGAAATCCGGCAGGCGGCCACCGCAGTCAATGAAATGACTGCGGCGGTCGAGGAAGTGGCGCGCAATGCTGTGTCAACTTCCGAAGCCTCTAAGGCCGCTACCGAAGACGCCGCTCATGGCCGCAGTCAGGTCGACCATACGCTCATGGGCATCAGCACCATGGTGGAAGAGATCACCGAGTCGACCGAGACAGTGACCGAACTGGCCGGGCACATTCGGGAAGTCAGCAAGGTACTGGACGTGATCCGCAGCATCGCCGAACAGACCAACCTGCTGGCGCTCAACGCTGCCATCGAAGCCGCCCGTGCTGGCGAACAGGGACGCGGGTTTGCGGTGGTAGCCGATGAAGTGCGCGCGCTCGCCCACCGCACCCAAGCCTCGACTGTAGAAATCGAAGGTATGATCAGTACCGTGCAATCGGGCGCCAATGGGGCCGTCACTGCCATGGGTAAGAGCCTGTCGCTGGCCACCAACACCCAAGACCTGGCCCAACGCGCCGGGGCGGCGCTGGAGAAGATTACCGACAGGGTTGTCACCATCAACGAGCGCAATCTGGTGATCGCTTCGGCGTCCGAAGAACAGGCCCAAGTCGCCCGTGAGGTGGACCGTAACTTGCTGAACATCCAGGACCTCTCGACCCAGACCGCTGCCGGTGCCAACCAGACCAGCGCTTCCAGCCAGGAACTGTCGCGGCTGGCCGCCTCTTTCAATGCCCTGGTAGCGCAGTTCAAGCTTTAAGGTCCTGAAGACGGCTTCAGGTCGACCACCGGCCCATGTCCATTGATTATCTCGGTGTCAGCGATTAGCGATCGCCGCTTGAATGGCCTTCGCTCTGCGAAGGTGACGCTGGCGCGTGGTATGCGACCCGGGCAGGACGCCCGCCAGGAACAGCTCCATATCGAATGCCTTACTCATGCTCGGCCCCCGATGTAAGCCGACACCACGTCGATACGACCGTGCCCCGGCTCATAGCTGATTTGTATTCGGGCCTCCTGATCGAGGTGTCGGTCGAGCTGGTAGCAACTGCCACCGTTGATGGACGCAGGATGCTGGGTGATGTGCTCATAGCGTTCGCACGCATAGGTCACCCGCAATTCGTGGAAGCCCTTGAGGTTGTGCGTATGGAGAATCTCCCGTGCGGGGCGACCGATTACCTGTTGGAAATCGAGGTAGCGTTCATTCGCTGCAAGCAGGTTGCGGCTACCGTCAGGCGAGACTTGAAGGGCGAATGCCAGTGCGTCGCGGATGTGCTCATCGACCGTTACCCAGCGGAATCCACCGGAACGCCAAAACGAAAAAACCCGCCAGGAGGCGGGTTTTTCGGGGGGGGGTCAGAGATTTTGGAAGCCTTCTCTGGCACGACCTGGACTCAAATAAAAAAATAAGTACCTGTTTTACATTGAAATTATGCTGATTTCTAAAATTTATATCCCTACTATTATCCTAATAAAGCCCGTATTTTGTGCAAATTCTTTCTATACCCATCAGCACGGAAGCAGCAAGCTGCCAAAGGTGGCGTACGCAGGCCATTCTGTGCTGGATCAGAAAAGCACATCCGAGTGACTGCTTTTGGTTGTGGCGGCCTGTCAAAACTTCAAGCCAGTCGGCCAAGCGCTATGTAGTCTGGTTGAAGGTACTCAGTGTGCCAAGGGTGGGGACGGTTGGCTATTTTTGCAGCGTCTCCCTAATGCTGTCCCTTCATTACAAGCGGTGACATGGTTGATATCCAGATTTGAATTTTGAATGGCGGAACAAAAACGTTTCAGTAATGAATCAGGGATACCCGCATAAAACTCAATACCTTTACTGAACAAAAGTGTAAGAAAATCCTTTGCAACAATCATAAAAACGTCCTATGAGTTTAATCAGCCAAACTTGCACGTTCGAGCGGCTAATATCATCGTGTTCCAGGTATAAGAGATAGAATCTCTTGAATGTCAAGACATCTATCCTCAACCTCCAGTGTTCTGCCATATTTTAATATTTGATTGGCCACCGATAACATTGCAGGATAAGCCGCTCGGAGCATATGATTTGCGTAAATGACGACATTAAATCCATTCTCGACGAGAGTATCAAATTTTATGTCATTGAAACTTGTTGGTACGCAGACTAGTGGAACAGATGGATGGTGTGATCTAAATCGTTTTGCGAATTCTATAATTTCACCGGGGTCTTTCTTTCTGCTATGAATCATTACACCGTCTGCGCCAGACTCTACATAAAGCAATGCACGTTTGAGCGCATCATCGAGCCCTGCGTCCAATATGAGACTTTCGATACGAGCGATAAGCATAAAGTCTGATGACAACTGAGCGTTTTTTCCCAGTCTGATCTTTTCGGCAAACTCTATCGGATCCGCCTGGGTCTGCTTTACATCATTTCCGAATAGTGAGTTTTTCTTTAATCCGGTTTTATCTTCAATGATTACTGCGGATACCCCCATGCGTTCGGTCGTTGCGATGTGATAGGGCAAATGCTCGGCTTTTTCACCGGTATCACCATCAAGTATTAAGGGCTTGGTCGTCACCTCAAAAATATCAGAAACTCCACTCAGTCTACTTTTAAGATCCAGTAATTCAGTATCAGGTTTTCCCCGCACTGTAGAGTCAGTCAAGGAGCTTGACCAGAAGGCATCAAATTCAACAGTAACGTTGCCGTTGGTGTAGCTGGCTTTTTCAACTAGCATCGCCGAAAGAGGGCTATGCGCTTCAATAACTCTTATTCCTTTTTTTTCGAGAGTAGCTTTCTTAAAGATTGACCGCGCAATTCTGAGGTAACAGATTTCATAGGCAATTCCATTTTTTGCACCTTTTTTTTACGGAAAGATAGCGACTATCAATGAATTCTATAATTGCAGTTAGATTTTTGGATCCGATTTAAAGTTCGATATAACGATGCATCATCAAACTGAAACATTACAATATGTTTGCTTATGATTATTGGTTATAGAATTTTCTATAAATTGGCATAAGCACAATTTTTCTATAAAAATCAATCATAAGGAGTGCGTCACTAATTTGTTGCATTCCCTGGAAGGGGCAGAGATGAAAAATAAGTTACATTCGATAATGAAGTTGTTTTAATTTTCTTTACCTCAATGATGAGTTACAGCTCGTCGCTGACGTTCAGCGCAAAGCTATAAAGAGTTAGGGAAGGTCTGAAGTACCCGCCGATTTTTCATGCCCTCGCTACTTGAGGTTCAAAAAATCATGCGTCGGTCGAAAAACAGACCTTTCCTGCCCTTAATTCATGGTTCTTTCCTTTAATCGCGCTGTTT
>NZ_JBVASJ010000015.1:0-124998 GCF_057813935.1 Pseudomonas sp. F220
CGATTGCCGCATGCGCAGTCGGTGGCCGACTACGAAGCACTACTGCCATGGAACTGCTCGCCAGAGATGCCACGGTAAACACAAGGCGCATCTACCGGTAGGTGTGCTTTATGGATCGGATACCCTGTTTCATTGTTCGGCGCCGACATGGATGCCGGGTTGAGCCTCCCAATCATTGGCGCGACTTTGGGTGTGTTCTCGTGGCTGGCGTACAGGTCAGAACCCGCCAACCAGTACCGGGTTGCCTTCGCACTGGGCGGCGCACGCGTTTACCCATTCCCACCTACCCCCGATCTCCCCGTCCGACCCTTGTTGCGATCTTGCTGTGATTATTCACGGGAAGCTGTCGCAGGACGACAAGTTGCCAGTGAGAAACACTGCAATACCGTGGAAATCTCAGTGAAAACCAGCGCCTGGAAACCATAACTTTTGATAACAGGTGGGCGGTCTTGGTTCGCGACCGCGAACCAGAAGTGCGAACTTGTGTCCGGTGCGCGCCCCGCAATGCGCATTTTCGTGCGTACCAGTCTGCGTACCAGTGCTTTGCGTACCTGACCTTTCGTATTTCAGGTGCGTGACGGACGTGCGTGAAACGGCGTTGTTTGCTGTTACACCATCTGTTACAGCCTGCCTTGTTACAGGTTGTCGGCATCGATTGCACGGGTGTCGGAGCAGGCCCCAAAAACGCGAGTTACCGTGGTAACCAGAGTGGTAACCAGTTGTGGTAACCAATACCGGAAGCCTGATAAAACCTGAGATTACATAGCCCGGTATCCATTCAGAGCAGTCGCTTTCCGTGGATACCAGAGCGGATACCGGTCGATCTGATCGGCGTGAAAACTTGTCAAAACTTGACATTGAAAACGCTAGCGCCGGTACCGGTCGGGCCCTTCAAAGGGGGCGCACTTTTGACACCCCCTTTGCCGTATAGCCTCCCCCCGCCCTGTTAGCAAAAGTTAGTGTCTGGGCGGGCTTGGCCAACCCGATAGCCTGTTAACAATTGTCAAGGTTGGCGGGTGTCGGGCGACTCGGTGACGGAGACCCCCAGAGCGTGAAACCAGCGTCTTCACCGTGCCCAGTGGCAGGCCGGTGACCGTCAGCCTCAGAGGACTGAAACACCACGTAACCGCCACCGATCACCCGGCGGGAGTGGTTCCGGGGCGTCAGTCGGCGTGGGGCTGAGAGGGGCGAGCCGATGCACAAGACCGGAAAGTAATCCGCGACACGTTTTCATCATTTGCAAAACGTGGCGCACAAAATGGTCATTTGCCGACGATGCTCAGGGCGGGCGGTAGCTTTGGGCCGAGCGGCGCACCAGGGGCGAATGGGTCTGGCAACTGGTCTTCTGGGCATTCCCTGATGAACCGGATCATGGCGGCGTGACAGGCGCGATACAGCGGGCCACCGGCGCCCCATTCGTCGCCCTTGCGGTCGGCGCTGTCCTCCAGTTGGGATAGGTAGGCCACTCCGCGGAGGCTGGTGTCACCGTCTGCGCTGGCCTCCTGGCGATGTACTGGGTTGACGCCCAGCAGGTCGCACATCTGGTCGAAGCCCAGCGCCTGCGCCAGCCCCTCGCGGTCGAACATCAGTGATTGGCCAAACCCAGCAAGTGCGCTCCACGCTCCGCTGCGGATGGCCTCTTGGTGTTCCTGGGCTCGCTCCTCCAATTCAGCAATGGCCTGCCGGGTGAATGGGAGAAACGCTTTCAACTTTCCCGCTTGCCGGCGTAGGGCTCGCCGTTCGCTGCGGATAACGTCGAGCTGGTCAGCAATGGCGCGACAGATTCGCCGGGTGGTGATGAGTTGCGTGGTGGCGCTGACGCCAGGCTTCAAAGCGATGTTGCACAAGCGGGTGATAAGGCTGGGCGTCATTGGTGCGCCTCCATAGGTGTGCCGTCGTAGCTGGTGCGCAGGTGGGCGCCAGCCGTGCAATGGCGGCCGGTGGGCGCGTAGCAACTCCGACAAACCATGATGTGGTTGAGGTAGCGGTCACGGGCCTGTCGCCACTCAGGTGTGGCAGTGGCGGCGCTTGCGTGTGGGCTTGTGATGAGCCGGGGAGTGCGCTCGACAGGGCTGGCCAGCACCAGGCGTGGGCGAGGCCGGCTATCCATTTTTGGCGTGTCGGTACTGGCAATGGCTGGCGGCATGTGATCGAGCAAGCCGGAAAGGAGACTCATGGCGTCACCTCGGCCTGATCGCTGTTAATCCAATGTTCCTGTGATTTCAAAAACACCGGCAACAGCGGCAACAGCCCCGTAAACCGTGGCCTCCAGGCGTTGCCGACGCTGCCTAACTGTTGCCACCAGTTTTTTACCGGCAACAGTGATAACCAAATGAAAGGAGAGTGCGGGTCTCTTATGTTGAAAATGAGGTGTGCGTTGCCAGTTGTTGCCACTTTTTTTACAGGGTGGCAACGGCTGTAAGCCACGCCCCACAAGGCCGTTGCCGGTGTTGCCACTGTTGCCAGTGATTCTAGGTTCCTGTGAACTTGAGTAATCTGGATTGCTGGTTTTTGAGTGACGTTCATACGCCACCGCCTTCACGATCCATGATGTCTGGGTCGACCACATAGAGACGCGCTTGGCCACCACCAGGGAGTCGGTAGTTTTTGGTTTTACGCTCGTTGTCACGGCGTGCGAGGACGTTAGCGCCTTCCAGAGCTTTGATGATGCGAGACAGGCCATAACCGTGCGCTGCCTCGATGAGCGCCGGCTTGTTGAACAGGTACAGGCGGTTGGTGCCCGCCAGCTCCCAGTAACCGGCCCGGTTGAACACCTTGGTGTCAGGCGTTTGATCGTCGACATCTGAAAAGCGGCTGCTACCGTGCCGGTCGATAAAGTCCAGGATGCCGGCCAGGATCTGTCGATCTTCGGCATTGCCGCTGCCTACCCTGCTGAGCCATTCGCCGTAGAGCAAACGGCAGTCAGCTAGGGCGGTACCCGGCACCCATGGCAGCAGGCCGTAGGCGATGGCCATCTCTCCGGCAAGCGCGATCACGGCGAACCGATCAGCCACCCGGCCGGCCTGGGCGTTGTCTTCCACAAAGCTGGCGCGTACACCGGCGAAGTCTTCCAGCAGGCCGGCCCGGTCGTCGCTCTCGAGCAGCTTCTCGACAAAGGCTGGCCCGAGGTGGCCGTGGTGGGCGCCGACCGCGACGGTGAGCTGTCGGTGAAAGTCGGCGCCCTCAAGCCCGTGCAATTCGTCGAAGGCTCGGTGTGTGCGAGTACCGGCGTTTACGTCGACCATGCGCAACTCGGCGCCAGCGTGGGCGGCATTGCCGGATATGGCCGCGTGTTCAGAGAGTGAGCGCTCGCCGCTGGAGAGTGTCAGCAGGCGCCAGCTCAATTTGGCGCGGCCTTCGCGCTCGCGGGTCATGGTGCCTTTGCCCTGGCCGTTGGCGAGGGAGTACGCCATTTCCTGTACCCGCTTGGGGTCGGCGCGCTTGATCTCATCCAAGGGCAGGATGGTGTCATTGCGGCTCGACGCTTCGATCTCCAGGCCGCCTTTGGTCATGTCCCAACTGGCGGCGAACACGCCCGGGTCGCCCCATACCGACGATCCGATCAGTTGCGCCAGCGACTTACCGCTTGAGCTATCGCCCACCAGGTGAACACCACCGCCCAGCACGCCCACCAAACTCAGCAATGGGCCAGCCAGTGAGCAGCCGATCGCCAGTGTCAGCACCGGGTTGCCCGCGCACTTGGCGGCCACTTCCGATTGCCACAGCGCCAGCTCGCCGCGCCGGCTGAAAAGTACCTGAGCCTTATTGCTGGCCTGGTACCGCACATTGGCGCTGCCGATGGTTCGCCCAGGCAGCACGAACGCGCCCGACTCATGCCAGCCAGCCCGGCCGGCTGGTGGTGGCAAACACTTCGGCGGGGCGCTGCTCAAGCAAATACTCCATGAACTGGCCGCGTTTCTTGAGGGAGATAATCACACCCATGCCGAACAGTTGGCGCCTGGCGTCTTCGCCACTGCCGCCGAACACCTCCATGGGAATAATCCATTCCTTGGTACCGCTCTCGGTCACCAGACGCAGGAAACGCCCCTCACTGCCGTCATCGCTATTGGTGGTGCGAGCGGCGACGGTCACCGGGGTGGAGATCCATTCGTCAGTGATCGGACGGTCTGTCTTGTCTTCGTCGGCATCATCGTCGGCGGCGCTGCGTTTGTACCCGTGCCAGTACACGCCGGGGCGCAATCTGCGGCCTTTCTCATTGGTCACCCAGTGATCGTAAACACCCCAGCACGGACGATCAGGATCAATCATGGGCGCTTCGGGGCGCAGGTTGATTACGTTGTTTTCAGGCGTGCGCATGGGCGCGTCTCCAAGTGGCGAGGTCGTTGAAGTCGGATAGGTCGGCGGGCGCATCGGTGGGCCACTGGGGAAACGTCACCAAGCCGCCCACTGCAACGGCGGCGGCATTGGCGGCAGTGCGTCCGGGGTTTCCCTCGGTCTGGCGGTCGTCGTCGCCGGCAACGATGATTTCGGTGGTGTGGTATTCAGCCCGAAGTGCCAGCGCCACCGGCTTGAGGTTCCCGGCATTCATGGCGCAGGCGACGGTGTAGCCGCTTTCGTGAAGCGTTGCGCCCGTGGCCCAGCCTTCGCAGATGCACAGCGGCGTACCTGGCGTTATACGGCCCATGGGCGAATAGCTGCCCCTGACTCGGCCACCGGCCAAGAAACGCTTGCTGCCGTCCAGGGCGATGCGCTGCAGGTTGACCAGCACGCCACCGGCATACAGCGGCACCAGCAACTCGTCATTGCGTTGGCGCAGGCCGTAGGAGCGAACGCCCTTGGCAAGCAGGTATGGGTGGTCAGGATCGGCGCGGCGAGCGTCACGCCACCAGCGTTGGGCAAGGTTCGCGGCTTTGAGCTGGCGCTGGTGTTGCTCGGCTTCACGTTGGCGCCTGGCCTGCTTGATACGTTGGCGCACCTGTTCGGCTTCGCGGTGGTCGGCAGGCTCACGACTGCTCCAAGTGCTGGCGCCACCAGACTTCCAACTGCCAAACGCACCCGAGGCAATGCCGTCCAGGTACAGCACATACCAGCCGTTGAGCGAGCCGGGCTTATCCTCCGGTACACGGAACCGGTGGATTGCACCGTCGGGCTCTGGCAGCCAGTCGAGAGGACCATAGATGGCCTGGAGGGCATCACGGAATTGGATCGTTGCGTCTGTCATGCGGCCCCCTTCGGCGGGGTAAACCGCTTGGCCAAGTTCTCCAGCTTCTGAGTCAGGCGCTCCAGCTCATCGCAGTGGCGGCCTTGATCGCCTTCCGAGATGCGTAGCTCCAGGAAGCCGACCAGGGTTTCCACCAGCAGCACATAGCTGGCGCTGTCGATGTGGGCGCTCGTAGTGGGCGGCACGCTGCTGCCCTTGCGCTTGATGGGGGTGACGTTACCCATGACTCACCCCCTCGGCTCCCGAATAACCGACCCAGGCGGCGCCGTCGAAGCGTTGCAGACGCACGTCGGCCAGCGGCACGGCGCCAGCAATGGCAAACCAGTTGATAGGCGAGGCACCACGCTTGCGTCCCACGGATTCCAGCTTGCGGCGGGTGGTGCTGGTGATACCTGCGTACTTGCAGGCGTCCACCCAACTCATCAGGCGCGCGTCGTCGGCAGGAAGGGAAAGCCGGGCACAGCCAAACTCGGCCAGTTGCTCGGCAAAGGTCAGCAAGCGCGGACCATCCGCGCCCATGACCATCTTGGTCGCGGTGCCCTCCCATCGTTGCGCCTTGGAAAACCACACTAGCGGCGGCTCATGCTTGGCACCGGCGTTGTTTGGGCGAAGCGATCCAGACGTGAGGATCAGCGGCAGATGATGATGTTCGGTCGTGTAGTGGTGAACCATGATCACTGGCCACCTCCTTGGCGATCAGCGCCAGCGAAGGCCCGGCAAACTTGACCGTTGTTCACGCCGTGCCAGCGGGTAATGTCGTCAATTGCGTCAACCAGGCAGGCCGTCACCTGGGCGCCAGCACTACGCATAACTACGCGCCCGCACTCGGCGTCAGCCTCGCTCAAGAACGGCCCCAGCAACGCCTTGGGCACCTTTGGGTGAGTGACGTAAAACAGCTCGGTGGCTTTCTTCGGGCAAGCCGATCCCCTCAACGCTTGCGCGCTGTTTTGAATTTTCATGGTCAGATCTCTATCGAGTGCGAGAGCGAGTGTCTCGGCGGTAAACCCTTGCGCGATCTCGCACACGGCCAATTGCTTGCGGCGAAACGTTCGGCCCGACAAATGCGGCAAGCTCATTTGTCATCAGCATGGATTGCGGTACATGGCGATACTGCCCAGGTGGGCACGCCATGAAGCCGCGCCGCACACGGGGAGCATGTTTGTTCAGTAGCTCTAGATCAGCAGCAACGGTTTCTTGAATGCGCTTACCATGCTCGCATAGCGGAACAGGCTGACCAGGCCGAATCTGGCCCCAGGCATAGCGATCTGCAAGCACCTCATTGGCGGAGTAAAGCGCCTTCTGGCAGCGACTGCGTACCTGATCGTCCCCAATCCTTACCAAGTCCCAGAAGTCGAAGTTATCGGCGCGGTGCCCAATCTCATGCGCCACGATAAACGGGTAGATTTCATCGTCGTGGAGGGCTGACCAGTCGATCTCTGGCCGTTGCTGCCTGCGCATGTGGGCCGTATTGACGCTGGTGGCAAGCTGAATCATAGGGCGCTCGTCAAACGCGATCTCACTGGTCGAGACATCAGCGCAAACACTCTGGGCCATGGTGTTGTAGATACCCCAGGAGTTACCCATCGCCCGAAACGTTGAAAGACTCAGACAACAGCCGAATTTCTTTACCTGATCGGCAAATGCGCGGTACTGGAGGCGCGTAATACGGAGAGTTGCATTGGTTTTCATTGTTCACCCCCTTGCGACTCGATCATGCCTTCGAGTAGATCGGCCCAAACCATCGCAGTGTGCTGGGCAATAACGGCAGCGACACGGGCGACGATGATCGGCGTGGCAGGCGATGCGATGACGGCCATGGCTACGCTGAGCAGCACAAGAATTTCTTGCACGTCGCGCAGGTCGTCGATGTTGGCAGGGGTCTGAATATTCATTGCATACACCCAATATTCACCGCGTCGTACATTTGGCCAACGTGGCGGTGCTTCCAGCAAAAGTTGCCGCTGAAGGAGCGGACTTGCTCGATATGACGGGCGATATCGGAAGCGACGACGTTTTCCTTGTTGCACAGTAAAGGGTCAAGCAGTGGCCACAGGATCTGTACCAGCTTGTTGAATTCTTCGCGGGCGAAGTTCATTTGTGCGACCTCGAAAGGCTCAAGGGTCGCGTCGGTGAGGATCTCACCTTGGATAGTCATCGTGGCTGGCAGAGTCTGAATATTCATTGCGCGTCCCCTTGAGCTTCCAAGGTGCGAACGATGGCCATGTGGGCGTTGTAGCGGGTGAGGCGGACGGACAGAGACGAGTTGGCGCGGAGAGCACTCAGGGCCATACGGCGGTGAGCAAGGGCGCGGATTTTGGACGGAGTAAGGGTGTGCAAAAGTGAAGCTCCTTGATTTGAGGAGCTGCCACGATTCACGGCTAAATGAAATTGGGTGGCAGCTGTGCGCGGGTTAGCCGACCGGGAATCAAGAGACCCGGCACGCCCGAAGGCGTCCCACGCACAGCCACCATAAAACGACTTTGCAGGCACAAAAAAAGCGTCTGCAAGACTCTGGACGCTGTAGCGTCTTGATTTCATCGGGCGGCTAAACCCGGTCGCTGAATTTGCAGCGACGGGCGCAGGATAGCCCCTAATACTGTCATGACGCAATACTTTGCATGATTGATTTAATGTGCATACAATAATTCCATGCAAATAACCTTCGACCCTGCCAAGCGTGACAAAACCCTGACCGAGCGGGGCGTGGACTTTGCCGATGCTGGCGCCGTCTTTGCCGGTCACCACTTCACCGCCGAGGACACGCGACAGGAATACGGAGAGGTCCGCTTTATCACCGTAGGCCTGCTGATAGGCCGAATGGTTGTAATGGTCTGGACACCTCGCGGCGAGGCCCGCCGCATCATCTCTATGAGGAAAGCCAATGAGCGCGAACAAACGCAATACAGAAGCCGCTTGGGTTGACCCGGACGACGCGCCGGAACTCACCGACGCATTCTTCAAGCAGGCCGACGAATTCAAAGGTGCCAAGCTTGTGCGCCGTGGTCGGCCCAAGTCGGACGTGGTGCGCCCCCGTACCACTATCCGGTTTGAGCCCAGCATCCTGGAGCAATTCCGGTCCTCGGGGCCAGGCTGGCAAACGCGGATGAACGTGGCCTTGGCCGATTGGCTCAAGACGCACACGCCGGACGAAATCAAGGTATGACGCTCAGCCTGACCCGGTGGGATATCGCCGACTCCCTCAATACTGCCGAGGAACAGTGCCTGTATCTGGGCGCCTGTATTGAAGAGGCGGGCGAAGACTCGGCGTTCATGATTCAGGCGCTGCGCGATATCGCTTCCGCCCAGGGAGTGGACGACCTGGCCACGTTCGCCGGGCTTCATCCAGAAAGCCTGACCGATGGCTGTGAACTGAGTTTTGAAACCTTCATCAAGGCCACGCATGTGCTTGGCATCCAGCTTCATGCTGGGCGGAGAGAAGACAATGTCGGATAAGTCAGGGCCGGGCGAATGGGTGGAGTTATGGCTTGACGCCGAGGTGGTCGAAACATTCAGGGCGGCGGGGCCAAACTGGAAAGAGCTTATGCACGCCGTCCTGGCCGACTGGCTCAAGGACCATTCGCTGGATGAACTGAAATTGATGTGACTTGAGGGGCGATTGCCCATCGAGGTCGAGCCAGTAACGCGGGCGCGGTGATGAACCGTTGGCCCGCGTTTTTTATTTGTCTCGTTCACGCGGCATCACTCCCCAACAGCAGATCGCCGGCGCCGACCATGTAAGCCCGTACCGCGTCTTTTGCCCTGGAGGCTGCCTCGCGGTGATCCGTGCCAGCGTCAAGGCTTGAGCGCAGCGTGCGCCCGTAGATAGATTGCAGCGTGGTCAGCAGCAGACGTTGCTCGATGGTCATGGTCTCGCGTTCGGTGCAGGCCATCCCCATGGCTGCGATCAATGCCTTGTTGGCGTTGATGTGAAACATCCGTTCCGGCGTGGTGCTACCGCACTCCAGGGCACGCGTGGCGAGCAATTTCACCTCTTCGTGCATGGCGTGGTACATCGGGAGATATTGCGTGTCGGTGACGGATGTGTGGGCGCGGGCCTCGCGGAAGGCCGTGATGAGGTTGGCTTTCAACTCCACCACGGTATCGCTGTTACGGGACAGGGCGAGCAGGAAGAACGCTTGGTCCTCATTGAGCAGGGCGAAGTGCTGGTGCTTCACACCGCGAGAGCCTGGCACCTTCACTGCCTCCGTTTGAAACGGAAGCAGTCCAAACCGTTTGATCTTGTCAGCATAACGCTCGATCAACTCCATGGTGTTCTTGTGCTGAGTGCCCAACTGCTTGGTGAGCAGGCGACTATCAACCCGTGGTTCGCCTTTGCATTGAGCCAGGGTAATGCGGGATTCCTCCGCATTACCGCTCGCCTTTCTGGTGATCGCAACCTTGCGCTTGTCGGTGGTAATATCGCCATGTGCCTGGCGGCGTTGTTCTTCGGAACTCGTGGCCTTTTTCATTTCAGGCCGCCTCACGCAATGCGATGCGCTGGCGAACCCAGGCCTGTACCTCGGCCAGCACGAACCCAACCGGCGAACCACGCGACTTGCTGTTGCTCAGCGATACCGGGCGGGGAAACGTTGGGTCGTCTTTGAGGCGTTTGTAAACAGTAGGGCGCGCAAGGCCGGTGATGGCCGACAGTTCTGGCATGCGGATAATTACGTTAGCCGGGTCGTGCTGCTGGGTGGTGGTTTGAATGCTGCTCATATCTGTATCCCGTTGTAGGTGTTGACGGGATTGATTGAACAGAGATGATCGATATGTCAGAAAGGGATGACATGGTGTCATGACACCATGTCAGATCCCCATGTCATGCTTTGGGTAGGCCATCCGGCTTGATAGCCATTGCTAGGTAAATCGCTTTGTTGGGCGGGGTTTTGTTCGTTGGTACATCCATGCCTAGCTCATTGCAAATTGCCCGTTGGATTGTGTCCTGCTTAGGCTGCCGCTTGTCTGGCGTATGGCCTGACCAATGCTCCAAGGCAACCCTGCGCATAACCTCAAGCTCTTTGGTAGCGTAGGGGAAGCTCAGGCCGATGGTGGCCGATTCGTGCGGGTTGTCTTGCTGAGTGTTTCCGATCTGTTGGATCAACTCTGCCACTCTGGCTTCGGCGTCTTCACGCTTCGAGCGTTCCATCTCCAATTGCTGGCGCAACTCGTCGAGCTCGGCGTCGTCGGCGTCGCGGTTCTCTTCTACACCGTTCAGCTTTGCGGCAAGGGCTTGGATGTCCTTCGGCTTGAACAGAGGGAAGCAATTACGCATTTCAACCAGTGCAGACCAGTGCGCGTGCCCCTCGTCGAAAGTAAGAACGGTGCCATCTATTTCGAACCGTTTCCCATCAGAGTAGCTCCCAGTCGTTACGTCGCCGATCATTTTAAGTTCTGAAATTACGTTAGTTCCGGATTTTAAAAACTCAGCAGCGTTCGAGACCTGCTGACATCCGTTCGGCGTAACAATTGATACATAGCTGGATACATTTCGCTGGTTCCAGGTTTGTACTAGGTACTTGTCAGTTCCACTGGGTAGCCCTTTGAGCGGGCTTATCGCCCCTATGTCGGGGAGTATGTATGCGGCACATTTCCCAAACTCGCATAGCTGCAATAAATCTGGAGTGGTGACGCGAGTAGCGGTGAGGTCTTGCAACCAATCAACAGCCTGCGCCATGTCGAGCCAATGCAGCAGCCGGTAAACCTTATCCATCCTCACGCCCTCCCAGGCGATCCCGTATTGAATAGATCGGCTGGCCAGGCGGATGGGAAGTCCGCTTTTCGCTCCGTCGAGCTAGGCCAGCCAAAACCGTTATCTGTACGAACACTGGATATTCGAACAGTTATTGCTGACAGTCTATATCGGTCTACGACGACAAAGGAAGGCCCGCATCAGGCCCGCTTGATCGACACGACATTGCCCCTGGCCAAGGTGTCCTGATAGTCGGCGTACCATTGCATCATGGTCGTGCGTTGAGCCAGGTACTGCGCCTTGTTGTATATCCCGGCCACGCCTTCCTTGACGTGCGATAGCTGCGCCTCGACGTGATTTTCATCGAAGCCGTGCTCGTTGAGGATCGTTGAGGCGATGTGGCGGAAACCGTGGCCTGTCTGCCGGCCCTCATAGCCAAGGCGGCGCAGGGCCATCAGAAACACGGTGTTGCTGCGGGGCTTGGTGGTATCACTCCGGCCAGGGAACAGAAGAGGATAGCCTCCAGTGAGATTGCGCAGGCCGCACAGTAATTCGACGGCTTGGCAGGGTAGGGGCACCAGGTGTTCGCGGCGGCGCTTCATCCGTTCGGCAGGGATTGTCCAAAGCGCGCTGTCTAGATCGAACTCAGACCACAGGGCCTCGCGTAACTCAGACGGACGACAGGCGAGCATGGAAAGGAGGTGTAGGCCGATCCGAACATCTATGGCGCTGGGGTATGCCCGGATGGCACGCAGCAGTGGCGGCAACTCATCCAGCGGAACATAGGCATAGTTCTCTGATGGTTTGGTCTGGAGAAACTTGTGGAGCCCTTCCAGCGGGTTATGAGTGGCGCGGCCAGTGACGCGGGCAAGGTCGTAAATCTCTTGGCACCTGGCGCGCACTCGGCTGGTCTGCTCGATGATGCCCTTTTGCTCCATGCTGCGCAGGAACTCCATCCACTCCATGGGCAGTATCTCTGTGTAGATACGTTTGCCGAACACGGGGAATACGTGAAGCTCCAGCGCGCCGATGGTTCGGGTTGCCGTTCCATCCGTCCAGTTTTTACGTTTGGCGGCGTACCACTCCCGCGCCAAGTGCTCAAATGTGTTGTTTGTCGCTTCGATCTCTGCGGCCTTCCTAGCTCGCTTGGTGGCGAGTGGGTTGCCGCCTTTAGCAGCGTCCTCTCTCAACACAGCTGCTTTCTGTCTGGCCTGTGCGCCAGATAGTTGATGGTCGCCAGTGCCGTAGCCGCCAAGTCCAAGCCATGACCACTTTCCGTCTGGCTTCTTGTAGCGCAGTTGCCACGACTTGCTCCCGTCTGGTCGCACGCGCAGATACAAGGCGTTTCCGTCCAGTTCCCGGTACTCCTTGGTCTCTGGTTCCAGGGTGGCTAATACGGTGTCGGCCAAAGGGCGGCGTTTGATCTCGCTGCGCTTCATTTTCCTTGTACCCCTTAGTTTCAATTATTTTCCAAGGTACATGAGGGGATACACGAAGGGAAGATATAGGGGTAGACAAGGAGATATAGCCAGAAACAAGAAAGCCCGCACTAGGCGGGCTTCTTGAGGTTGTTTATAGACTGCTGTAGACATCTATAAACAGGTACTTGGTGGCTACACAGGGACTTGAACCCCGGACCCCAGCATTATGAATGCTATGCTCTAACCAACTGAGCTATGTAGCCAAGTGGCGCGCATTATTCGCCGATAACGGAAAAGCGTCAAGCAGTTTTATTAAAAATTTATCTACGCTATCAACTGTTTATCGAAAACCCTCTGTCAGCAGGGGGGACGGACAGCGTTGGAACCACTGACTGGCCTGTTCGTAGGCGTGGGCCAGCTGCAGCACGGCGAAGTCTGCCTGGTGCCGGCCGATGATTTGCAGGCCCATTGGCAGGCCATTCTGGCTGAAGCCAACCTGCACGTTTGCCACCGGGCAGCCTGAGAGGGTGCCGGGGATGACCACTTCCATCCAGCGATGATAAGTGTCCATGGTCACGCCTTCGATGGCGGTCGGCCAAGGGATAGTTTTATCGAACGGGAAGACTTGGGCGCTGGGCAGTAACAGGTAATCGTAGCGTTCAAACAGTTTACTGATGGCGCGATACCAGTTGCTGCGGGTCACCGACGCGGCGAAGACCTCGCTGGCGGAGAGCTTCAAGCCATTTTCGATTTCCCAGCAGGCCTCTGGTTTCAACTGCGCGCGCTTTTGCGGGTCGGCGTAGGCTGCGCCGAGGGAGCCGGCGACCATCCAGTGGCGCAGGCTGCGCCAACTGTCCCAGAGCTGTTGCGGAGCGAAGTCCGCCTGCGCGGCTTCGATGCTGCAGCCGATGGCTTCAAAGTCGGCGAAAGCGCCTTGGCAGAGTTCGAGGATGCCTTTCTCCATCGGCAGATAGCCGTTGAAGTCGCCGAGCCAGCCGAGACGAGTGCCTTTGAAGTCGCGCTCCAGCGGTGCGGCGAAGGCGCTGCCAGATTCAGCGATGGACAGCGGTGCTCGCGCATCCGCTCCGGCTTGTACCGAGAGCAGCAGCGCGGCGTCGCGCACGCTGCGGCCCATGGGGCCTTCGTAGCCGAGTTGGTCGATGAACAGGTCGGCGCTGTCATCGAATGGCACCCGGCCCTGGGACGGGCGAAAGCCGAACACGTTATTGAACGCCGCCGGGTTGCGCAGCGAACCCATCATGTCGCTGCCGTCGGCCACCGGCACCAGGTGCATGGCCAGCGCTGCGGCGGCACCACCGCTACTGCCGCCAGCGGTTTTGCTCGGGTCGTAAGCGCAGCCGGTGGCGCCGAACAATGGGTTGTAGGTCTGCGAGCCCAGGCCGAACTCCGGGGTGTTGGTCTTGCCGATGATGATCGCCCCGGCGGCCTTGATCCGCTCGGTCATGATGCCGTCGCGCTCGGGCACAAAATCCTTGTGCAGCGGTGAGCCGAGAGTAGTGCGGATGCCACGGGTCAGCGACAGATCCTTGATCGCATGGGGCAGACCATGCATCCAGCCACAGTAGAGGCCGCGAGCCAGTTCCGCATCGCGAATGTCAGCCTGGGCCAGCAGTTCGTCGACCGGTTGCAGGCTGATTAACGCGTTGACCAACGGGTTGAAGCGCTCGATGTGGGCAAGATAAGCCTGCATCACCTCCCGACACGACACGTGGCGCAGGCGAATGCGTTCGGCGAGTTCGTGGGCCTGCAGCAGGACCAGTTCGCTGATGTTTTTAGAAGTCATTAAAACGCTGCCTTGTAGACGGCTGGAAAAAACGCCCCGACGCGCTGGCGGGGCGGTCGGGTCAACGCATCAGGTTGGTCCACAGACGGTCGGCGAGACGGATCGCGCCTTCGCCGCAGGTCTTGCTGAACACCACTTGAGTGCCGTCCGGGATGTGCAGTTCGGGCGCGTCCTTGAGGCCGGCGTCGAGGAACGGTTCCACACCCTTGATCGGGCTCTGATGCTTGAGGAAGTTCTGGGTCATCGCGGCATTTTCAGGCTGGCTGAGGAAGGCGATGAAGGTCTTGGCGTTGTCTGGATGCTGGCTGCCCTTGGGGATGACCATGTTGTCGACCCAGGCCAGTACGCCTTCTTTCGGATAGAGGTAGCGCAGGCTTGGTTTCATCTCCCTGGCGCGCATTGACGAACCTCCCCAGAAGGTCGACATGTCGATTTCACCCGAGGCCAGGTTCTCGCGGATTGAGCCGGCCTTGGAACTGTAGGTTTTGACGAAAGGCTTCTGCGTTTTGAGCAGGGTCAGCACTTGCTGCATTTGTTTCGGGTCTTCGCTGCACAGTGGGATGTTCAGGTACAGGCTGGCCATGTCCACCACGTCGCTCACCGAGTCGAACATGTTGATCCGCCCTTGCAGTTCGGCCGGTGGCTCGTAAAGGACTTTGTAGCTGTCCGTCGGGCCTTTGTAGCGCTCGGTGTTCAGCACCACGCTGGTGGTGCCCCAGATGAACGGCACGGAGTAAGCGCCTTCCGGGTCCCAGGTGGGCTTTTTCAGATTGTCGGCGACGCTGGCGTAGTAGGGCTGGTTGACTGGGTCAAAGCGCTCGAGCAGTTGCTCCTTGATCAGGATCGGAATGAACTGGTGCGACGGAATCGCCACGTCATAGCCCGCGCCGCCCTGTTTGAGCTTGGCCAGCAGTGTCTCGTTGGAGTCGTAGGAGTCCACGGTGACTTCGATGCCGGTCTGTTTCTGGAACTTGGCGAGAATCTGCGGCGAGAAATAGCCGCTCCAGCTCACCACGTTCAATTTTTCGGCCGCCTGAACACTGCCGAGCAGAGGCAATGTCAGTAACAAAGAGGTGCCGAAGCGTGCGATCAACTTGCTCATGGTATTTCCTCAAGGTGGAATTGGCAGGTTCAGACTTTCTTTTTACTCAACAGGTAGGAGAGGCTGACGAACAGCACCGAGACTCCGAGGATCAAGGTCGAGACGGCATTGACGTCAGGCGTCACGCCCATTCGCAGCAAGCCGAAGATGAAGATCGGCAGGGTGGTGGTGCCGGCTTGGGAGACCATCATCGAGATCACGAAGTTATCCAGCGAGACGATGAAGGCCAGCATCAGCCCGGAGACGATCCCCGGCATCAGCAGTGGCAGGGTGACCTTGCGAAAGGTCCTCCAGGGGCCTGCGTAGAGGTCGGCCGAAGCGTGTTCCAGAGACAGGTCCATGTCGTTGAGCCGCGCGCGGATCGGCAGGTAGGCGAAGGGAATACAGAACACCGTGTGGGCGATGATCAGGTTGCCGTAACCGAGCGACAGACCGATGGTGGAGAACAGCGCCAGCGTGGCGACGCCCACGACGATTTCCGGCAGCACCAAGGGCAACATGATCGCGCCCATGGACAGCTGCATCCCTTTGAACCTGGCGCCCCGTGAGGTGCCGAGTGCCGCGAGTGTGGCAATCGCGGTAGCGATCATGCTGGCGCACACGGCGATCAGCAGGCTGTTGCCAGCGGCTTGGCGCAACGCCTGATTGGCGAATGCCGCGCGGTACCAGTCGAGGCTGAAACCGGTCCAGACCGTGGCCGACTGATTGGCGTTGAAGGAGAACACCACCAGCACCACGATCGGCGCGTAGAGGTACAAGTAGAACAGGAAGCTGAAGCCACCGAAGCCCGGGAAGTCCTGCACGCTGAGCCCGTTTCGTTTGAGCAGACGCAACATCATTCACCTCCTTTGGCGATGCGCTGGTGTTCGGCGCGCAGGGCGTAAACGGTCAATACCAGCATCACTGCCGCCATCAGCACCAGAGACAGGGCCGCGCCGAACGGCCAGTTACGGGCATCGCTGAACTGCCGGAAAATCAGGTTTCCGAGCATCATTTTGGTCCCGCCGCCGAGCAGTTCCGGGGCGATCATCGCGCCCAGGCAAGGGACGAAGGTCAGAATTGCTCCGGCGAAAATTCCCGGTTTGGCAATCGGTAGCACGACTTTGATCAGCGTCCGCCAACGTCCGGCATACAAGTCCTGTGCGGCCTCCAGCAGGCGGATATCCATCTTTTCCAGGGTCGCGTAAATCGGCAGCACCACGAACGGTGCGTAGGTGTAAACCAGCCCCAGCAGCACCGCGCCGTCGGTATAAAGCAGTTGCAGCGGTTGATCGATAACGCCAAGCCCCATGAGGCTGTTGTTGATCACTCCGGTGTTACGCAACAGCAGAATCCAGGCGTAGGTGCGGATCAGCAGGTTGGCCCAGAACGGCACGGTAATCAGGAAGATCAGCAGCCCGCGACGATGAGCCGGTTGCATGGCCAGCCAGACCGCCACCGGAAAACCGATCAACAGCGTGATGACAGTGGTCAAGCCGGCGATGCCGATGGAGCGCAGGGCGATGATCAGGTAGGAATCGGCGAAGGCCAGGCTGTTGTCCAGTTGCCGTTCGAACAGTAACGAGGTGTAGGCGTCGCTGCTGAAGACTTTGTTCACCCCGCCGTAGGGGTTGGCTTCCATCAATGAGTAGCCGATCACAATCAGAATCGGCACGATCAGGAACAGGCCGATGGCGAGCAGCGCGGGAGTGACCCCCAGGAAGCTGCCGAAGGCCTTGCGCCGTGCCAGAGTGGTGGATATAGGTGAAGCGTGCATGGGAGTCCCTCACTCAATCCAGCAAAACGCTGGCGCTGCCTCGATCGAACAGCAGGCCGGCCCGAGCGTTGACCGGAAAGCGCTGGCTTTGGTCGACACTGTTGGGCGTGCGCACGGTGAGGCGTGAACCGTCGGCCAGGCTGACCTGATATTGCAGGTCGGTGCCCAGGTAGATTTGCGCGTCGATCCGACAGGGCAGGGCACCGGCGGCACCGTCAGGCACCAGGTGCAGGCGTTCCGGGCGCACCGACAGCGCAACGCTGTCGCCGATGGCTACATCGCTGCAGGGCTGAGCCGGCAAAGGGTGGCCGGCAGGGCCATCGAACCAGGCCAATCCGGCCTCAATCCGCGTGACCCGACCTTCGATGAAGTTTGTCTCGCCGATAAAGTCAGCGACGAAGCGATTGCGCGGACGCTCGTAGATGTCTTCCGGGCGACCGACTTGCTGCACTTCGCCTTCGGACAACACGGCGATGCGGTCAGACATGGTCAGCGCCTCTTCCTGGTCGTGGGTGACGAAGATGAAGGTGATGCCGGTCTTGGCCTGGATGGTTTTCAGTTCTTCGCGCATGGCTTGGCGCAGCTTGAGGTCGAGGGCCGAAAGCGGTTCGTCGAGTAGCAGCACCTTGGGATGCGGCGCCAGTGCCCGGGCCAGGGCAACCCGTTGCTGCTGGCCGCCGGACAACTGGGCCGGGCGGCGTGTGGCGAAGCGTTCCATCTGCACCAGTGCGAGCATTTCCCGCACGCGCTCGGCGATTTGCACCTTGCTCAGGCTTTTGCCCATGGGCTGCGATTCGAGGCCGAAGGCCAGATTCTCAGCGATGGTCATGTGTGGGAACAGCGCGTAGTGCTGGAACACCGTATTGACCGGGCGCTTGAAGGGCGGGCGATCGGCGATGTTTTCGCCGTAGAGCAGGATCTTGCCCTGGGTCGGAAACTCGAACCCGGCGATCATCCGCAGAAGGGTGGTTTTGCCACAGCCGGAAGGGCCGAGGAGGGTGAAGAACTCGTTGTCGCGGATATCCAGGTCGATGCTTTTCAGCGCCACCGGACCGGTTTGCGGATCACCGTAAACCTTGCGTACTGAGCGAATGGACACAGCCAGCGTTTGCAGCGAATGCAGGGCATTCATGCGTTACCTCCGATTCCCCCATCGCCCGTTTGAGTGCTGCTCTGTAAAGAGCGGCGTCGTCAGGCCATGGATATTATTTTTTTGGGCAGGATCGAGATGTTTTCGGGTGTGTAGCGAGCCGCGTCGGCGGGCTCTTTGTTCTGTTCTTGTTGTTCTTGTGTGGCTCGATTATCAGTGAGGGGTTGCGGGCGCGAAACTTCAATTTTAACATATGAGCTGTTAAATAATTTAATAGCCAAAGGCGGTCTGTCCCATGCCTAACCATCGTTTGCCGCCACTCAATGCCGTACGTGCTTTTGATGCGGCGGCGCGTTTGGGCAGCTATGTCGAAGCCTCCAAAGCGCTGCACGTGACCCAGCCAGCGATTGGCCGGCATGTGAAGTTGCTTGAGGAGTGGCTTGGCGTGCAGCTGTTTGAGCGGACCTCACGCGGGGTTGTGCTGACAGTCGCCGGGCAGAAATACCATCACAAGATTTCCGCGGCTTTGCAGTTGATCGTTGAAGCCGGGCAGGAGTTGCAGCCCAAGGATTCCGAACGCTGGCTGCGGATCATGGTAGTGCCGGGCTTCGCCAAGCGCTGGCTGACGCCCAGGCTTGAGGCAATGCGGCATCTGCGACCGGGTTTGAAGTTCGCCATCGAACCCAACTCGACCTTTACCGACGTAGACGGCAAGAGCGCAGATCTGGGTATTGTTTATGGTCTGGATGGGCAGTACGCCAATTCCCGCGCGACCTTGATCTGCCCGCGGGTATTTCCGATTTGTACGCCAGGCTACCTGGCGAGCATCGAGCCGATACACGGCCCGGCCGATCTGGTGAAGCACAATTTGATCCACTTCGACGACGGCGAATGGTGGAACATGTGGTTCGCCGCCAACGGTCTGGATATTCACCTGAGTTCCGACGTGTTGTACGTCAACAATGACCACGCCTTATCGGTGGCCGAAAGCGGCCAGGGTATTGCGCTGGCCAACGAAGTGCTGGTGCGCGATGAGCTCGAGGCCGGCACTCTGGTGCGAGCGGTTGAGGCCCAGGTGAAACTGGAAAGCTATCGCGTACTGACGCCGTCAGCCGCGCTGTCGGCGGATGTGGGATGGTTTATCCAGTGGTTGGCGTCGTCACTGGAGGAGGAGTTTCCAGAGGCGGTAGTGGCTGAGTAAGAACCGGAGACCTTTGCACAATCTGTAGCAGCTGGCGAAGCCTGCGTCCGGCCGCGCAGCGGTCGCAGAACGTTTAACCACCATTCATGAGGAAATTTGAGGCGCGCGGATTACGACCGCTACGCGGCCGGACGCAGCCTTCGGCAGCTGCTACAGGGGCACTTCGTTCAACTAAGCCGAAACCTCCCTGTGTTATCCGCCGCGCGGTTTACCGCTCGTGCGCCTTCGAGCAGGCGCACGGCCGCTTGATGTGGCTTTGGGTTATCACGTAACGAGTTATAAAATTTGAAGTCGTTAGCAGGCTAAGGGGATGGCTTTGCTGCACTGAAAAATGGCACATTGACGCACCTGCAAGTGCGCACCCATCTGTTGTACGGAAACTCTCATGGCTATCAGTAACCTCCAGACCTCCGCGAGCCCGGCTTCTGCTGCCCCGCAAACCAGTCCTTTGGTCATGCGCATCATCGGCGCCGTGGCCTTGGCACATTTGATCAATGACCTGATTCAGTCGGTGCTGCCGTCGATCTATCCGATGCTCAAGGCCAACTATGGCTTGACCTTCACCCAGGTCGGGTTGATCACACTGACCTTTCAGCTCACCGCTTCGCTGTTGCAGCCGTGGGTCGGGTACTACACCGATCGCCATCCCAAGCCCTATCTGCTACCCGCCGGGATGATCTGCACGCTGATCGGGATTCTGATGATGTCCCAAGTGGGCAGCTTTCCGCTGATTCTGTTGGCGGCAGGGTTGATCGGCATCGGCTCTTCGACCTTTCACCCGGAAGCTTCCCGGGTCGCACGACTGGCATCGGGCGGCCGTTATGGCCTGGCGCAGTCGACCTTCCAGGTCGGCGGTAATGCCGGCTCAGCTTTCGGACCATTGTTGGCAGCAGCGATCATCATTCCGTTCGGTCAGGGCAATGTCGCCTGGTTCGGGCTGTTCGCGGTATTCGCCTTGGGTGTTCTGTATGCGATCAGCCGTTGGTACGCCAATCACCTGAACCTGTTCAAGCTCAAGCAGGGCCAGGCCGCGACCCATGGTCTTTCGAAAGGGCGGGTATTGAGTGCATTGGTAGTGCTCGGATTGCTGGTGTTCTCCAAGTACTTCTACATGTCCAGCTTCACCAGCTATTTCACTTTTTACCTGATCGAGAAATTCGACCTGTCGGTGGCCAGCTCGCAGCTGCATCTGTTCCTGTTTCTGGGGGCGGTAGCGGCGGGGACCTTCTTCGGTGGCCCGATCGGCGACAAGGTCGGCCGAAAGGCCGTGATCTGGTTCTCGATCCTCGGCGTGGCGCCGTTCACGCTGTTGCTGCCTCATGTGGACCTGTTCTGGACCAGTGTGCTGAGCGTGGTGATCGGCTTCATCCTGGCTTCGGCGTTCTCGGCCATTGTGGTCTACGCTCAAGAACTAGTACCGGGCAACGTCGGGATGATTGCCGGGGTGTTCTTCGGTCTGATGTTTGGTTTCGGCGGGATTGGTGCAGCGCTGCTTGGGCATTTAGCAGACATTCGCGGGATTGAGTACGTGTACATGTTGTGCTCGTTCTTGCCGTTGTTTGGCGTTCTGGCGATCTTTCTGCCCAGAACCAGGAAAGCCTGAGCTGCTGAGATCCAGGGTGGGAGCGGGCTTGCTCGCGATGACGGTTTAACATTTAACGATGATGTTGACTGACAGTCCGCTATCGTGAGCAAGCTCGCTCCCACATTAGATTGGTGGCGAGTCCAGCTACTTTTTTCGGCGGAAATTGGCCGCCAAGAAGCTCGAGGCGATTGCTGTTTGATCGTTTCTTTGGCGTCAAAGGAGAGGGAGTGTTTTCGCCCCGTTTTTATGTGAAGCTCTGTGCATGCTATTTGGTCGGAGGGATCCTTATGTTGCGTTTGTTATTACCTGTGCTCTGCGCGCTGGTGGTCTGGCCCAGCATTACCAGTGCCGACGAAAAAGCCGCGGCTTATCTGCTAAGTCCGGGTGACATCATTTCGATTTCCGTTTGGGGCGAAGAGAAGCTGAAACAGGAGGTGCACGTACTTCCTGATGGCAGCATTACCTTCCCGCTGGCAGGACAAGTCGATGTTGCGGGGCTTGATGCCACTGCAGTCGCAAAGAAAGTCGCTACCAGGCTTAAGGAGTTCATACCCGATCCGAACGTGAGCGTTGTCATCACGAGCACCGCAGGCAATCTCGTCTATGTGCAGGGTAAGGTGCTGAAGCCCGGCACCGTACAGATGTCAGGTCCAACTGCAGTGCTGCAAGTATTGAGCATGTCGGGCGGGCTCGACAAATTCGCCGACAAGGAGGACATCAAGGTCGTGCGCCGCAATGGGGCTAAACAAGAGATCCTGCCCGTCCATTACAGCGATTTGATGTCCGGGCGTGACATGTCCACCAATATTCAACTCCAGGCCGGCGATACGCTGGTCGTGCCTTAGCCTTGCGCGAGGCACTAAGGATTATCTTGCCTGTACTGCGAACGACCGGAGTTGCGACGGCCATCCTGATCTTGCCGTGCTCCGGTGTGGCCTATGCTGCTACTTGGCAATCAGCAATCGTTCTGCCTTCGACTGTCGAGTACGACAGCAACCCGGTGCTTGTTACGGAAAACAAGAAGGGTGTGACTCGTACGATCATCGCCCCCGATTACACGCTTGTCGGTACTTCAGACCGGGATCAGTGGCGGTTCGGTCTTGGTATGAATCTGGTGCGTTCGTCTGATACGTCCATCGTTTCGGACCGCGAAGACCCCAACTTGCAGTTAGGGTGGCAGCGCGAGACCGAAACGGGTGGTTTTGGACTCACGGCGAAGTATGTTGAGAGCTCAACGCTCTCCACTGCGGTTCAAGAAACCGGTGTGATTGCCCCCGATGGTACGCAAAAGCTAACCTCGTTCGGCGGCAACTGGAGTACCGCTCTCAGTGAGCGAACTACCTTGGTTAACGAAACCGACTACACACATGTCACTTACGACATTAATACACTGACCAACTATGACGAGCTTTCGAACCGCCTAAGCTTGAACTACGCATGGAGCGAGCGTGTGGAGCTATTCACGCGTTTTGGAGTGAAGCGTTATGAGCCGCAGCAGGGATCTGCGGTGTCTTCCTCAAACAGTTACACCCCCACTGTCGGCTTGAACTTTGAGATCTCTGAGCGGCTCAAGGGGTCGCTTTACGCAGGTGTCAATCAAGTCTCTGGCTCGAACAGCCGCCCCAGTGGCCAAGGCGGTTTTTCGTTGCACTATACCGGTGAGCGTGTTGATACAAGTATCGGCGCCAGTCGTAGTACTGTCGCCAGCGGCGACGGCGGTTTTGTCGAGGCTGATAACCTGAACGGTACATGGAGTTATGCCCTCGACGACACCAGCCGTACCGGTTTTGATACCTCATGGCAAAAAACCAAAGGGCTAACGCCTAATACCCTGCGCAATGTCGGTGCCTGGTTTAGCCGAGAACTCTCGCCTTTTTGGGTGGCGCGCCTATCCTTCACGTACAAAGAACGCCAGCAAGATGGCTTGCCGGATGCCACCGCAAACGTCGTCGGGTTGACCTTGACCTATAGTCACCCCAACTTCTGAAATTCAGCTGGGTGATAAATATGACCTCTGAATACGAAATGTCGGTCAACGACTACATTGCTGTCATCAAGCACCATGCCCTGCTGTTGATCCTGAGTTTCGCGGTAATACTCGGCGTGAGCGTAGTGGTCGCGATCTCTATCCCGCCCATCTACGAGTCATCTGGCACTATTCTGGTCGAGTCTCAGCAGATTTCGCCAGACCTGGTGGCGGCGAACAACAATACCTTTGCAGATGAGCGCATCGAAGTCATTCGCCAGCGCGTGATGACCCGTGAGCATCTGGAAGGGATCATCGACAAGTACAATCTTTTTGCTTCGCAAAGCAGACAGTTGAGCGTTACCGAGAAGATCGATGAAATGCGCAATGCGATTACAGTCTCCTTGGTCAGTGCTGCCGTTAAGGGGCGCGGAGAAGTGACGATCGCTTTCCGTCTTTCCTTTGAGCACCGGCAGCCAGAGATTGCCAACAAAGTGGCCAACGAGCTGGTGACGCTGTTTCTGGATGAAAACATCAAGCAGCGCACCGAGCGCGCCAGTGAAACAACAGTGTTTCTGACGCAGGAGGCGGACAAGCTCAGGGTCGAACTGGAAGCCCTGGAAAACCGCTTGGCAGACTTCAAGCAAGCGCACAGCAACGCGCTTCCCGAGCATCAGGAGTTGCGCATGAATATGTTGTCACGCGCCGAAACCGAGCTTAAAGAGGTCGACCGTGACTACAAAACTGCCCGTGAGGAGTTGCGCTTCAATGAGTTGGAGCTTTCCGCAGCAGCGACCAAGCATGGATTGCCCGGCGCGGCGGTTGATAAACAGCAAGATCTGGGTAGCCTCAAGGCGGAGTACACCCGGTTACTGTCGCTGTATACGGAAGCTCACCCCGATGTGCGTGCCGTCAAACGCAAAATTGCGGCACTTGAGGCTACCAAAGGTGTTGGTGCTGGTGGTACAGCGGGTCCAGTCAGTCTGGACCTTGCCAAGGCTCAGGCCCGGATCGCTGCCGCAGAAACACGTATCAAGTCGCTGGCCGATCAAAAGCAGGAAATGCTCAAAAAAATAGCCGACTACGAGGGCCAAATTCTTGAGACGCCGCAAGTCGAGCGCGGCTTGGTCACGCTGATGCGTGACTATGAAAACGCTCGTAAAAAATACGAGGAAATTCGCACCAAGGAAATGAGTGCGAAAATTTCCGAAAGCCTGGAGCAGGAAAACAAAGCCGAGCGTTTTGTTCTTCTGGAATCGCCATTGATGCCTGAAAAGCCGATACGGCCGAACCGTAAAAAAGTGGTTGCCATGGGCTTTGTTCTCGCCCCGGTGGGCGCTGGCGCATTGGTGATGCTCCTTGAGATGATGAACCAGCGCGTGCGCGGAGCTGAAGCCTTGGCCAGTGTGCTGGGTAGACGCATATTGGTTGCGATTCCCTACATTCACACTAGAGCGGAATTGGAACGCCGCAAGCAGTGGCGAACGCGATTGATCGTCAGTGGGGTAGTGATGATCGTGCTCTTTTTGGTGCTCCTGCACTTCTTCTACATGCCTCTGGACCTTCTGATGTTTAAAGCTCTGGGCCGGTTTGCATAAGGAATATAGCCATGGAAATAATCAAGCCCGATACCGAAGAAAGCGTACAACAGCCCTCCTCAAGTCTCGTGATCACACCTAAAGCCATGACAGCGACCGGGCAGTCTGCAGGTCTGAATGCACTGAGTTATGTGCAAACCAAAGTTGTACCGTTGCGGCCAGAGCATCTCGAGCGCAATCGCATTGTGGCGTACAACAAGAATTCGAATATGGGGGGGGCTTTCGATCTGCTGCGTACGCAAGTTCTGAAAGTCATGGGAGAAAATGGCTGGCGCACGCTTGCTATCACCTCGCCAACTCCGGATGCAGGCAAGACTGTATTGGCTATCAACCTGGCAATGAGCATCGCCCATCACACCACCAAGACGGCGCTACTGGTGGATTTCGACTTGCGTCGTCCGATGGTGGGTGCCTGCCTGGGTCTGCCGATGGAGAAATCGCTCAATGAATTGCTGGCCAATGAAGCGGAACTGCAAGAGGTTCTGGTCAACCCGACCTTGCCGCGCTTTGTAGTCCTGCCGACGCGAGAGCCGATCCCTCTCTCCACCGAGGTGCTGTCATCGCCCACAGTGAGCCATTTGATTACTGATCTGCGCGAGTACTACAACTCGCGTATCGTGATTTTCGACTTGCCGCCGTTGTTGAGTTCGGACGATGTTATTACCGTCTTGCCTAAATTCGACTGCGTCCTGCTCGTGGTCGCCAACGGCATGAACAGCAAGGAAGAGATCGAGGAAAGCCTGCATCATCTGGGGGCAGCCAATCTGATTGGCACGGTGCTAAACAAAGCCGAGCTCCCCAACCGCTCTTACTACTAGAGCGTCACCCTTAGGCGTTCGGCGTTATGCGCCAGCACCGACCTTTAGTGCCAAGGGTGCTTCTGCTCCCAGTTCCAGGCGTGCGTCACGATCTGTTCAAGTGAGGAGAATTGCGGTTGCCAGCCCAGTAATGCGTTGGCCCTTCGGGGATCGGCCACAAGGCGTGGCGGATCGCCGGCGCGGCGTGGCGCATCGCTGACGAAGAAATCCTGGCCGGTCACGCGACGCGCGGTCTCTATCACCTCCTGTACTGAGAACCCTTGGCCGTTACCGAGGTTAAAAGCCGTGCTAGCACCACCGGCCAGCAGATAATCCACGGCAAGTGCGTGTGCTGCAACGAGATCGACAACGTGGACGTAGTCGCGAATGCAAGTGCCGTCAGGCGTGTCGTAATCACGGCCATAGACGGTGATGGTTGTGCGCCGACCGGCGGCAGCCTGCAGGATCAGTGGTAGCAAGTGGGTTTCCAGTTCATGGCGTTCACCTAACTGTCCTTCAGGGTCTGCTCCGGCGGCGTTAAAGTAGCGCAGGCAGACCGACTTCAGCCCGTATGCACGGTCGAAATCTTCAAGCATCTGCTCCACCATCCACTTGCTGCGACCATAAGGGTTAATCGCGGCCTTGGGATGCTCCTCGTCGATGGGTACATACACCGGGTCGCCATAGATGGCGGCGGTCGAGGAAAAAATGAAGTTTTTAACCCCCGCACGAACCATGGCTTGTAGCAGCGTCAGGGTTGCGGCCAAATTGTTTTGGTAATACTTGGCAGGTTCAGTGACGGACTCGCCCACCTGGATAAATGAGGCGAAGTGGAACACGGCATCAAAGTGTTGTGCGGCAAACAAGAGGTCCAAGGCTTGCGCGTCGGCTATGTCTAGTTCGACCAATTTCCCGCCCATCAACGCGCCGCGATGGCCTGTTGAAAAGTTGTCTGCCACCACCAGTTCGTGACCTGCACGCAGTAGCTGCTTAACCATGTGCGAGCCGATATAGCCTGCGCCGCCAACAACCAAAAAATTCATCCTGATCTCCTGGAAACTGTTGCTGCGTAAGCGCAGATTGGAACGTCAGATAAAAGACTGCTATTGAGTCGCCGACGCGCTGGATGACGCTGTATTGGCAGGGATTGGCGGTGCGTCATCTGAAGTTGTGGTTTGCGGGACGCCTTTTCTCAAAAACAACCAATTAGACGCCTGCAGACCGTCGAACTTGATCGTATAGCGCCCATCAAGGTAGGTGGCGGGCAACTTCTTCATTTGCGCAAGGATGCCGTGGGTGAAAAATGTTAAGCCTTGCGGTGCCTGGATTGTCAGGGTGCCTTCGAGGGGCTCGACATAAAAAGGTGTTTTGTTGTCGTCTTTGGGGATGGCACGGGTACCCAGCGAAATCAGTAAATCCTGCGATCGGCCGATAGGCGCGCTGTCCAGACTTTGCACCACCACACTGGCATTAGCGGTCTTTACTTGAACCTGGATGTTGCCAAGGCTGATCGACTCGCCGCCGATCCAGCCGGTTGCTGCTTGGGTGCGTGGCGTATTGATGGTGTAGATGCCTAGTTTCCAGTTGCGCTTTAACTCGCCAGTGTCTGTCGTGGACTCGCTGGCATTGGCGTCCAGCAGTGACTGGTTGGGGTCATGAAACACCTGTGCATTGCTCGAGATAATGCTCTGCTGCAACCAAGGTAATTCTGTCGTCTGGGGCATGGCGATTTGCAGCTTGCCTTTCTCCATGGCTGTGCGCAGTAGAGCAGCGTTGGCCGGTGTGATGAATTGGTTGAACAGGGTGCTTGGTGTCGGCGCGAAGACATAGGTCGTCTTTGCTTCTTGAACGTCTGCGCGGCGATAAAGCAAGGCGGCGGCGGGCAGAGTGGCCAGCATTGCAGGGTCGTTATAGGCGTGCCAGTTGTCGGCAGTTATCCATTCGCCGGTTAGCGGCTCCTGGCTGTAGGCATATTGTATCAGCGCATCCCAGCCTTGGTGGCTGGCGGTGCCGGCCATATAGAGTGGTAGCGAGTGGCGGTCAGGTGTCGGGAAGGGTTCAGTGTTCCACTCGGTGACGGTCAGGGGTTTGCCTATGACTTGGCCGGCGGCAATCCAGTTCAGTAAACCGTCGCTGGTGAGCGGGTTTTTCTCTAGCTGCCCAGGGCCACCGAAGCTATGGACATCGATCAGGTCGCCGGCGGTAAGGGCCGGTAGGGAACTTAGGCTATCGCCGCCCCAGCTACTGGTCGTGGCGATGGGTACCTTCACTCCTAATTCACGTAGGTGCTGAATCATGTCTACGTTGAAACGTCGCTCCAAATCGTTAAGGAACAGCTTGGCGGGGCCTGGCTCCCAGGAGCGCCAGGTTTGGCTTGCAGATAGATTGTGCTGTCTGGCAAAGGCCTTGGCCTCGGCCATGTAGATCTGGTTGTGCTTTGGCACTTGTTTGTCTGGTAATAGGGCATTGCCAAAGTGCTGGGTGACATCGTTTTCGTTGGTAATCAGTACGGCGGCGATCGCCGGATCGTCTTTGTAGGCGAGTCCGGTGTAGGTGTTTACATGGGTCAAATAGGCTTGGGCAAAGCGCTTCATCGCCTGCTGAATGGTGATATTTACATAGGCATAGCCCTTGAGATCGGCGTTGTTCTTGCCATTCTTTGGCATTTCATCGAAGCCATAGATGTTGTCGTTTGCAGTCAAGGCTCGCTCGACGTGCATATCGAGCCATACATAAATGCCCTCGTCTTTGAGGCACTTGATCCACCAGTCGATTTTTTTCAGTGAATCCGGGCTTAGTTGCTGAGTGTCATGCGTGAGGTTGCTGTCGCGAAAGATGTTTGGGCTGACCCATGGGGAGTCATGGTGGTGCAGTCGTACGAGATTGAAGCCCAGTGCCGACAGGCGTTGGGCCTGCTGCTTGATTGCATCGTCTGGCGTGCGAAACAGCGTATAGGCCGTCAGGTTAGTGCCCCAGAAGCGCGCCGGGGTGTTGTCCGCGAATAGCAGTTGTTCGCCGGATGCTTTGACGAAGCCGCGCTTGCCTGCAGGTTTTTCGTGAGCGTTAAGAAAGGACAGATCGACCGGCGAGGTTTTCCAGTCGAGCGTGTCACTCGGCCAGCCCCTTGTGTCCGCCAGCCCGAAGCGCTCGGTTGTGGTCGGACCGAGTACCACATCGCCAGATATGCTCAAGGTGGCTTTGAAATTTTGGCGGCCGGGTTTGATCGTGTTCTTGTAGAAAAAAGCACGCACCTGAGATTTATCACCCGGTTCAAAGTACACACTTGCCAGTGCAGGCTCAAAACGCATCTCGATGCGTCGGCTTTGTGTATTCCCCCAGGACCAGCCGCGGTTGTCGGGTAGCAAAGCCGGCTCACCCATTTCTCCATTGTAAAGGGCAGGATCGAACTTGAAGACGATGCCCCCGCCCATCACGTTCGGCATCATGCTGTGTGCATCCAGGGCAAAGTTCCAGGTCAACTTTTGCTCGTCTTCCTTCTGAATCTGCGCAGTCACGTCGAAATCCAGGTTTTTGTTCTTGCCTGCAAGGGAGTAGCTATAAGGGGTGTTCACTTTGAACGCGGTCGGCAAATCCGTCCATTTCCAGTTGCTCCCCCAGAAGGCGAATGAAGAAGAAACTACAGGGTTGCCACCGCGCGCCAGCATTGGCAGGCCGCTGCGCTCATCCACGCTGGAGACCCAGTCCGACGCCCAGGTGCTAAACGGCCAAATAGCAAGGGGCAGGAGAACCACTAGCAGCATATGGGGGCGGTGAAAAAAAGAGGTCATGAGCGTTACCGGAGTTGAAAGTTGGCGCTCGCAGTGCTTGCAGTCTCAGTGCGCTTGAGCCTGCGCACCATCTGAGCATAGGCCACACCCAGTCCGGCCACCGACCAATACACCACGGGGATCACGGTGATACTGCTAACGGTAAAGATGGTCACCAGTATCCCGGCCAGTACCGCCAACAGCGCACGTCCGAGTCGGCGCGGCTCATCGTCTTTGTTGGGGAACGAACGCATTGCCGTGCGGATGCCGAGCAGCACCGTGGCGAAAAAAACCACGAATAGCGTCAATCCGATCAGGCCGATCTCCAGCGCCAGGGCGATATAGGTATTCACAATATCGATGATGCCCTCGCCCTGAATCATGGACTGCATCTCAGGAGTGTTGCGGTAATCGAAAGAGCCCAGCCAAGGGTTGCGCTGGATGACGATCACTGCGTTATCAATCAAGCGCTGCCGGTACGTGATGTTCTCTACTTCTACCGTACCGATGAACGGTAGCAGATCCAGGATTTTTTGCCCGCCAGGCACGATGGCCAGCAGGGGAAGGGCGAGCACTCCGGCGATTGCCAGAAGCATCAGGCGTTTGACAGCTTTACGGCCGGTGGCGATGAACACGGTGATCATGACGGCTGCACCGATCCAGGGGCCACGCGACAGCGGTGCAAACAGACCGCCGGCCAGCAAGAGGCCGACGAGGCCTCGCTGCAATCGGCTGCGTACACCCTCCTGCAATCGGCTGCGTACACTCTCCTGCAAGTACAGGTAAAAGCCGATGGCCACGCTGATGACGAACCCGAGCGCAATGGCCTGGCCGGTAGTGGCGCTGGCGCGTAATGAGCCACCACGGCTCAAGTAGCCGGACATTCCCCATTGCATGCCCAAGGCGTCGGTCAGCGCATTGTAGAGCAGCCAATTCCGGGAAAACTCGAAGAGACCAATAAGCGACAGCACCATGGCGGCGAGTACAAAACCGAACAGAGCGTCCTTGAAGTCGCTGAGGTTCTTCAGTGCCCGGCTGGCAACGTAGTAAGGCAAAAAAACTTCGATGAACAGGTAGAGCGTTTGGCGCAAAGTGTCGGTGACCGTGGTTTCGCGCAGGTAAAGCAGGCTCGTCAACAGGATGTTGGCTGCTAACAGCTTGTCAGGCCAGGTGCGTCCGAAAGGGACCGTGTCTGCTCGCTTGCGTAGAGCGAAAAAAGCCGGAAGCAACACACACAATGCCAGTAGACGAATATGGTTAAAGGCAAAAAAATAGTTGATCAGGCCGAATCCGGGAATTTCCGCCGAGGCTGGCGGGATGAGAAACAGCAGAAGGAAAAACAGCGCCACGGGGTTGCGTTCGCTTTTTCGGGCGACGGTCAGAACGATAGCGGCAATGCCCGCATACACCCAGAAACTGTGCGAAACAAAGGCCAGTAGCGTCAATACGAACCACAGATTGCGCCGACGAGTGAAGTCGCGGTAAGGGATCAGGTCTGCTGCTGGTTGACGCGCTAGGGCAAAAACGATGCCAGCTAAAACTAGAATGACGATTAACGCGCGAAAGTGCTCAGGCATGGATTATTGAACTTATTGATTGGTGAGCGACGGCTAGTGAGATGGCCAATTGCAGCTATAGTAACGTGCGTACCATTTGAGTTCGGGGTTGATGTTATGCCTCCAATTGATTTATCGCCATCGTTGAGCCTTCGCAGGCGAGCGATATCTGCTGGGGCATGGAATCTGGGGGCGATTGTTACGTCTCAAACCATTCGCTTGGGTGGCAACCTTGTGATGGCCCGTCTGCTGATGCCGGAAATGTTCGGCATCATGATGATCGCCATCACCGTTTCGGTGGTTCTCCACTTGCTTTCCGATGTTGGCGTGCGCCAGAACATCATCCAGAGCCCGCGTGGCGACGATCCGGTGTTTCTCAATACCGTGTGGACCGTGCAGATCATGCGCGGCTTTGTCCTTTTTGCTTCGACACTTCTAATCGCGGGCTTCATCTGGTTTGCGCAAGTCATCAATTTGTGGTCGGCCAATTCCACCTATGCCGCACCGGAGTTGCCGCTGGTGTTGGCCTTTACCGGTTTTACCGCGATCATCTTTGGGTTCCAGTCGACGAAAATCGACGTGGCAGCTCGCGCTTTCCAGCAAAAGAAAGTGGTGCTCATCGAGTTTGCGTCCCAGCTTGCGGGCCTGCTGGTGATGCTAGGCATCGGTTACTTCACCAGGTCTGTCTGGTCGCTGGTGATTGCAGGTCTGGTCGCAGCCATGGTCAGCACTCTGCTTGGTCATTTCTGGTTTGAGGGACCGCCTAACCGTCTACAGTGGGACCGCTCTGCGCTCAAAGAGTTAGTCGCCTTCGGCCGTTGGATACTATTGTCTTCGGCAGTGGGAGTACTGGCCATGAATGGTGATCGCATCTGGTTCGGCGGTAGCATGTCGGCCACCGAACTGGGCGCCTACTCCATTGCGGTGCTGATTTTGGGAGCTCTTCAACTCGGAGCGCAGAGGTTGGTCGGGGCCGTGGCCCTGCCGGCCTTCAGCGAGGCCACAAGAGTTAATGACACCGCACAGCTTCGCGCTTTGTATTACCGCATCCGATTGGTTGTCGATCTTGCCTTGCTGTTTGTCTGCGGACTGTTCTTGACCGCCAGTCCATTCATCATCAGCTGTTTGTACGATGAGCGTTATGCCCAGGCCGGCAGCATGATGGCCATTCTTTCACTTTCTTTTTTCACATTGCGCTACGGGGTGGCTCATCAGCTTTGGCTAGCTTTGGGACTCGCAAAGTACCAAGCCATGGATAACATTATTCGCGTTGTCTCGTTATGGGTGCTGCTGCCCCTGCTGCTGGCGCTTGGCGGGGTGAAATATGCGATTTGGGGCGTTGCCCTGCATACGTTTCCTACGCTTGTCCTGATTGTTTATGTCAATTGTCGTGTGGGGCTGTTCGATCTCAAGCGTGAACTTATGGTGCTGCCAATGCTGGTGGTGGGGGCTTTGTGTGGGGAGTTAGTGTCGAGTCTTGCTAAATGGCTTTGATTTGATCTATTTCTCTTGTTGTTTCCAAAGCTGTGGCACGACGTCGCCATTGAGGTGTTGATGGTGGTTGCCAAAAAAAGTTGTGACCTTGATGTGTAGTTGAAATTTCCAACGCAATTTCAATGTCGTGGAGCTTTGAATCATGAGTGAACTTGATTTGAATACCTCTGTGATGGGTCGCAGAGGCTTCCCTCAGGCGTTTGCCCTATTGAGTCTGGGGGGGCCGACATTTGGATTTTCCAAGGTCTTTGCACGGTCTTCTGCTGATAAATCCGAGTTTGTTGTTATCAACGGGTGGGTGTTGCCTGCCCATTATTTTCGGCAAACGCGATGATCAAAGATTACCAATCACAGAAAGAACTCCGCGACCTATATGACTTCTACATCATAGGAGGGGGGGCCGCCGGTATCACGTTGGCGTCGCGTTTGGCCGGGTATGGTTGGCGCGTGGTGCTTGTCGAGGGAGGGGGGCACGAATATTCGCAGCGCTCGCAAACCCTCTACAAGTGCTCATCGTCAGGCCTCAATGCCTACGTTGAGGCAACGCGCCTGCGCTTTTTTGGCGGCACCTCCAATCACTGGGCCGGGCGTTGCCGGCCCTTCGAGTCGTCCGATTTTACCGTGTCCCCTCCCGTGAGCTTGCCCGGTTGGCCCATAGCGTTTTCCGAGATCGAGCGTCATCTGCCGGAGGCCATGGCTATTTTAGATCTTCCGTCGGATTCGGGATTCAAGACCATTAATGTTGCTATGCACGGCAACGACTTTGAAGCTGATCGTTTCTTGCTCAGTCCGCCAACGCGACTTGCACAAAAATATGCCGAGGACCTTAGCGAGACCGAGGGGCTTGATGTCTTCATCAATTGCAACTGCGTCGATCTTGAGTTTGACAGCAATACCGGCCGCATAGCGGCTGTAGTAGTGTCTGATTACGACCTACACCGAGAAAGAGTCAGGGTAAAACACTTCACTCTGGCGACGGGCGCGATCGAGAATGCCAGGCAACTGCTCAACAGTGAGTCCTTGGTAGCTGGCGGAATCGATAGTCGCTTCGGTACAAAACTTGATTCTGTCGGTCCTATCGATATAGGTGATAACTGTTTTATCGGCTATGGCGCTATCGTCATGCCGCGTATGACCATAGGTCCAGATTCAATTTTCGCAGCGGGTGCTGTAGTAACGAAAGATGTACCGCCTAGCGTAGTGGTTGGGGGTAATCCAGCGAAGGTTATCTGTACGATAGAAGAGCTGTTGAAAAAAATCGAGGAGCCTTGCACCACTTATCCGTGGATGGACATCATCAGGCAGCGCAGCGGTGTATACGATCCAGAATTTGAGCCGACGCTTGTGGCGATGAGAGCGCAGCACTTTTTTGGGGCGCGACCTAATGATTAGTGCTCCTATTGATGTGCTGGTAGTTAACTACAATACAGCGACTCTGCTGCAGCCCATGTTTAACGCGTTGCGCGAGTCAAATAGTGCGGATCGAACGCGCTATTTAGTGGTGGACAATGCCTCTGTCGATAACTCGCTAGAGTGCCTGGCAACGGTTTGCCCAGAGGCATTTCTGCTGGCCAATGAAAATAATGTTGGCTTTGGTCGTGCCAACAATCAATTGGTTGAGCACCTGCAGGGCAAGTACGTGTTGCTCCTCAATACCGATGCCTTCGTTGCCGCTGATACCCTGAGTAAGACCCTCGACTACATGGAGGCTCATCCTGATTGCGGTGTCCTCGGTGTTCGGTTGGTTGGACGAGAGGGAGATTTGCAGCCCTCCTGTCGCTATTTTCCGACGCCGCTGAATATCTTCCTCTCGCGTACAGGGCTTGAACGCTTTTTCCCTGTGGTGAAGAGGGTCGACGACATGGCCTGGGATCATGCCTCGGTCCGTGAGTGCGACTGGGTGCCCGGCTGCTATTACTTGATCCGCCGTGAAGTCATCGACCAGGTTGGCTTGTTCGACCCGCGCTACTTTCTTTACTACGAGGAGATAGATCACTGCAAACGCGTTAAACAGGCCGGTTGGAAGGTGGTTTACTACCCGCATACCACGGTAGTGCATATCGGCGGTGAAAGTGCTAAATCAGTTGATAAGCTCAATGCGGCCAGTCGACAGATACCCAGGTTACAAATCGAAAGCGAGCTTTTGTACTTCCGTAAGCACCACGGTCGACTGGGTTTGGCCTCACATATGTTACTGGTGAGCATAGGTGATCTGATTCTGGCGCTCAAGGCTCTATTGAAAGGCCGTGGCTGGGCCGCCATAGGGGCGTGTTGGCAGCATGCTCGTGATACTTGGGCGTTGCTGCTCGATACCCAATTTGCTAGCCAACCAACACGGTAGGTCAACTTATGTTCGAAAATATACGTGCGGACTTGCGTGCACACGCTGGTGATTGGGCTGCTCAGGGGTTTTGGGTGATGCTGGTTTATCGCTTTGGGCGCTGGCGCTACGGTGTGCGCCCAGCATTGTTGCGTAAGTTGCTCTCCTTTATATACAAAGTGCTCTTCAAATTGGTGCAGATCGTGACGGGTGTCGAGCTGCCGTGTGAGGTGGTGATCGGGCGCAACTTCGTCATCGATCATTTCGGCGGCATCATAATCAGTGGTTATGCGCGGTTCGGCGATGATTGCCGTATCCGCAATGGCGTGGTCGTGGGTCTCAAGAATGTGGATGAGCCGATTGCCCCGGTGATGGGTAACAATGTTGATATCGGTGCCGGGGCCAAGGTGCTGGGCAATATCCGCATTGGTAACAACGTCGTGATTGGTGCCAATGCCGTGGTGCTGACAGATGTACCGGACGACTCGGTGGCAGTGGGCGTGCCTGCGACTATCAAGAAAAGGCAGCGCGCAGAAGCAAGGGAATGCTTATGAACCATCCGGTGGACGATATCGAGCAGTTTTACATCGCTGAGTGAACTCAATGGCTACTGGTATTGGTGTCGTTGTTATCGGTCGCAATGAAGGCCTACGGCTTGAGCGTTGCCTGGCTTCGCTGGGCGGTGCGGCGGAGAAGGTTATTTATGTCGACTCTGGATCAACGGATGGTTCAGTCCAGATGGCACGGCGGCTTGGGGTCGAGGTGATTGAGTTGGATATGTCGATTCCCTTTACGGCTGCGCGCGCGCGCAATGAAGGGTTTGCCTGCGTGCAACGCTTATTGCCGGCGATGCGTTATGTGCAGTTTGTCGATGGTGATTGCGAGGTTGTCGGTGGCTGGCTGCCCCGGGCACAGGCTTTTCTTGATGCCCAGTCTAAGGTTGCGGTGGTCTGTGGACGGCGCCGTGAACGTTTTCCACAGCATTCGATTTACAACTTACTGTGTGATCTCGAATGGGATACGCCGATAGGTGAGGCCAAGGCTTGTGGTGGCGATGCGCTGATGCGGGCTGACGCCTTCGTCGCAGCGTCTGGGTTTCGATCGGATCTTATTGCCGGGGAAGAGCCTGAGTTGTGTGTGCGTCTACGTGCGAGTGGATGGAAGGTCTGGCGTCTGGTTGAGGAAATGACCTTGCACGATGCGGCCATGACCCGCTTCGGCCAATGGTGGCAGCGTACCCTGCGTGGTGGGTATGCCTTTGCCTCGGGCGCATTTTTGCATGGGGCTGCACCGGAGCAACATGGGTTACGTGAGTCGCGCCGTGCCTGGTTCTGGGGCTTGGGTATCCCGCTGGCAACTATTATCGCGAGTTTGATGCTGGGATGGATTGGGCTGCTTCTGCTGCTGGTCTATCCACTGCAGGTGGTGCGCTTGGCTCGGCGGGGTGATAGATCAGCGCGCGAAAACTGGCTGCTGGCTTTCTTTCTGGTGCTGGGAAAATTTCCCGAGATGCTCGGGCAAGTCAAGTTTTTGTTGAACAGATTCGGCGCCGGAAAGACGACGTTGATCGAATACAAGTGAGACTTCTATGAATTATTGGCTGATATTAAAAAGCCTATTTTTTTTGCACGCGGGTTATTCTTTTAGCGCGTTGAATAATAAACGTAAATTACTGATTTCAGTTACAAAAAACTGGTCAGAACTCAAGTTGTTTTTATGGCGTATGTCGAGCGCGCTGGGCAAAACCGGTTTTGAGAAGTTAGGGGGGGATTGTATTGGTGTTGTTCATTGGCCATACATTAGTAGGTGCTGGAGCTCTCGGGATAGACTTCGTGTATTAGCCTCGCATTACGAAGTGGTCACAAAAAACTTTCCACAGCTATTACTTTTTGGGCGAAATGACAGTTTGATTTTGAGTGACTTGTCGGAGTGCTCTGTTGGTTGTTCCTTGGTTCTAGATCGTCCGGCATGGTTTATGCGTGAAGGGGAGCTGGTGCTGAACTTATTTCAGGGTGATTTACGTACTGCATCAATAGCGTTCACGTTGTGTCGCACGGAGGTTGAGCTATGTATTTTTATCGGTGCAGTTCAAGGGATACACAAAGGTGTGGAGAGTGATAGGTCCTTGAGTATTTATAGGGACTTAACAAAAGGTTTTGAAGGTCTTCGGCCAAGAAGCTTTCTGATCGAAGTTATTAAGTATATTGCAATAAATATTGGTGTTGAAAAGATTTATGCGATAGGGGATGGGTATCGTCATCATCGTCATCCATATTTTGGAGCTCAAAAAGCTCAAGATCTAGCGGGAAATTATGATTTTATATGGTTGGAGCATGGAGCGACTCCGTCAGAGCGCGAAGATTTTTTTGAGATTCCCATGGTCCAGTCCAAAAAGGCGCTTGATTGTATTCCTTCAAAAAAACGTGCCATGTACCGCAGACGTTATGAGCTTCTAGATGATGTTTTTACAAGAATAGACAGTGTGTTAATAGGCAGCTATGTAACTAGCGCAAGCGCTTATTAGGTCGATATTTGACTGGAGGGAGTGTGCATCTCGTACGGATTTTTTATTTGGCCTTCTGAAGGGGTGCACCTGTAAGGTATTTGGTTTTGTTGATAGTGACGTCGTCTGGTATAAATAAAAATACAAAAAATTTCAAGTGATATAAAGCTGCCTCGTCCAAAGCGGATGTAATTCATCAATATGTGACTGTCGGGCCTGGCGGCATGAAGCTGCAGTAGTCACTATTGGTCAGTTGGCGGGCGGCACTGTTTAAGCTATTGGTTTCGAAGTGTATATAAGGTGCCGGAGCGAAAGTTCTAGGTGGGTTGTTGATCGGAGAAAATGCAAGGGTCGGAACAAACGCCGTGGTGCTTGTTGACGTTCTTGATAATTGTACTACTGTAAAAGTACCTGTCGTAATAATTCACTGCAACGACATCTAAGCTGGTTCCTATGCGTATCGCTTATTTGATCAATCAATACCCCAAGGTCAGCCATAGCTTCATTCGTCGCGAGATTTTGGCGTTAGAGCGCCAGGGCTTTGTGGTGCAGCGCATTGCTCTGCGTGGTTGGGATGCCGAGTTGGTGGATGCCGAGGACGTGTCCGAACGCAGTAAAACTTACTATGTGCTGCAAGGCGGAGTCAAAGAGCTATTAGTGCCTGTGCTGCAGGTGTTGCACGCCCAGCCGCGACGCTTTTTTTCGGCGTTGTGGCTGGCGCTACGCATGGGCCGGCGTGCCGATCGGCCCTGGCCGTACCATTTGGTCTATTTGTCCGAGGCGTGCCGCCTGCTGTCTTTGTTGCAGGCGTTCGGTGCCGAGCATGTGCATGCGCATTTCGGCACTAACTCAACCGAGGTGGTGATGTTGGCCAATGCACTCGGCGGGCCAGCGTACAGTTTTACGGTGCACGGCCCGGAAGAGTTCGACAAACCACAGTTTATTCATTTGGGCGAGAAAGTCCGGCGCGCGGCTTTTGTCGCGGTTATTAGCTCTTATGGGCGCAGCCAGCTGTTTCGCTGGGTGGCTCATGCGCACTGGGAAAGGGTAAAGGTGGTGCATTGTGGTCTGGAGCGGGCGTTTCACGATGTACCGGCAGTTGCCGTGCCGTCCGTGCCGCGGTTGGTTTGCGTGGGTCGCTTGTGTGAGCAGAAGGGCCAACTGTTGTTGCTTGAGGCCGCCAGCATCCTGGCAGCGCAAGCCGTGGTGTTCGAGATAGTACTGGCCGGCGATGGGGAAATACGTGCGGAAATCGAAGCCCTGATTGCACTGCATGGCTTGCAGGCGCAGGTGCGAATCACCGGCTGGATTAGCAGCGAGCAGGTGCGGGCGGAAATTCTTGCGGCGCGGGCCTTGGTGTTGCCGAGCTTCGCCGAGGGGTTGCCGGTGGTAATCATGGAAGCCATGGCCTTGCGCCGGCCAGTACTGACGACCTATGTGGCGGGCATTCCCGAGTTAGTGCGTCAGGGTGAGAACGGTTGGTTGTTTCCCGCTGGAGCTGTGGATGAGTTGGCGGCGGTGCTGGCGGACTGCCTCGCGCAACCCGTCGAGGTGTTGCAGCGGATGGGCGAGGCGGCTTATCAGAGAGTGCTGGAGCGACACGATATCGATACCGAAGCGGCCAAGTTGGCTAATTTGTTTAGGGCGCAAGCATGATCACCTTACTTAATTGGCTGTTCAGCACACTGCTGGCGCTCATAGTCCTGCCGGTGTTGGTGCTGTTTTTACAGGTGTTGCTGGCCTGCCTGCCTGTGCGGTCGCTCTCGTCGGCGCAAAGATCGCGGCTGCGGGTGGCTGTGTTGGTACCGGCACACAATGAATCCTCGATGATCGTCGCGACGTTAAATACCATTCGGCCGCAGTTGCTAGAGGGCGATCGCTTATTGGTGGTGGCGGACAACTGTTCTGACGACACGGCCGCGCTGGCCCGCACGGCGGGCGCCGAGGTGGTGGAACGCAGCAATGATCAGCAGTGTGGCAAGGGTTATGCGCTGGACTTTGGGGTGCGTCATTTAGCGAGCGTTGCGCCGGACGTCATGATCATTGTCGATGCCGATTGCCAGGTGGGTGAGGGCTCTATTGAGCGTTTGGCAATGTGTTGCATCGACTCAGGGCGGCCAACGCAGGCACTTAATTTAATGCGTGCTCCAGCAGGTTCCGGGCTAAAAGTGCGGTTTGCCGAGTTTGCCTGGCGTGTGAAGAATCTGGTGCGGCCGCAAGGTTGGGCTCGGCTTGGTTTGCCCTGTCAGTTAATGGGTACGGGAATGGCTTTCGTCTGGCGGGATCTGGCTTTGATCGATTTGGCCAGTGGCCACATCGTCGAAGATTTGAGGATGGGCTTCGATTTCTGCCGCAGCGGCAAGCCGCCTTTGTTTTGCCCCGATGCCCTTGTGACCAGTTATTTTCCGCGCAGTGATGAAGGCTTAAGTACCCAGCGTACGCGCTGGGAGCATGGTCATCTAGGGGTAATCCTTGGTGATGCACCAAAGTTGTTTGTAGAGTCGATTAGCTTGCGTAACTGGAACCTCCTGGCTATGACGCTAGATTTATTGGTCCCTCCGTTGGCCTTATTGACTTTAGCGTTGGGGGCTGTTTTTAGTCTGTCATGGTTGGTGTTTATGCTGTGTGGAGCTTTGGCTCCAGCATTAATCGCTTCTGCCGGGGTGGCAATATTGAATGTGACTATCTTGCTGGCATGGAGCCAATTTGGTCGCGGGATTATATCTTTTTCAGCCTTGTTGTATGCGCCGTTCTACGCGGTGAAGAAAATACCCCTGTATCTAGGCTTTTTGCTTAAGCGCCAAGTTGAGTGGGTGCGTTCGAAGCGAGATGACAATTAATGTGCGCTTTTGCTTGGCAGCACAACTGGCAAACGATTATCCAGAAACTCAGGGTGGTCAGTGATCTCGTTGATGAGCAAGGATTGATTGATGCTTTATCCAAGCCTGAGGCGGCGACAGTACTTGGATTCGTCAATGCCCATGCCATGAACCTGGTGGCGGGCAACACCGATTACTATAACGCGCTGTCGGCTGCTGACGTGTTATTACGGGATGGCTCCGGCATGGCCATCCTGTTTCGCCGGCTCGGCTTAGTGCCGGGGCTAAATATGAATGGCACGGATTTTATTCCCAAATTACTGGCTGCGTTCAAGGGCCGGCGTGTGGCATTCTGGGGCACTGAAGAGCCCTATCTAGCGAATGCGGTGCAGCGTAGCGAAGCGGTATTTGCGGTAAATGTAGTTTCTGCTCACCATGGTTTTGCTGAGGTGGATGCCTACATAAACCTTGCCCGGCAACTGCAGCCAGAATTGGTTGTGCTGGGCATGGGCATGCCCAAGCAAGAAGCCGTTGCTGCCAGGCTAGCTGCCAGCGGCGTGCCATGTCTGATAGTGTGCGGCGGGGCGATCCTGGACTTTCTCGGCGGCAAGGTTACTCGGGCTCCGCAATGGATGCGTCGTCTTGGTTGTGAGTGGGTATTCAGGGAGATGAGTGAGCCAAAGCGATTATTCAGTCGCTATGTGGTTGGTAATCCAATGTTCTTGTTTCGCACGCTGATCTGCAGAGATGCGCCTACATTAAGGAAACCCTGAAAAAGACTTACCGTTTCTGGTGAAATACGCCGATCCCGTTGCACGAGTTTCCCATGAAGCAGATGACCTTCGCCGACGCCGAGTACGCCGGCAAGCGCAAGTAACCCCGCAAAGAATTGTTCCTGATCGAGATGGATCAGGTGGTGCCATGGAAGGGGTTGATCGCCTTGATCGGGCTACATTGCCCGAAGGGTGAAGGCGGTTCGTCCGGCCTCTCCGTTGATGGCGATGCTGCGCGTGCATCTGTTGCAGAACTGGTTCGGTTACAGCGATCCGACCATGGAGGAGGCATTGTACGAAACCACTACCTACACCTTCCGTCGGTTGGCAAACGCGATAAATCCAAACAACGCGGAAGAAAATAACCATGCTGCCGCAGGAAGCGGTACCGCACTCCGTTGATTGATATAAGAATTGGCTGTCCCAGCCAGACCTATACCCTGGACATGCCGACCAACCCTGAACTGGCCATTGGCAAACGCCGCAATTAAACTGTTAAACGAAGAAGCATTGGCGCACGGCCCAAGGAAGCTGACCCACTCGCCGACAGCGTTGGCCCCATTGTTAAGCACACCCTTGGTAGCAATGCTCTGCGTGCCAGAATTACCGGAGAAGTCGGTGTGAAAGCCAATGGCGTTGCCACCTGGAAGATTCGCCGGTGCGGCTTGGCTGTCGAAGGAAACACCCATCCCCGAGTCAGAGTGATAAGCGATGCTGCTAATTAGAGCAGGTTGTGCATCATCCAAGTAGATATCGGTGATCGACGAAGGCACGACAATGCTGTTTCTAAAAATAAACAGCGCGCCTCCCGCGCGCTCTTCGATCAGCATGCTTAGTTTAGGCCCTAAATCCTCGCCAGAGTTGCTCATGCAACTAGATTCATAGACCAAACTGGCCGCCTGAGCACTAGAAACAGCCGCACCATTCAGGAGTATTAATAACAAAACGGATTTAATAAAAAGTGTCGGGTGCATAACATGGCCTCCCTGAGCAGAGGATTATTCTTTTGTCGGACGAAGGAATCTTTATCAAGTTAAATTGAGCATAGTAGGCACATAGCTGCCGCGTCAATAGTGCGTCATCATGATAAATATAAATAGAAAATCAGTGTAATTGCGTCAAAATAACGTCACAACAAACAGGTCAGTCATCAATCAAGCGGACTCTATCCGCATGAAATAGCTTCAGGCTTGAGCATCGCCCGCAACAGGACGGTCTCAAGGACCAAATGCAACACACGCCCCGCACCGCCTTTGGCCTTTCCGCTCAGCGTGAAACGGCATAAGGGCATCAAGGAACAACCCTGCAGCACTCGCGGATCGAGATGGATAGCCCAATCGGGGCCTGACCAGCACTTGAAGAACGCACAGTGCGGCAAAACTATCTAGGGCGAACTGTCCTTTTCCAGCGTGGACACGATAGATCACCGTTTTTCGCAGTTTGTCCGCTACGCCCAGGCCACCGCCGCGTCCGCTTCGTAACCCCGGCGCAGCGTCATCGCGGTGAGGATCAAGAGGTGCTGGCCAAGTGTCATGCGCTGTACCAGCACGCTCGCAATCAACACTCGCATCGCTGGTCAGGTGCGACCGGGAATTGGCAAACCATCGGGGCCTTCACACTCAAGCCAGAGAGGGAACAACCAGCACTGAAAATGCGGGCATAAAAAACGCGGCTGACGCGAAAACTACCTTGTAAAACGCGACGTAGCATCTTTACTCGATCTGGGGGAAGGGTGTGTTAGTGGTTATGTTCTTCATTGAAGAAGCCTCCTGTATTAAAGTTGGAGGCAGCGAAATGTTGTCAGACAATCTTGATTCTATTGAGAGGATTGCGAGTTTTCGCAAGAAAGAATATTTGATGTGAATTAAAAATGGGTGATTATGTATGTACGCTAATTGTAGTTTGCTACAGACCTTGAAAAACGTGCTTTGCTATCGAGCTCCAATTTTGAGTATTTATTTTATTTATTTGCAATCTTAAATGACCTCTCCTTGGCGTGTATTTCTGATGAACCCAACGCTGGAGCTTCAAGTCAAAATGATTGAAGACCTTGCGCATCGCCGCTCTGTAGAAAGCCCCGTAGTAGTTCCACCCCCCTGAGGGTCGCGTTTTACTGCTTTGACAATTCAAAAAGGCTGGCCGGTGTTTGCCGCTGGATATTCCAGCCGCGAGTTTGCTGGCGCGTTCGTTTAAACGCTTCATTACGGGCTGCGGGCAGGAAGCTGGTAAATCGGCGTCCATGGTTACCCCACGCCTCCCGTGGCCGGAAGGTAAACCCCAGAAACGTAAACTGCGTCGTCGGGTACGCTGCTTTGCGGTTACTGTCTTTGCAATACACAATCTTCGACTTTTCCGGGTGCATGGAGCGCTTACGGAAAACTGACCCTCCCTGCCGATTGAAATTTGACCCAAGGCGCGTTGCTGATACCCAAATTGGGGTTTGATCACTCGGAATGGGGGCTCGACCTTGGCACGAGGAGCGTGGTTCAGATCAAGTCTTCATGAAGGGAATAGGTCTAGAGTGCGCTCAACCTCATCGGGGTCGATTGTAAAGCCATCGCCCTCTGGCGTTCCCACCACAAATCCAAAATTCTGGTGATCGCGATCCGTTAGATACTTGTAATAACAGATGAAGCGATTCGGGGGCTGCAGAGCCAGCAGTGAGCCACCAGGCTGAAGTACATTGACACCATGTACGAGATGACTCCCCTCGATCCCCACCACGGTTTTTGCCCCAGCACAGGTCGCTACGATTGTCGGAACATCGGTTTTCGAAGGGTCGAGAATGCGAAAACCTCTGCGGTTATGCAGACGTTCAGCGAGTTCCATTTCATTGTGTAACAGTCGCAATTCACCTTTGCCGCCTCGCAGAATGAAAACTCCGGGGTGAGAGCTGTACTTTACGTGTGACATTAATTTTTCACCCATCGCGCGAAAGCGTAAATGCCTATTTCGATTTTGACTTAGATCATCGAATATCACGAGCTCACGAAAAAACGCATTGCGCAAACGAACCGGTGTTATGCCAAGCCAGTCCTCATATTCGGGAGCCTGGGGAAATAGAGGAAACCTGGTGGATGGCGCGATCGTCACCGGAACTCCTTCGTCGCATGCTAATGGGTAAGTTGCACAGTCTTCCATCAGCCAGGAGCCAAACCATTTGTTTCCACCTGCTGTACAGTAAATCGCCCCGCGCTCCATCTCGGTTTCCACGGAGATTTTTGGAAGCCAACCAGATCTAGGAGATAAGCAGGATTTTGCATTGCCCTTGTAGAGTGTTCCATCTATCAGCCAGACATCTTTAAGCAGGTGGCCCCGTGTTGGACCATGATCAACGCTGCCTATTCCTTCCATTGTACGACGGGGGTGTTCGGAAGGATAAAAGCGTTCTTCCTCCCATCCTGTCACACGTTCGAGTTGATTGGGCAGGAAAAAAGCCGGTGGAGAAATTGATGTTTCGCCAGGCGCAATATTCCAGGTTTTCACCGCTGCACTTTGCGGGATTTCCGCCGGCTTTCGCATAACCCGCGCTCTTACAATATGCTGGTATGCAGCAAGGCTCCATTTTGTCCGGTTGCTGCTCGTTAACACGCGTAATTCCGACATGTCATGTTCACTCTAATCCGTCTCTACAAAAAAACAGTTAATGGCGCAAGCGCCTAAACTGCATTTCTTTAACATCAGAAAGCTGCTCAGGTAGATATAATCCTCTCCATAATGGGCGGGGACTTCAAATGAGCATAACGACTGCGTAACGTGTCGAGAAGCAGTTCGCTTGGACTCTTGGCACAGTAGAGATAAATTTTGTATAGCCCGCCAAACCCCATGTTATTATAGCGACTCGCAACTTCCTCATCGTTTTGCCCGTCCGGCAAGCCAAGATGAAGTGTCAGTTTTTTCCCCTCGACAGCAAATAGCGGTGTATTCCAAAGGAGTTGGGCTGCACCAACCTTGGGTAGTCGGACAAACATATAAGCGTGGTTACCCAGCGTATCAACATCACCACCACGTCTTCTTTTCCATTCGAGAAGTCCGTCGTCTGGACGGGCCAGGCAAGTACCGATGTCATAATAGTCAAAGCCATTGTTTATTGCCCACTCAAGCTCCATAAATGTAGTGATCGAGTTGACTTCATTCAGCCTTTTGGCATCTGAAAAAACCGCCTCAGGATAGCCAGCACGTATCATGCTCCAGTAGCGCTTTCCGGCCCGAGTAATTACGCACGCAAGTTGGCATGCAACAATTTCGTCTTCCAACAGTATTAGATCGAGCCGGCCGAAAGTCTTTGCTATCCTTAAAACTTCATGTGTGGCAATTTGCGAGGCGGCAGTGCCATGCCTTGCTCTGGCATAGGGTTGAAGCATTTCCCTGTCGGCTCTTTCAATTTCGTCATCCGTCAGCGCCTGCTTCATTCGGTAGCGCGACTGGTTCTTGCGTATGTTTCGACGTAACTTACGATCGTATCCCGCCGTGATATCGTCAATGGAGCGACCCAGTGGCACGATAGCACTCAGAAAGTGAGGCACATACAACGCGCCCAAGGTTGGCATTTCACTGACCAGAACCGTACGGTTCGATTTATCCGATTCCGACGTGCTGTCGGCCACAGGAGACTCCACCCCCATGAGAACCTTGGCCATCTCCCGCTGTGCTCTCCTTCCAACATAGAGGATGTCGTAAGGACTGTCTTTTCGCAGCTTGAATCTGGCAATTTCCCAGCGCCAGAAACAGGCTCGCCCAAGCATGTCTCGCAGCCAGGCTGCAGTTTTTCTTAGCTCAAATCGTATTGAGGGAGATATGAGTTTTCGGATCGGCGCCGCTAAATACTCTTTCATTTCCGGCACTCTTTTTGACTTGTCTTTTGGTTAAGCCAGAAAAAATATCAATTGGAAAATTCAAACAATACTTCCAATTTTGATGTGGAAGGCTCATTCAGCGGGGAAATATTCTGTAACATTCTCTCCTCTAGAACTATTAAAGATGCGAGGTAGACGTTTGGCAAGGGAGCCGCTGCAAAAATAGCCAACTGCTTCAGTTCTTGGCCCACTGAAGCTCCTCTCGATCGTAACCGCGCCATGAGCCCCACATTCAAAACCGGCAATTGATCCCCGATGCTGTGCTCCCATCTCTCTCTGGAGCCAGCCCGTCATGATGCGTCTCGACGCTAAAGTCGAAAAAGTCTATCTCTACCCCAAGCCCGTAGACTTCCGAAAATCCATTGACGGCCTCGCAGCCTTGGTCGAACTGGATATCAAGGTGGCGGTATTCGACCCAGTACTTTTTGCTTTCCTGAATCGCCCCCGTAATCGAGTGAAAATACCCTGCTGGGGTGTGTCACGAACGCTGGCGTAAGCCAGTGATGCTGTATCAAAAATGGGCGTAGGCCTCCCGGTGTCTGCTTGCAGGAGCTGGCTTCAAACCGCCCGGTGCTGCTGCGTTCAAAAGGCGTGGTGGTGAGCGACCGTTGGAAAAGGCGCCGATAACGGCGTCAAGTACGTATTGTAGTGGTCTAATGAAATCTATGGTCACCCCCATTTAGGCGAGAGTGCTCGCCAGATCGAGGTGTCAGATGACCAAACAACGCCGTATCTTTTCCGCTGATTTCAAACGCGAGGCTGCCGACCTCGTACTCAAGCAAAACTACAGTTTCATCGAAGCCAGTCGTTCACTCGGCGTCGGTGAGTCGGCACTACGCCGTTGGGTTGACCAGGTTCAGCAAGAGCGCCAAGGCGTTACTCCGCAGAGCAAAGCGTTGACCCCCGGAACAACAGAAAATCCAGGAACTGGAAGCTCGTATCGCTCGACTTGAGCGAGAGAAGTCCATCTTAAAAAAGGCTACCGCGCTCTTGATGTCGGAAGATCACGAGCGTTCGCGCTGATTGACCAACTGAGCGTCCACGAGCCGGTTGATTGGCTGTGCAAGGTGTTTGAAGTCACCCGATCGTGTTACTACGCCCAGCGTCTCAGACGCCGGACTCCTGATGTTGAGCGACTTCGGCTGATGAGTTAGTGACATTGAATCACCACATCATCGAACGCCTGAAGATGCTGGAATCGTTGGACACTCACAAATCAATGATGCAGTTCCATCCAGGCGCACGAGGCAGCTTCGACTCACCACGCGGTGAGCGCCTGTCCGGTACCGTTATGAAGTTCAACCGCAAAACCGTCACAGTGGTAACCGATAACGGACAACGCTGGAATATCTCGCCGCATTTACTCTCACCGATCAAAGACGTGCAGACGGGGACTGTGGTGGATATCAGGCCACAAAAAATAAAGTAGTGCGGCTTCGAATGGCTTCCGCGTCACTGATGTGATTGCAAGCCCCGCGATTTGTGGATCTCAGATGCTGAACGCGCTGCCTATTTTTGGATAGGTGAGGTTTATGGAGCGCTTACAGTCCACTAACATCCGGACACCCGTTCCACGATCATCCGGACAGGCAGTCGGAGCGAAGCGACGCAGATTTGCATTGTTAGTCTGAAGTCCCCCGCCGACGTCAATTTCTGCGATCGCTTGCGCAGCGACTCACCCTTCAATTCGATGCGGTAAGCGTTGTGCACCAGCCGATCCAGGATGGCGTCAGCCAAGGTCGGATCGCCGATCAGCTCATGCCATTTGTCCACCGGCATCTGGCTGGTCACCAGCGTCGAGCGCTGGCCGTAGCGGTCGTCCAGCAGCTCCAGCATGTCGCGCCGTTGCTCGGCGGTAAACGGCGCCAAGCCCCAGTCGTCGAGGATCAGCAGGTCGGTCTTGGCGTATTCGATCCTGTGTTTGACTTGGTATAGCACGCTGCTTTTGCCGTGATGCTGGTAACTCGGAACTTGAGATCGCCCAAGCGCTCAAGACTGGCTAATAGGCTCGCTTGCCGGTGAAGGCAAACAGCGTTCGCAGAAGAATGACGAAATCGAGCCAGAGCGACCAGTTGTTGATGTACTCAATGTCAGACTCAACACGCTGAATCATCTGCTCTATATCTCTCGTTTCACCGCGAAAGCCACGCACCTGAGCCAGGCCTGTGATGCCTGGCTTGATATTATGACGCGCAAAGTAGTCTGCGATGCCGTGCGAGTACTGAGCATCGTGCTGAATAGCGTGCGGGCGAGGCCCCACCAGGGACATTTCCCCCATCAAAACGTTGAACAACTGTGGTAGCTCATCCAGGCTAGTTCGCCGAATAAAGGCTCCAACCCTGGTCATGCGCGGATCATTCTTTTCTGCCTGCTTGACGATGCCGTCTTCCAGCTGATGGACGACCATGCTTCTGAACTTCCAGATACGAAAAACTCCACTCCACCCCATGCGCTCCTGTCGAAAGAACACCGGCCCAGGGCTATCGACCTTGATGGCAATCGCTATAGCCACCAGCAATGGAGCCGCAAGAAGCAAGATGAGAAAGGCCAAGACTTTGTCCTCAAGATTCTTCAGAAACAGACGCATCCCCATCAGCGGAGTTTCAGACAAGGTCAGCACGGGAATACCGGCAATTTCACGAACGCTGTGATTGATCAAGCGCAGTGAAAAAATGTCAGGCACCCAATTAATAGCAATGTGCTTATCAAGCAGCTTTAAGTAAACATCCTTAATGACCTCCGAGCCATCCAGAGGCGTAACGAAATATACGGTACGAATGGAATGTCGCACGATTAACTCATCAAGGTCGGAGATGTTACCCAGTATCGATAAACGTTGCGTGCTTTCTGAGCCCTCCTTCCCCTGATCATCGCCCGCCCCAATCAACACACAACCGACCACCCGTTCACCAAGCCAGGGATTATTGCTTATTTTCTGGTGAAGGAAGCTAGCCAGCTCCCCCGAGCCAATAATAAGAGCGCTTTCCAAATGAGCCGGGTGGGTCAAGAATTTCTTCTGCACTTCGAGTATCGCGAGGTGCAAAAGCAACTGAGCGAAATATCCAACAACAAATAACTGCGCAACCAATAAACGCGAGTACTGTTCGCTTTGTTTGGTAAGAAAGGCCATGACAACGAGAAAACCAAAAGCGGCAGACCACGCCTTGAAAAGCTTAAAGGCTTTGACGGTAAATCCTACATTGCTTCGGTAAATAGCATAATGGTCGTACACGACGGCCAACGCCCCAAGCAGCAACAGGAGCATGATGACATAAGCCTGCGTTATAAAGCCGATATGATAATCGATCAAATACCATGCGGCACCGGTCACAGCAACAAAATCGAGACCGGCCTGAATAGCGTTACTGGTACTGCTTCGTCGCTGGAGTATGGAGCGGCTACTGCTGGGTTCGAATATCATAATTAGACCTCATTAAATTGAGAATCCAAAACGCTTATCTACCAAACAATAAAAAGGCAATGAAAATATAGTTATTAATTAACTTATCAGCGTTGAATGATCCATCAGCGGTGCACCGCAGCTTCGATGATTCGCACCACATTGACAGCGCTCCTAGTGCCAGCAACACACTGGCGAACAACTCAAAGTCCCGCAGACCAAGTGAGTCGTGATCGACTCTGATTCCCATAATAAACCCCTAGATCATCTTCGTTATAGATCCACATCTGGCGCTCCAGCGAAGCGATAAAAGGACCAAGGAAGGATTCACCCCCCGTATGCTGGAGCACTCTTAAAGGCTCGCGTAGATGCGAGGCAACATCCCCGCACTCGCGAAGCCTGAAGATGCCGGCTTTGCACTCCATCGGCTGAACATCTGAAGGAGCCGCATCGTAGGCGCGCCGAAAAGCTGCAATACTTCCCACATAATTCTTGCGAGCAGCAAAGATGCTGCCGCGGATCTGCTCTGCCAGCTCTTTGGCCTTGATGGCATCAGGACTATCGCCAGATTTCTCGTTGATAGAGCGAAATACCGCCTCGGCGGCGCGCTGATCATCCTGAGACTGCTGCATGGCGGCAAGCGCAAATCTGAGCTCATGGTTACCAGAGTCACTGGAAATTACTTCCTGCAAATGCTGCAGCGCCGCTTTTTGCCCTTTGACGGTAGTGATAAAGCGCACCACATCCAAGCGGGCTTGAACGTCATTCGGATTCTCGGCTGCAATAGCTCGATACTCGGCTTCAGCCGCATCCGGACGATTGTGGGTTAGATAGAACTGGGCAAGCACGTGGCGCAAGGTCCGGGGTTGCGGGTAGAGCGCAATCAACTTGCGGAAAACAGCCTCGGCTGAAGCTGTCTGAGCGGAAGAGTCCAGCGCCTGCACCTTGATGAGTTGCAGGGTAATATTTTTCTCGCTGACCTTTAAGCTTCGGTCCAGATATTCAATGGTCCGTTCAACATCATTGGCCGCCAGGCATTCAGTAGCCAGCACCACCAGCGCCAGACCCTTCTCGTAATACTTGCTGGCCTTCTCAGCCAGCGAGGAGCAGGCCGCCAAGCCAACAGAACAGACTGCAAGGAGCGCGACCCAGGCGTCTTTGCCAACTTTGCTCAAATACATCTTCATCGAATTCACCCCTTGGAGGTCAATGCAGAATATGAGCCGCCAGCCGTGGCACAGCCAATCTCATAAAATCTTGTAAGCGCTTATCTGCAGCAGTAGGCGCTTCGCAGGCTCTCCACATCCGTCTTGCCACGACGGTAATCCGCGATCACATAATCATCCAGCCCTAGACTCACTTCGGCCTGGACGTCCAATCGACTCTCACTAGCCCGCCATTCATCCAGGAGATCCTCCCTGATCGATCAGTCATTTTTAGTCACGCTTCACAGCGCACGCTAGGCGCCCCCAAGACTGGTAGCGTCAATCCGCCTCTGCCTTTTACTCGACGTGTGCTATCACTGTAGCAGCACTATGTAATCAGCCACTGAATCGCCCCGGATTTTCCAGACACTTTCCAAGCTCAATAAATGTCGCTTTTCAAACTCTACCGGGGATAGCTGGTTGTTGAGCCCGTGCCGGCGTTTTGGGTTGTAAAGCATCTCGAAGGAATCGAACACATCACCGCGAGCACACCTGCCGGGTGTCGTAGATCTTCCGCTTAATCCGCTCCCGTTTCAGCAGCTGAAAGAAGCTTTCTGCTACGGCATAGTCTTGGCAGTTACCGCGTCGACTCATGCTGCCAATCAGGTTGTTAGCTTTCAGAATGGCGGAGGATGGTGATCCCAAAACGCAAAAATCCCCGTATCAGCCAGTGATTACGGGGATTTTGTGTCTATCGAGATCCGTGTAAATCCACGGTCACTGTTACACGTTGAAACGGAAGTGCATCACGTCGCCGTCTTTGACGATGTAATCCTTACCTTCCAGACGCCATTTACCGGCTTCTTTGGTACCGGCTTCGCCCTTGTACTGGATGAAGTCGTTGTAGGCGATAACTTCAGCGCGGATAAAGCCTTTTTCGAAGTCGGTGTGGATCACGCCGGCCGCTTGTGGCGCGGTAGCACCGACGCGCACGGTCCAGGCGCGGACTTCTTCGACACCGGCGGTGAAGTAGGTCTGCAGGTGAAGCATTTCGTAGCCAGCGCGGATCACGCGATTCAGGCCAGGCTCTTCGAGGCCCAGGGCTTCGAGGAACATGTCTTTTTCTTCACCGTCTTCGAGCTCGGCGATTTCCGCTTCGATCTTGTTGCAGACCGGTACCACGATCGCGCCTTCTTCTTCGGCAATGGCCTTGACCACGTCCAACAGCGGATTGTTTTCGAAGCCGTCTTCAGCGACGTTGGCGATGTACATGACCGGTTTGGTGGTCAGCAGATGGAAGCCGCGGATAACGGCCTTCTCGTCGGCGCTCATGCTCTTCATCAGGCTGCGCGCAGGCTTGCCTTCGGTGAAGTGAGTGATCAGTTGTTCCAGCAGGCCTTTCTGGACCACTGCGTCTTTGTCACCGCCCTTGGCGTTGCGGGTGACTTTCTGCAGTTGCTTTTCGCAGCTGTCGAGGTCGGCGAAGATCAACTCAAGGTCGATGATTTCGATGTCGCGTTTCGGGTCGACGCTGTTGGAGACGTGGATTACGTTCTCGTCTTCGAAGCAGCGGACCACGTGAGCGATGGCATCGGTTTCGCGGATGTTGGCCAGGAACTTGTTGCCCAGACCTTCACCTTTCGAGGCGCCGGCAACGAGGCCTGCGATGTCGACGAATTCCATGGTGGTCGGCAGGACGCGCTTGGGATTTACAATGGCCGCCAACGCGTCCAGACGCTTATCCGGCATCGGCACGATACCGGTGTTCGGTTCGATGGTGCAGAAGGGGAAGTTCTCGGCCGCGATACCGGATTTGGTCAGGGCGTTGAACAGGGTGGACTTGCCGACGTTAGGCAGGCCGACGATGCCGCAGTTGAATCCCATGGTGTTTCCCCTCGGATAAGAGTCAGGCCTTCTGGCTGTGCAGGTTTTTCATCGCGCGGTTCCATTCACCGGCGAGGATATCCGGCAGCACGCCGAGGGCAAAATCGATGCTGGCATCCAGCTTCTCCTGTTCTGCGCGTGGCGCTCGACCCAGGACAAAATTGGAAACCATGCTGGCGACGCCTGGGTGGCCGATGCCAAGCCGCAAGCGGTGAAAGGTATTCTGATTGCCGAGCTGCGCGATGATGTCGCGCAGGCCGTTATGACCGCCATGCCCGCCGCCCTGTTTGAGCTTGGCTACGCCGGGTGGCAAGTCAAGTTCGTCGTGCGCCACCAATATCGCTTCCGGTGGGATGCGGTAAAAACCGGCAAGCGCCGCTACGGCCTGACCACTTCGGTTCATGAACGTGGTGGGAATCAGCAGACGAACATCCTGACCTTGATGCGTGAAGCGACCGGTCAGGCCAAAAAATTTGCGCTCGGGCACCAGATTGATGCGTTGGGCCGAGGCGATGCGCTCAACAAAAAGGGCCCCTGCGTTATGCCGGGTCTGTTCGTATTCGGTGCCTGGATTTCCCAGGCCAACGATCAGTTGTATGGCAGTCACGTCAGGGGCCCTTCCTTGGAGTTGTGGATAACATCGCCGCGTTGAGGTGGTGCGGCGAAAGTGGACGAAAAATGCTCATTTACCATTATGTAAACTCCGCGTTCTCGCCCGCTTTCTCGCTACGCTCTAGTCCGCGATGTTTCCTGAAACTCCGGCGTACAGAGTGAATTACTCTGCAGCGCCTTCTGCAGCTGGAGCAACACGTGGAGCGTGGACGTTGGCGACAGCCAGGTCGTTGCCGTGTGCCAGAGCCACGAACTCAACGCCGTTAGGGGCTTTGAGGTCAGACAGGTGAACGATCGAGCCAACTTCGGCGTTAGCCAGGTCGACTTCGATGAATTCAGGCAAGTCTTTTGGCAAGCAAGAAACTTCGACTTCAGCAACAACGTGCGAAATTTCGCCGCCTTTCTTGATCGGAGCTTCTTCGCCAACGAAGTGTACTGGTACGTGAGCGGTCAATTTCTGGCCAGCTACAACGCGTACGAAGTCAGCGTGCATCACGTGGCCTTTGGCCGGGTGACGTTGCAGAGCTTTGATCACGACGTTTTGCTTGGTGCCGCCAACGTTCAGCTCGATGATGTGGCTGTAAGCCGCTTCGTTTTCGAGCAGTTTGGCAACTTCTTTGGCCAGCATGCTGATGGATTCAGGGGCTTTTTCGCCACCGTAAACTACAGCTGGAACCAGGCTTGCGAGACGACGCAGGCGGCGGCTCGCACCTTTCCCCAGGTCGGAACGCACTTCAGCATTCAGAGTAAAATCGTTCATGTTGTATCTCCAAAATAACCACATTCGCCCCAGCGTTTGCGACCAGCGCTTAAAGGCGATATGGGCAAAAAAGCCCCGCCCCAACAAGAATGCTGGGGCGGGGCGCTTTTCGTCATCGAGATGAATACGAAGGGCAGGGCCCTTAGCGGAACATCGCGCTGATCGATTCTTCGTTGCTGATGCGGCGAACCGCTTCGGCAACTACCGGTGCGATATCCAGTTGACGGATACGCGAACAGGCTTGTGCTGCAGCGGACAGCGGGATGGTGTTAGTCACCACCAGCTCATCCAGCATGGAATTTTCAATGTTTTCGATCGCTCGACCCGACAGCACAGGGTGTGTGCAGTAGGCAAAGACCTTGGCAGCGCCATGCTCTTTCAAGGCTTTAGCCGCGTGGCACAAGGTGCCGGCGGTATCAACCATGTCATCGACCAGAATACAGGTACGCCCTTCAACATCACCGATGATATGCATCACTTCAGAGTGATTGGCTTTCTCACGGCGCTTGTCGATGATCCCGAGATCCACGCCCAAGGATTTGGCAACAGCACGTGCACGCACGACGCCGCCAATGTCCGGGGACACGATCATCAGGTTTTCGAAGCGTTGGTCTTCGATGTCATCCACCAATACTGGGGAGCCGTAGATGTTATCTACCGGAATATCGAAGAAGCCCTGGATCTGGTCAGCATGCAAATCAACCGTGAGAACACGATCGATGCCGACTACGGTAAGCATGTCAGCGACGACTTTCGCGCTGATAGCCACACGTGCGGAACGCGGACGGCGATCCTGACGGGCATAACCAAAGTAGGGGATCACCGCAGTGATTCGAGTTGCTGAGGAGCGGCGGAAGGCATCAGCCATCACGACGAGTTCCATCAGGTTATCGTTGGTCGGAGCACACGTCGGCTGAATGATGAAGACGTCTTTACCGCGGACGTTTTCATTAATCTCAGCGGTGATTTCGCCGTCGGAAAACTTACCGACAGAAATGTCACCGAGTGGGATATGCAGCTGACGTACAACACGCCGAGCCAGATCGGGGTTAGCGTTCCCCGTAAAGACCATCATCTTGGACACGCGCAGTACCTGCCGGCTGAGGGTATACCTGGATGAGTATAGGAAAATGGCAGGGGCGGCTGGATTCGAACCAACGCATGGCAGGATCAAAACCTGCTGCCTTACCGCTTGGCGACGCCCCTGTATTTGTTGCTACGAGTGCCCAGCACTCGGTTCTCAGAGCAGACTTTGTAGTTTGCGATGCAACATCGAAACGTTGCTTCCCTTTGCTACAAACCCTGTGTGGGTCTCTGTAAGAAGGGCCGAGACTTTATCAGCTTCAGCTTTGCTTGGGAAGCCCCCAAACACACAACTTCCAGTTCCGGTTAATTTTGCTTCGGTATATTTACCTAACAAATTCAAAGCGTTACGTACATCTGGGTAACGCCTCGCTACAACCGGTAAGCAGTCATTTCGACTGTTTCCCTTGGGAACGGGGCGCACTTTAATGGGAGAAGAGTTACGTGTCAACAACGGATCTGAAAAAATTTCTGCTGTACTTACAGAGACTTGCGGCACAAGCACCAGATACCAAGGCTCTTCGGGGTCTACAGGGGTGAGTTTTTCACCGACACCTTCAGCAAAAGCGGCGTGTCCGCGCACGAAAACCGGGACGTCGGCGCCTAACGTCAGACCCAAAATCGCTAGCTGATCCTCATCCCAGCCCAACTGCCAGAGGTGATTGAGGCCGAGCAGAGTGGTCGCTGCGTTTGAACTGCCGCCGCCGATTCCGCCGCCCATGGGCAGAATTTTTTCGATCCAGATATCAATTCCCAGCGTGGAACCGGATTGTTCCTGAAGTTTTTTTGCTGCGCGCACGATCAAGTTGCTGTCGTGGGGAACGCCATCGAATTCGGTATGCAATTTGATGATGCCGTCATCGCGAACGGCAAAGGTCAGCTCGTCGGCGTAATCGAGAAACTGAAACAGCGTCTGCAGCTCGTGGTAGCCGTCTTCACGGCGACCGAGGATATGCAGCATCAGATTGAGTTTTGCCGGAGCAGGCAGGGTCAGGCGAGTCGCGGTCATGTCATTGCCCCAGCTTGCGCGGTTGCCAGTCCTTGATCACCAGGGTGACGTCGAGGTCCGGACCATGCAGTTTGATTCGTTCGGGTAGCCAGAAACCGCTCTGTTCGGCGTAGCTCAAATACTCGACCTGCCAGCCATCCTGCTCAAGGTTGGCCAGACGGCTGTTGGCGTCGAGTTTCAGGCGGCTTTTGCTGTCAGGCGCAGGAAGGCCACGAACCCACCAGACCAGGTGCGAGACCGGCAGCTTCCAGCCGAGCTGCTCTTCCAGCAGGGCTTCGGGCGTAGGCGCTTCATAGCGTCCCTGGTTGGCGACTTCCAGTGCCACCTGACCGGGGCGACCGGTCAGACGTGCCGCGCCGCGACCCAGTGGGCCGGACAGGCGGATGTCGTAATAGTCCTGACGTTGTAGCCAGAACAAGGTGCCGCTGCCCGAGTCTTTCGGGGCGCGAATGCCAACCTTGCCGCTGATCTGCCAACCATCGAGGCTGCTCAGCTGTTGTTTATTCACGCGCCATTGCGCGGGATCGCCGTGACCCTCGACGGACTCACGGGCGCCGAAGCCCGCGCAACCGGCTAGCAGGGCGATAAAGCTGAAAACGATAACGTGGCGCAAAAACATAATCTTAAAGAGTCTCGGATCCGGTCAGGCGCTTGATGGTGCTGCGCAGGGTAGGGCTGTCGGGCTGATCCTTGAGGAATTTGCCCCAGATTTGCTTGGCTTCGCGTTGTTTGCCGTTGGACCACAGGACTTCGCCCAGATGCGCAGCGACTTCTTGATCCGGGAAGCGCTCAAGGGCCTGACGCAACAAGCGTTCGGCTTCATCGAGGTTGCCCAGGCGAAAGTTCACCCAGCCAAGGCTGTCGAGTACTGCCGGGTCTTCCGGATTCAGCTGGTGAGCCTGTTCGATCAGCACCTTGGCTTCGGCATAACGCGTTGTACGGTCCGACAAGGTGTAGCCAAGGGCATTCAACGCCATTGCATTATCCGGATCGCGTTTGATGATCAGTCGTAGGTCTTTTTCCATCTGCGCCAGGTCATTGCGCTTTTCCGCTTGCATGGCGCGGGTGTACAGAAGATTCAGATCGTCCGGGTATTGCTGCAAGGCTTGCTGCAATACTTTCCAGGCGCGATCGCCCTGTTTATTGGCAGACAAGGTCTCGACCTCGATCAGATACAGCTGAATAGCGTAATCGGGTTGAGTGTCGCGGGCGGTGGTCAAACGGCTTTCGGCTTCGCTGGTGCGACCATTGCTCATCAGAATATCGGCCTGACGCAGTTGCGCCGGCAGGTAGTCATTGCCCGGGCCGACCCGGGCGTACTCGATCAATGCACCTTGCGGATCATTGCGTTCTTCGGCGATGCGGCCCAGATTCAGGTGCGCCGAATCGACGTGGCTTTCGCGAGCAATGAGGTCTTCCAGGTAACCCTTGGCCTCCCCCCAAGCCTTGGCTTCCAGACAGACCAGTGCCAGGGAGTAACGCAGTTCGTCATCTTCCGGGTATTGCTGAGCCAGGCTGGAGAACTCGACTTTGGCGTCGTCCATGCGGTTCTGTTCGACCAGCATGCGCGCGTAAGTCAGGCGCAGGCGTTTGTCGTCCGGGTATTTACGGATGCTTTTTTCAAGCAGTGGCAAGGCTTCCTTGCCGCGATTCAAGCTTTGCAGCAGGCGTGCACGGAGCAGCAGCGGCGCTATTTCGCCCGCTTCCGGTGGATTTTTTTCCAGGAGAGTCAATGCGCTCTGGGTCTCACCATTCTGTTGCAGCAGCAAGGCCTTCCCGAAGATCAACTGACCGTTGTTCGGGTGTTTCTGCAACAAACGGTCAAAACTTTTCATCAAACCGTTGCGGGTGTCTTGGTCGGTATCGGCGGCAGACAAGGCAAGAAAGTCAAAATGGGTGTCGCCTTTGCCTTGCAGGACTTTCTCCATGTAGACCATGGAGTCGTCATAACGCCCACCGCGGGCTAATTGAACGGCTGCGGCACGTTGTGCCTCCAGATCGTTCGGGGCGTTTTTCGCCCATATCAGCGCGCTATCCAGCGCTGCCTGATCGGCACCCAGGTACTCGGCGATGCGGAACGCCCGTTCGGAGATTCCCGGATCCTGGGTATTGATGGCCTGGGTCACGTAGTTGTCCAGCGCAATGTCGAAACGATTGCGCTGGCCAGCCAGTTCTGCGCTCAGCAGGCTGAAGATCGTATCTTCGCTGAACGAGCTGTAAACCTTGGGCTTTTCAGGGGCCGGAGTGCTGTCTTCAACCGACGGCGTGCCGTCCGATGATCCGGGTGCCAAGGATTGGCAGCCGCTTAGGAAGACAAAAGCGAGGAGCAACGCGGAAGATCTATTCATATAGGAAGAGGACGACTAACCTGCGGTCAGATCATCATGACACAAGCCTTCGGCCAAACATAACCGCCCCGTCAATTCATATTGACGTGCGTTTGAACGCTTCACGTAGGCGCTGGCGTAGCCGGCGATTTTTTGGTCTTGCCCTTCGACGTACCCGAAAACACCGAAAGATCGCAGCCTTTGGCAGCTCGTGCCGGGGGATTCGGTGCGGCAGTGGTTGTTCTGAATCTGGCGAAGTAGGACAATTGTCGGCTTCTCGACATCATCAGCGACCTTGAATGGCCTTTCTTGCACTCGGTATTAACCACAAAACTGCTTCAGTAGACGTCCGCGAGCGCGTGGCCTTTACCCCTGAGCAGTTGGTTGAGGCCTTGCAGCAGCTCTGCCGCCTCACCGACAGCCGCGAAGCTGCGATCCTCTCCACCTGCAATCGCAGTGAACTCTATATAGAACAGGATCACCTTTCGTCTGACGCCGTGCTGCGCTGGTTGGCCGATTACCACCATTTGAGCCTCGACGAGCTGCGCGCCAGCGCTTATGTGCATGAAGATGATGCGGCCGTTCGTCACATGATGCGTGTGGCCTCGGGGCTGGATTCACTGGTGCTGGGCGAACCGCAGATTCTCGGTCAGATGAAGTCCGCCTATGCCGTGGCCCGTGAGGCCGGCACCATTGGCCCGTTGCTCGGGCGCTTATTCCAGGCCACGTTCAATGCCGCCAAACAGGTGCGCACCGACACGGCCATTGGCGAAAACCCGGTGTCGGTGGCCTTCGCCGCCGTTAGCCTGGCGAAACAGATTTTCAGCGACTTGCAACGCAGCCAGGCCTTGCTGATCGGCGCCGGTGAGACCATCACGCTGGTCGCCCGGCATCTGCATGAGCTTGGCGTCAAGCGTATCGTGGTGGCCAACCGCACCCTGGAGCGCGCGAGCATTCTGGCCGAGCAGTTCGGAGCCCACGCGGTGCTGCTCTCGGACATCCCGGCAGAATTGGTTCGCAGCGACATTGTCATCAGCTCTACTGCCAGCCAGTTGCCGATTCTGGGCAAGGGCGCGGTCGAGAGTGCATTGAAGTTGCGTAAGCACAAACCGATCTTCATGGTCGACATCGCCGTGCCGCGCGATATCGAGCCGGAAGTCGGCGAGTTGGACGACGTTTACCTCTATAGCGTCGATGATCTCCACGAAGTGGTCGCCGAAAACCTCAAGAGCCGTCAGGGTGCTGCCCAAGCGGCTGAAGAAATGGTGTCCATCGGCGCCGACGACTTCATGGTGCGCTTGCGTGAACTGGCGGCGGTGGACGTGCTCAAGGCGTACCGTCAGCAGAGCGAACGCCTGCGCGATGAAGAGCTGCTCAAGGCCCAGCGCATGCTCGCCAATGGCAGCAACGCCGAAGATGTGCTGGTGCAACTGGCCCGCGGCCTGACCAATAAATTGCTGCATGCCCCGAGCGTGCAGTTGAAAAAGCTTTCCGCCGAAGGCCGCCTCGATGCGCTGGCCATGGCTCAGGAACTCTTTGCCCTCGGTGAGGGCCCATCGGATAGCTTTTCGGATAAAAAACCGCAATGAAAGCGTCACTGCTTAATAAGCTGGACATCCTCCAGGACCGTTTCGAGGAATTGACCGCCTTGCTTGGCGATGGCGAAGTCATTTCTGATCAAAACAAATTCCGCACCTATTCCAAGGAGTACGCGGAAGTTGAGCCGATTGTTACCACCTATACACAACTGCTTAAGGTTCAAGCTGACCTTGAAGGCGCCCAGGCGCTGCTCAAGGACAGCGACCCGGATATGCGTGAAATGGCCGTTGAGGAAGTGCGCGAAGCCAAAGAGCGGCTGATCGAACTCGAAGGCGATCTGCAACGCATGCTGCTGCCCAAGGATCCTAACGATGGGCGCAACGTGTTCCTCGAGATTCGTGCCGGCACCGGTGGTGACGAAGCGGCGATTTTCTCCGGCGACCTGTTCCGCATGTATTCGCGCTACGCCGAGCGTCGCGGCTGGCGGGTGGAAATCCTCTCAGAGAACATAGGCGAGCACGGCGGCTATAAAGAAGTCATTGCCCGGGTCGAAGGTGACAATGTCTACGGCAAGCTGAAATTCGAATCGGGTGCCCATCGGGTGCAACGGGTTCCGGCGACAGAATCCCAGGGCCGTATCCACACGTCGGCCTGTACCGTGGCGGTATTGCCTGAACCGGATGAACAGGAAGCCATCGAGATCAACCCGGCGGATTTGCGGGTCGACACCTATCGCTCCTCCGGTGCCGGTGGTCAGCACGTCAACAAGACCGACTCGGCGATCCGCATCACTCACCTTCCTTCAGGGATTGTGGTTGAGTGTCAGGAGGAACGTTCTCAGCACAAGAACCGCGCGCGGGCCATGTCCTGGCTGTCGGCCAAGTTGAACGACCAGCAGACCAGCGCCGCGGCCAACGCCATCGCCAGCGAGCGTAAGTTGCTGGTGGGTTCGGGTGATCGCTCCGAGCGGATCCGCACCTATAACTTTGCCCAGGGACGGGTGACCGATCACCGGGTCAACCTGACCCTGTATTCCCTCGATGAAATTCTCGCGGGCGGCGTCGATGCGGTGATCGAGCCGTTGCTGGCCGAGTATCAGGCCGATCAACTGGCATCGATAGGTGAGTAAATGACGATTATTGCCAGCTTGTTACGCGCTGCCGAACTGCCTGATTCACCCACGGCCCGCCTGGATGCCGAGTTGTTGCTGGCGGCGGCCTTGGGCAAGTCCCGCAGTTTTCTGCACACCTGGCCAGAACGAATTGTCAGCAGCGAAGCCGCGCTGATTTTTGCCGACTACCTGCTGCGTCGCCGTTCCGGCGAGCCGGTGGCTTATATCCTCGGTCAGCAGGGTTTCTGGAAGCTGGATCTTGAAGTCGCACCGCATACGCTGATTCCGCGTCCAGACACTGAGTTGCTGGTAGAGGCTGCGCTGGAACTGTTGCCGGAAACGCCTGCCAGGGTGCTCGATCTGGGGACCGGTAGCGGCGCGATTGCCTTGGCCCTGGCCAGCGAACGCCCGGCCTGGCACGTTACGGCGGTGGATCGAGTGCTCGAAGCCGTCGCTCTGGCCGAGCGCAACCGCCAGCGTCTGCACCTGAACAACGCGGCAGTAATGAGCAGCCATTGGTTCAGTGCGCTGGAAGATCATCGTTTTCAGCTGATTATCAGTAATCCGCCCTACATTGCCGATGCCGATCCGCATCTGGTCGCAGGCGACGTGCGTTTCGAGCCTGCCAGTGCGCTGGTGGCGGGGGTGGATGGGCTCGACGATTTGCGTCTGATCATCGCCCAGGCACCGCAACACCTTGAGGCGGGCGGTTGGTTGATGCTTGAACATGGCTACGATCAGGCGCTGGCGGTGCGTGATTTGCTGCTGGGCCAAGGCTTTGAAGAGGTCCACAGTCGTAAAGACCTGGGCGGCCACGAACGCATCAGCCTGGGGCGTCTACCGTGCTGAATGATCAGGAGCTGTTGCGCTATAGCCGGCAGATTCTGTTGCAGCATGTCGACATCGACGGTCAGTTGCGCCTGAAGAACAGCCGCGTATTGATCGTCGGTCTCGGCGGCCTCGGCGCGCCGGTGGCGTTGTATCTGGCGGCGGCGGGGGTTGGCGAGCTGCATCTGGCGGACTTCGACACGGTAGACCTGACCAACCTGCAACGGCAAATCATTCATGACACCGACAGCGTTGGCTTGAGCAAGGTCGATTCGGCGATTCGTCGCCTTACAGCGATCAATCCAGAGATCCAGTTGATCGCCCATCGCTCAGCGCTGGACGAAGACTCGCTGGCGGCCGTCGTGGCTGCTGTCGATCTGGTTCTCGATTGCTCCGATAACTTTTCTACTCGCCAAGCCGTGAATGCTGCCTGCGTGGCGGCCAGCAAACCCTTGGTCAGCGGCGCGGCGATTCGTCTGGAAGGGCAATTGTCGGTGTTTGATCCGCGTCGCCCCGAGAGCCCTTGTTACCACTGCTTATATGGGCACGGCAGCGAAGCCGAATTGACCTGCAGTGAAGCCGGTGTGCTCGGTCCGCTGGTGGGGCTGGTCGGCAGTCTGCAAGCTCTTGAGGCGTTGAAATTGTTGGTGGGCTTCGGCGAACCGCTGGTGGGCCGCTTGCTGTTGATCGATGCTTTGGGCGCGCGTTTTCGCGAGCTGCGCGTCAAACGTGATCCTGGCTGCAGTGTCTGTGGGCCAAAACATGCGTGAAGCGCCGATTGGCGTGTTCGACTCTGGTGTCGGCGGTCTGTCGGTACTGGAAGAGATTAGTCGTTTGTTGCCCAACGAATCTCTGCTCTATGTCGCCGACTGCGGCAATATCCCCTATGGTGAGAAAACCCCGGAGTTCATTCGTCAGCGCTGCAGCGTGATGGCTGAGTTTTTCGCGCAGCAGGGCGCCAAGGCGTTGGTGCTGGCCTGCAACACGGCGACGGTGGCCGGTGTTGCGGACTTGCGTCGCGATTACCCGGACTGGCCCATTGTCGGCATGGAGCCCGCGGTCAAACCGGCGGCGGCGGCAACCCGTAGTGGTGTGGTCGGCGTGCTGGCGACCACCGGAACCTTGCAGAGCGCCAAATTCGCCGCGTTGCTCGATCGTTTCGCCACCGATGTGCGAGTCATCACTCAACCTTGCCCGGGGCTGGTTGAGTTGATTGAAGCGGGTGACCTGCACAGTCCCGCGCTTCGCCAGTTGCTTCAAGGTTACCTCGAGCCCTTACTGGCGGCAGGTTGCGACACAATCATTCTCGGCTGCACCCACTATCCCTTTCTCAAGCCATTGCTCAAGCAGATGCTCGCGGACGACATCAGCCTGATCGATACCGGCGCCGCCGTCGCCCGGCAACTTCAACGCTTGCTCGCCGAGCGTGAAATGCTCGCCGAAGGCCCCGCACGCGAAGCGCAATTCTGGACCAGTGCCAGCCCTGAGCATCTGAGAAGTATCCTGCCGCTGCTATGGAGTGAGTCTGGCGTTGTGCGAAGCTTCCCCGGGTAAAAAAGTCGTGAAAAAAAAGCGATTAAAAAGGCCTGAACTTCTGCGTCAGCACCCACTTCTATAGCTAGTCTGTTGAGTAGTACAAAACCAAACGAAAACGTTCGGAAAAGGATGTTTCTAAATGAAGCGACTGTTCTGTTTGGCTGCGCTTGCGGCCGTAATGTTGGGGCAAAGTTTTTCGGCGCAGGCTACTGGTGTGGAGTTCGCGGTTGGCCAGACCAGCGACTCGACCCAGACCTACCGCTTGGGCATGCAACTGGATTGGGACAAGAGCTGGCTGCAGAGTGATGTCGGTCGTCTGACCGGCTATTGGAGCGGCGCCTATACGTTCTGGAGTGGCGACAAAAAGCCGAGCAACCACAGCCTGTCGTTTTCACCGGTACTGGTTTATGAGTTCGCCGGTGAAACCGTCAAACCTTATCTCGAGGCGGGGATTGGTGTGGCATTGTTTGCCCACACCGAAGTGGAAGGCAACAAGATGGGGTCGGCGTTTCAGTTCGAAGACCGCATCGGTTGCGGCCTGCGCTTTGCCGGTGGACATGAAGTCGGCATTCGCGCGACTCACTATTCCAACGCCAGCATCAACAGGCATAACGACGGTATAGAGAGCTACGCGCTGCATTACACGATGCCCTTTTAAACTTTGCAGAGTCATAGTGTGGCGAGGGAGTAAGCCCTATCGCCACACATGTGCCTGCTTGAGATTCAACGATACGCCGTAGCAATCCCTTGGCGTTCGTTGATGCAATCCGCTTCGCCCATCTCGAACTCCCGACAGATCAGCGGGCGCTTCTCGTAGATGGAGCACATCATGCTGTTGCGATCCAGCGCGGCGCACCAGCCGTCATCCAGGCGCAGCATGACCTCCCCACCCCAATCGTCAGTGTCGATAAAGCGTTCGGGCACGCCAGTGTCAGTGATCAGCATGACTTCCAGTTGGCAACAGCAGGCCGCGCATGTGGAGCAGGTGACCGCCGGTTCGGCGATTTCGATGAGGGGGATATTGGTCATAGTCACGCAGTGTAAGGCAGAGCGCCTGTGCTGTGTGAAAGGCCTGACGGACGCTCAGTGAACTACCGCATCCTGTCTCGCGGGGAGGTTCTTGAACGCGGCCAGTGCCCGTTCGCGGGAAAGACTCAGGTTCACCATCGGTAATGGGTAGTCGGCTACGCCGAACAATCCGCCCATGGCGGCCGGGTTGTGGATATCTTTCTTGTTCAGCGCGGCCAATTCCGGCAGCCAGTGCTTGATGAACAGCCCTTGCGCGTCGAACTTTTGCGACTGGCTCAGCGGGTTGAAGAGGCGAAAGTAGGGCGCCGAGTCGGTACCGGTGGACGAACTCCATTGCCAGCCGCCGTTATTCGCCGCCAGATCGCCATCGATCAGGTGACGCATGAAGAAGCGCTCCCCTTCGCGCCAGTCGATCAGCAGGTTCTTGGTCAGAAACATCGCCACAACCATCCGCAGGCGGTTGTGCATCCATCCGGTTTCCAGCAGTTGGCGCATGGCAGCGTCGATGATCGGCAAGCCGGTCCGCGCCTGTTGCCAGGCTGCCAGCTCTTCGGGGGCATCGCGCCAGGCCAGGGCTTCGGTTTCCGGGCGAAACGCGCGGTGCCGGGAAACTCGTGGGTAACCCACCAGGATATGTTTGTAGAACTCGCGCCACAGCAGTTCATTGATCCAGGTGACGGCGCCGCTGTTTCCGCTTTCAAACTCACTCTGGTTACATTGCAACGCGGCGTGCAGGCACTGCCGTGGCGAGATCACTCCGGCAGCCAGGTAGGCGGACAATTGGCTGGTACCAGGCCTGGCCGGAAAATCCCGTTCGGTTTTGTAGTCGTCGATCGGCTGCTCGGTAAAGCTCTCCAGGCGGCGCCATGCTTCGGCTTCACCCGCAGGCCAGAGCCCGCGTAGCGTCTCACTGGGTGTTGCGAAGCCATCAATCTGTGATGGAACCGGATCGCTGGCAGTGGTTATCGGCAGCTGAGCGTTGGGCGCTGTGATCAGTCGTGGCAAGGCGCTGCGCAGGCGGGTGTAACAGACTTTTCGAAACTGGCTGAAGACCTGGAAATAAGTACCCGTTTTGGTCAGTACGCTGCCGGGCTTGAACAGCAATTGATCGAGGTAGCGGTGAAAGGTGATGCCGTGGGCCTCTACCGCCTGAGCCACTGCGGCATCACGACGGGTTTCATGAATGCCGTACTCCTCGTTCACATGCAGCGCCTGAACGTGCAGTTGCTGGCATAAGTCGAGCAATACCTTAGGCGCCTGTTCCCAAGTGGCGGCGTGGCGGATCAACAAGGGGATGTTCAGTTCGCCAAGGGCTTTACTCAACTCGCACAGATTGCGCAACCAGAAGTCGATTTTGCAGGGGGCGTCGTCGTGGGCCTGCCATTGCTCCGGGCTCAGCAAGTACACGGCTACAGTTGGGCCGCGCTCTGCGGCGGCCGAAAGGGCAGTGTTGTCATGTAGGCGCAGGTCGCTGCGCAGCCAGATCAAATGCATGGTCGATCCAGGAAGAACGTTAAATTAGCCCGCGCTGAAGCAGACTCTGGTGAGCTGATAAAGGACCTTCGGCCAGGGACAAGTCAGCAATGTCAGACGTTCTTACGGACAACTCGGCGTGGTGGATGCATACCGTTGGTCCGGCAATCATTTTTGGGCAACTGAAGCCGCTCAGTAGTTTCGGCAGTTGGTTCACATTTATGGTTTTGCTCGAATAGAGCAGTACGCCGCGGGCTTGCAGATGATCGACCGCCAGGGCGAGTTCGCCGACAGGCAGCGGCCAGTCGAAGACTTCCACGGGGCAATCGGCGCTGCTCACCAACCAGGCGGTGAGCCACAGGTGGGGCTCCAGCGGCAGGTCCGAGTGGTTGATCAGCAGCAGTGGCGCTCCGCGTAATTGGCGGTTGTTGTGGTAGATCCTCGCGCCGAACTTGCTGCGCAGCCAGGAATAGAAAAACACCCGCTCCATCTGCATACCAAACTGGCCCTGCCAGCGCTGTTCAAGTTCTGCCAGCAGCGGCATCAGCAGCTGTTCGCACAAGGTTCGCGGCGGATACAGCGACATGGCCTGGTTGAAGGTGTCGTCGACCTGGCGTTCGGCCAACTGGCTGATGGCGTGCATCAGGCTCTGGCGCAGGGCGTGCCAGTCGTTTTCAGCGGGCTGGTCGAAAGCCTGTGGGGTGTCGAGCAGTTGCTTGACCTGGCTGACGGCAACGCCGCGGTTGAGCCAGGTCAGAATCATCAGAATGCGCTGTACATGCTCGGCCGAGAACAGCCGATGACCTTTGGGGGTGCGCTGCGGCACGATCAAGCCGTAACGCCGTTCCCAGGCCCGCAGCGTGATCGCGTTGACGCCGGTCTGGCGGGCGACTTCGCGAATCGGTAGCCAACCTTCTTCCAGCGCCTGTTGGTAGTCGGCGCCGGGATCGTCGTTTGTTGTGGTGTTGGGCTTGGGCTTGGTCATGGTCTAGATCGCATTTCGCAGGCTGAGGTTTTCCGGGTGCGGTTGCAGATACACCTGCTGCGCGACATACGGATCGGGATGCTGGCGCAAGTGATGCTTGAGCAGCGTTAGCGGTACCACCAGCGGCACGATGCCGTGGCGATACTGGCCGATGACATGCTGCATTTCTTGCCTGTCTTCAGCGCTGATGGCTTGCTTGAGGTAACCACTGAGGTGTTGCAGAACATTGGTGTGGGTGCGGCGGGTGGCGCACTTTTTCAGCGCCGCCATCAGCTCGCTGAAATAGCGTGGGCCGAGTTGATTGGGGTCGCACTTGCCCATGCTGCCGAGCAGATTACCCAGGGTCTTGTATTGCACCGGGTTATGGGCCATCACCAGGTATTTGTAGCGCGAGTGAAACTCGGTCAATCCGTGGCGGCTCAAGCCCTCCTTGAGCAACTGCTGCCAGGCGGCATGGGCGAAAACCCGGGTCAGAAAGTTCTCCCGCAATACCGGATCATTGAGGCGACCGTCCTCTTCTACCGGCAAATCGGGATGCAGCGCGCAAAACGCTTGGGCGTAAATGCCACGGCCGCCGCCATTGATTGGCATACCGTTGTCCTGATAGACCTTGACCCGTTCCAGGCCGCAGGAGGGTGACTTCTGCATGAAGATGTAGCCGCTGATGTCATTCAACTCGACCGCCATTTTCTGACCGTAATCAGCCAATGGTTGAGTGACATTGATGTCGTGATGAATCGTGCCGATGGCGTGTGGTTGCTGAGGATCACCTACCAATCGGATAGGTTCGCGAGGAATGCCCAAGCCAATGGCGACTTCTGGGCAAACCTGGATGAAGTCGAAATAATCAGTGAGGGTGTGGCTGCACAGATGCGATTGCTTATGCCCGCCGTTGTAACGGACTTCTGCGCCCATCAAGCAAGCGCTGACAGCGATTTTCGGTCTGGTCGCAGCAAGGTCGCTGGGCATTGAAGAGCCTCTGATCAATAACTGTACAGAATTTTTTGTCTGTACAACTTTTATTCATCATAGATTCAAAGGTGTACAAGTCAAATCGTTTGTATAGGTATTTTTTGGAGGTTTACTGGGATGGATCGCGGATGGGCTGCTGTCCATTTCGACAGCAGCAATTTGCGTGGGTTAATGCGGTTCACTGCAGGTGTTCGTGTAAGCGGCGGGCGGCTTCCTGGCCGCTGAGCCAGGCCCCTTCGACACGTCCGGAAAGGCACCAGTCGCCACACACATACAGACCCAGATCGGCGTCGGCCAACACACCCCATTCATGACTGCCGGCCGGCCGGGCATAGAGCCAGCGGTGGGCGAGACTGAAGGTCGGGGCGGGCATGGCGCTGTGCAGCAGCTCGGCGAAAGCGCCGTGCAGTTGTTCGATTACGGCCTCTTTTGGCAGATCGATATGCTGCCGGCTCCAGGTACTCGAGGCGTGCAGGATCCAGGTATCGAGCGTGTTATCGCGTCCCGGCTTACTGCGGTTGCGAGCCAGCCAGTCGAGTGGGCTGTCCTGTACGAAGCAGCCTTCCATTGGGGTGTCCAGCGGTGTTTCGAATGCCAGGGCGATGGCCCAGGTCGGGTCCATCTTCACCCCGGCAGCGACCCCGGCCAGTTTCGGCGCGGCAGCCAGCAGGGCGGTGGCTTGAGGAGCAGGAGTGGCAATCACCACGTGACTGAAAGGGCCATGAGTGAAGCCTTCGGCATCTTGCAGATGCCAATGCTCTTCGCCGCGGTAGACCTCGGTGATACGGCAGGCGAAATGCACTTCCATGTCGCCGATCAGGGCGCGGGTGATGGCGCTCATGCGTGGCGTACCGACCCAGCGGATCTGCTCGTCTGGCGAGGGGCTGAGTTCACCGCCGTGGAAGTTATAGAGTTGCGGCGACCATACGGCGACCCAGCCATTGGCTTGCCAGCGCTGGACTTCGATGACGAAGCGGCGGTCGCGGGCGGTGAAATATTGTGCACCCATGTCCAGTGCGCCAGCGTCACTGCGCTTGCTCGACATGCGTCCGCCGCTGCCGCGGCTTTTATCGAAGAGTTGTACCGTATGCCCGGCATCCTGAAGTGCCTGCGCAGCCGAGAGTCCGGCGATGCCGGTGCCGATGATTGCGATGGGTACAGTCATAAGGGCCTCACTTACCTTCCGGTACAGACTATGTCGTCGTTTAAACCTGTACAATATTGTTTTTTGGTATAACTTTTTGCGGTCTAGGTCTTACAAGCTGTTCTAGATAGGTTGTCCTATTGTTAACCATAGAGCCTGTTCGATTCAAAAGATCCCTACTTATAAAAATAGACTAGTGATCCGGGAAAAACGCCACGCGAGGAAGATGTCATGCACATATTGCTGACCGGCGGTACTGGTTTGATAGGACGTCAACTCTGCCGACACTGGTTGACCCAGGGCCATCGGTTGACTGTGTGGAGTCGTCGACCTGAAAAGGTTGCCAAACTCTGCGGTGCCCAGGTACGTGGAGTCAGTCGGCTTGAGGATATTGGTCAAGAACCGGTCGACGCGGTGATCAACCTCGCCGGTGCGCCAATTGCCGATCGGCTCTGGACCCACAGGCGCAAGGCGTTGCTCTGGAGCAGCCGGATCAGCCTGACCGAAACCTTGCTCGCCTGGCTGGAAAGTCTCGATCAGAAACCCCGCGTACTGATTTCCGGTTCGGCGCTGGGCTGGTACGGCGATGGCGGTGAACGGGTATTGAACGAGGACTCGCCTCCGGTCAGTGAAGACTTCGCCAGCCAGTTATGTATTGCCTGGGAAGAGACCGCACAACGCGCCGAGGCCATGGGCATCCGCGTGGTGCTGATCCGTACCGGGCTGGTGCTGGCTGCCGAGGGTGGCTTTTTGTCGCGTCTGTTATTGCCGTTCAAACTCGCGCTGGGCGGGCCGATCGGCGGTGGTCGGCAGTGGATGTCATGGATTCATATCAACGATCAAATCGCCCTGATTGATTTTCTTCTGAATCAGAATGACGCGAGCGGTCCTTATAATGCCTGCGCGCCCCGGGCTGTGCGCAATCGCGAGTTTGCCAAGACCCTTGGCAGCGTGTTGCACCGCCCGGCGATGGTGCCGCTGCCGGCCTTCGCTTTGCGAGTTGGCCTGGGCGAGTTGTCACTGTTGTTGCTGGGTGGCCAGCGGGCCACGCCGGCGCGTTTGTTGGCGGCGGGTTTCACTTTCCAGTTCACAGATTTGCGCGCGGCCCTGGACGATGTATCCAGCCGCCTTTGAAATAGGACGTTGCATGACCAATCACGCGTTACTCCTGGTCAACCTGGGTTCGCCAGCTTCCACTTCGGTGGCTGATGTGCGCAGCTACCTCAATCAATTTCTGATGGACCCTTACGTCATCGACTTGCCCTGGCCGGTGCGGCGTTTGCTGGTCTCGCTGATTCTGATCAAGCGCCCTGAGCAGTCTGCCCATGCCTACGCTTCGATCTGGTGGGATGAGGGCTCTCCGTTGGTGGTGCTCAGTCGCCGCCTGCAACAGGCGATGACCGAGCAATGGAAGCAGGGGCCGGTGGAGTTGGCGATGCGTTACGGCGAGCCGTCGATTGAAACGGTGCTGACCCGCATGGCGGCCCAAGGCGTGAAGAAAGTGACGCTCGCACCGCTCTATCCGCAATTCGCCGACAGCACAGTGACCACGGTGATCGAGGAAGCCAAACGCGTGGTGCGGGATAAGAAGCTGGGGGTGCAGTTCTCGATCTTGCAGCCGTTCTACGATCAACCTGAATACATCGACGCCTTGGTGGCCAGTGCCAAGCCGCATTTGCAGCAGGACTTCGATCATTTGCTGCTGAGTTTTCATGGGCTACCGGAGCGGCACTTGAAGAAGCTCAATCCGGGTCATTGTTTGGACGGTGGGGGTGATTGTTGCCGTGATGCGCCGCCGGGCGTCGTGGCGACCTGTTATCGCGGCCAGTGCTTGCGCACAGCGGCGGCCTTTGCAGAACGCATGGGGTTATCGGAGGGTAAGTGGTCGGTGTCGTTCCAGTCGCGACTGGGCCGCGCCAAATGGATCGAACCTTACACCGAAGCACGTCTTGAGGTGCTGGCACAGCAAGGCGTAAAGAAGATTCTGGTGATGTGCCCGGCGTTTGTCGCCGATTGCATCGAGACGCTGGAAGAAATTGGTGATCGCGGGCGAGAACAGTTCCGCGAAGCGGGCGGTGAGGAGCTGGTGCTGGTGCCGTGTCTGAATGACAACCCTGAGTGGGCGCATGCGTTGAGTACGCTGTGCGAACGGGCGCCGTTGGCGTTGTAGGATTCAAGAACCAATCGCGAGCAAGCGAACGTCGCCCGGCTCTTCCTACAGTGGTTCTTTGCCAGATCAGCATGGTGTGATCGACTGTAGGAGCGAGCTTGCTCGCGATGGCAATTTAACTGGCGATAAAAACCTTCAAGTCTTCATCCCATCAAAGCAACGGCTCATTCGCCTTCTTGTGCTTCCAGCTATCGTTACCCGGCAGGATCAGGTTCAGCGCAATCGCTACCACGGCGCACAAGGCGATGCCTTTGAGCCCAAAGTCATCGGGGCCTGTCCCGGTACCGACCAGCACGCCGCCAATCCCGAACACCAGCGTCACCGACACAATCACCAGATTGCGCGCTTCGCCCAGATCGATTTTGTGGCGAATCATTGTGTTCATCCCCACTGCGGCGATCGAGCCGAACAACAGGCAGAGAATCCCGCCCATCACCGGCACTGGAATGCTCTGCAACAGCGCGCCGAACTTGCCGATAAACGCCAGGCTGATGGCGAAGATCGCAGCCCAGGTCATGATTTTCGGGTTGTAGTTCTTGGTCAGCATCACCGCGCCGGTGACCTCTGCATAGGTGGTGTTGGGCGGGCCACCGAGCAGCCCGGCAGCGGTGGTGGCGATGCCATCACCGAACAGGGTGCGATGCAGGCCGGGCTTTTTCAGGTAATCACGGCCCGTGACACTACCAACCGCGATAACCCCACCGATATGCTCAATGGCGGGCGCCAGTGCGACCGGAACGATAAACAGAATCGCCTGCCAGTTGAACTCGGGTGCGGTGAAGTGCGGCAATGCGAACCACGGCGCTGCGGCAATCTTCGCGGTATCGACCACGCCGAAGTAGAACGCCATGGCGAACCCCACCAGTACACCGGAAATGATCGGCACCAGGCGGAAGATCCCCTTGCCGAACACCGCCACGATCAACGTGGTCAACAGCGCCGGCATCGAAATCATCATCGCCGTCTGGTAGTGGATCAGCTCGGTCCCGTCACCGGCCTTGCCCATCGCCATGTTGGCGGCAATCGGCGCCATGGCCAAGCCGATGGAAATAATCACCGGGCCGATCACCACGGGCGGCAACAGTCGGTCGATAAAACCGGTGCCCTTGATCTTCACCGCAACGCCCAGAAAGGTATAAACGAAACCTGCCGCCATCACCCCGCCCATGGTCGCGGCGAGGCCGAATTGGCCCTTGGCGAGAATGATCGGGGTGATGAAGGCAAAGCTCGAAGCCAGGAACACCGGCACCTGACGCCTGGTGACCACCTGAAACAGCAGAGTCCCCAGGCCCGCCGTGAACAGCGCGACGTTGGGGTCGAGGCCGGTAATCAGGGGCATCAACACCAACGCGCCAAACGCCACGAACAACATCTGTGCGCCCGATAGAATCGTGCGCCAGAGCGGGTCGTTGAACTCGTCCTGCATCATCAAGCGTCCTTCTGCTTGGTACCGAAAATCTTGTCGCCGGCATCACCCAGGCCCGGAATGATGTAGCCGTGCTCGTTCAGACGCTCATCGATGGACGCGGTGTAGATGGTCACGTCGGGGTGAGCCTTCTCTACTGCGGCAATACCTTCGGGGGCGGCGACCAGGACCATGGCGCGGATATCTTTGCAGCCGGCCTTTTTCAGCAAGTCGATGGTCGCGACCATCGAACCGCCGGTGGCGAGCATCGGGTCGATGATCATGGCCAGGCGTTCGTCGATTTCCGGAACCAGTTTTTCCAGATAGGTATGCGCTTCGAGGGTTTCCTCGTTGCGAGCCACACCTACGGCGCTGACCTTGGCGCCCGGGATCAGACTGAGGACACCTTCGAGCATGCCGATACCGGCGCGCAGGATCGGCACCACGGTAATTTTCTTACCGGCGATTTTTTCGACTTGAACGGTGCCGCACCAGCCCTCGATTTCGTAACTCTCGAGCGGCAGGTCTTTGGTCGCCTCGTAGGTGAGCAGGGCACCGACTTCCTGAGCGAGCTCACGGAAGTTCTTCGTGCTAATGTCAGCGCGGCGCATAAGGCCGAGCTTGTGGCGGATCAGCGGATGGCGGATCTCACGGGTGGGCATGGGGAAAGGCTCCGGCGGCGGGCAAAAAAAGCGGCCTAGATTAATCTATCCGAGGGTGTTGTCCTATAGACATGCTGTACGTTAGTCCAGAAACGCTTGATCTGACTCCGCTGGATGCGTACCTTTGCCCGCTTTTCCGAAACAGCCAACCCCTTGGAGAGCGCCATGTCCGCTGATCTCGAGCATATCCGTCAAATCATGCGAGAGGCTGACTGCCTGTACACCGAAGCTGAAGTCGAGGCGGCCATCGCCCGTGTCGGTGCGCAAATCAACGAAAAACTCGCTGAGAGCAATCCAGTGGTTTTCTGTGTGATGAACGGTGGTCTGATTTTTACCGGCAAACTGCTGACCCATCTGAATTTCCCACTGGAAGCGTCCTACCTGCACGCGACCCGCTACCGCAACGAAACCAGCGGCGGCGATCTGTTTTGGAAAGCCAAGCCAGAAGTATCGTTCATCGACCGTGACGTACTGATCATCGACGATATCCTCGATGAAGGTCATACCCTGGGCGCCATCATCGACTTCTGCAAACACGCCGGCGCTCGCGCGGTGCATACCGCCGTGCTGATAGACAAGGATCACGACCGCAAGGCTCGCCCTGATCTGAAAGCAGACTTCGTCGGCCTGCCGTGCATCGACCGCTACATCTTCGGTTACGGCATGGACTACAAAGGCTACTGGCGCAACGCTGCGGGTATCTACGCCGTCAAAGGCATGTAAAACATGACGACGCCCGTTTTTTTCGATCAGTCATTGTTCGCCGAACTGGCGGAAAAAGCCGTGGCCAGCCCACGCGGCCGCCATCATCACAACTTCCACCAGATGGATGAGCCCTGTCACCGCATGGCCGTTGGGATGCAGCCGAGTACTTACGTCCCGCCGCACCGGCACCTGAGTATCGATAAAGCCGAAACCGTCCTGGTGCTCAAAGGCTGCCTTGGTTTGCTGGTGTTCAGCGACTCGGGCGAACTGCTGAGCAAGCGTGTCATGCAGGCGGGCGGCGATTGCCTGGGTGTCGACCTGCCGCCGGGAGTGTTCCACAGTTTTGTGGTGCTGGAGGCTGATACGCTGATGTTCGAATGCAAGGCCGGGCCTTACCGACCAGTGGGTGACGGCGAATACGCTGACTGGGCGCCCCGCGAAGGTGAGGCGGGTGTGGCCGAGTATCAGGCCTGGATGCGCGCGCAGTTTGATTGACTGCGGGTTGGGGCAAAGCCGGATTCCGGTCAGCTAAGGCATTTCTGGCTTCGCGTATTCCCCGTAGCAGCTGGCGAAGGCTGCTACGGACCGCGTCGTCGCCCTAACTGACTGGCATTGGGGCAAGCTCCCTCGCCACAGGTTTTATGCTCGCCTTGGAGACGTATTAACTGTCACATACCTAACCCTTCCCGCGTATTCACGCCATCCACCAAGCGCAAAATTCCCAGCGGATTGGCGTTTTTCAGTGCATCCGGCAGTAACTCGTCCGGACAGTTCTGATAGCACACTGGCCGCAAGAACCGATCGATCGCCAGGCTACCGACCGACGTCCCGCGCGCGTCCGAGGTGGCCGGGTACGGGCCGCCGTGAACCAGGGCATCGCAGACTTCAACACCGGTCGGGTAGCCATTGAGCAACAGGCGTCCGGCTTTTTGTTCGAGGATCGGCAGCAGGCTTGAGCACAACTCCAGGTCCGCCGGTTCGGCGATCAGGGTGGCAGTCAATTGTCCGTGCAGTGCGTGAAGCGCCTGTTTCAGCTCAGTCTCATCGGCCACCTCGATCAAGATACTGGCGGGTCCGAAGACTTCCTCCTGTAGCAATTCATCACCCTCGAGCAAGAGGCTGACATCGGCTTTGAACAGCTGTGGGCGGGCCTGGTTACCTTGCGGGTTTTCACCGCTCAGCCGGCTGACCCGTGGATGCTGCAGCAAGCGTTGCAGGCCTTGCTCATAGCTGCGCAGCGTGCCGCTGTTGAGCATGGTTTGTGGCGGCTTTTCGCGCATGTGCGCGGTGAGCTGTTCGACGAAGGTGCTGAACGCTGCCGAACGCAGGCCGATAATCAGCCCCGGATTGGTACAGAACTGGCCGCAGCCCTGCACGATCGACGCACTGAGCTCACTGGCGATCGTTTCACCCCGTGCGTGCAGGGCCGCCGGCAGCACCAGCACCGGATTGATGCTCGACATTTCGGCAAATACCGGGATTGGCTGTGGTCTGGCTGCAGCCATGTCGCACAGTGCGCGGCCACCCTTCAAAGACCCGGTGAAGCCGACCGCCTGGATCGCCGGGTGCTTGACCAGCGCCTCGCCAACGCCAGCCCCATAGATCATGTTGAACACGCCTTCGGGCATGCCGCAACGTCGGGCGGCGCGGATGATTGCCGAGGCGACAGAGTCGGCGGTCGCCATATGCCCACTGTGGGCCTTGAACACCACCGGGCAACCGGCGGCGAGGGCCGAAGCGGTATCACCGCCGGCAGTGGAAAACGCCAGCGGAAAGTTGCTGGCGCCAAACACCGCAACCGGCCCGAGACCGATGCGCCATTGGCGCAGGTCGACGCGAGGCAGCGGCTGACGCTCAGGCAGCGCGCGGTCGATGCGTGCACCGAGGAAATCACCCCGGCGCAAAACCTGTGCAAACAAGCGCAACTGGCCGCTGGTGCGCGCTCGCTCACCCTGAATACGGGCGGCGGGCAGGGCGGTCTCACGGCAGACGATGGCGATAAAGTCATCGCCCAGTGCATCGATTTCCTCGGCGATGGTTTCAAGAAACCCGGCGCGAGCGGTGGCCCGCAGGTTGCGATAGCTCGGGTAGGCTTTGGCGGCGAATTGCGCAGCGTTGTCGACTTCTTCCGCGTTGGCCTGGCTGAAGCAATAGGGCAGCGCCTCGCCGCTACTGGCATCAATGCTTTGCAGGTGCTGATCGCCCAGGGCGCTGCGACCGAAGCCGATGAAGTTGTGGCCGGTGATGATAAACATAAGAAAAAAATCTCGGCGGGGCCGCGCCCGGTGAAGAGCGCGGCAGTCAGGACGGATGTCGGTAAGCTAAGACGCAGAACCTGTGGGAGCGTGGCTTGCCCGCGAAAAACGATGACACGCAATGCCTGAAAAACCTCGGTGTCAGCTTCGCGGGCAAGCCCCAATGCTATGTAGGAGCGAGCTTGCTCGCGATGGATCTGAGGGCGACGCATTTATCCAGCAAACACGCGTCATCGTTAACGCCCATCGCGAGCAAGCTCGCTCCTACATTGGGGCAAGCCCGCTCCCACAGGTGGCGTCTTACAGACCAACGTCCGGCAGTGTTGGGCGATTGGCGAGGGCGGTCTTGATCAGTGCTTCGACTTCACTGCGCTCGTGGTCGAGCAAACCCAGGCGTGGCGGACGAGTCAGCGCCGAGCCACGGCCCATCAGCTCTTCGCAGAGCTTGATGCACTGCACCAGGTCTGGACGGGCATCGAGGTGCAGCAGTGGCATGAACCATTCGTAGATCGGCATGGCTTCCTTGAAGCGGCCGTCGCGGGCCAGGCGGAACAGCGTTTCGCCTTCTTTCGGGAACGCGTTGGACATCCCGGAAACCCAACCCACCGCGCCGACGGCGATGCTTTCGAGTACCACGTCATCGAGCCCGGCGAACAGCACGAAGCGGTCGCCGACCTCGTTGCGCACATCGATAAAGCGCCGGGTATCGCCCGAGGAGTCCTTGAAGCAGACGACGTTGTCGCAGTCGGCCAGCGAAATCAGGATGTCCGGCGTGACGTCATTCTTATAGATCGGTGGGTTGTTGTAGACCATCACTGGCAGGTCAATGCTGGCGGCCACGCTGCGAAAGTGCGCGGCGGTCTCGAAGGGTTTTGAGGAGTAGACCAGCGCCGGCATGAGCATGATGCCGTCGGCACCGACCCGCTGGATTTCCTTGGCGACTTTGCTGGCGTTGGCGCTGGTGAACTCGGCGACACCGGAGATCACCGGCACCCGGCCGGCCGCGGCGTCCTTGGCGAGTTCTACCAGGCTGATTTTTTCTTCGGTACTCAGCGAGGTGTTTTCTCCGACGGTACCGCAGATCACCAGACCTGAAACACCGTCGCGAACCAGGCCGCTGATGACCTTGTGCGTGCCCTCGTAGTCGATGGAAAAGTCACTGTTGAATTGGGTCGTGACCGCAGGGAAAACACCGCTCCAGTTAACGTGCTTGCTCATGTTGCCTCCGCTGATGGAATTATAGTATTTCGTATACGTTTTCGTTGAGCACTGAAAGTGCCGTGGAGTTCAAAAGTCTTTTTCAGATTAGCGTGCTTCAGATGTTCAGTTCGACCGGCCAGGTATCGGACAGTCGATAACCGCTGGGCCAAGGGTCACTTGGGTCAAGCAGGTGCTGGTGAATGCCGGTGATCCAGGCGCGCCCGGACAGGCAAGGGACAATCGCCGGGCGCCCGGCAATTTCGGTAGTGGCGTCGATTCGGCAATGGAACTCGGAGCCAATGATCGAGCGCCCGATAAAAGCTTCGCCCACCGCCAGTTGGCCTTTGGCATGCAACACCGCCATGCGCGCCGAACAACCGGTGCCGCAGGGCGAGCGATCAATCTTGCCGGGACGAATGACTACCGCGTTGGCAGCGTTGGCCACGCCATTAGCACGATTGACCGGTGCGGCGATCTGGCAGAAAGAGATGTGCTGCCACTCCGGATTCAGCGGATGGACGAAGCCCAGTTGTTCGTTAGCGGCCTGGGTAATCTTCAGTCCTGTCGCCACCAGATCCGCGGCTTCATCGGCGGTCAGCGAGAAGCCCAGACGCTGAGCGTCGACAATGGCGAAGCTGTCGCCGCCATACGCGGTATCGACCTGCACTGAGCCCAGCCCCGGGACCTCGATCCAGGCGTCGAGCTTGTCGGCAAATGACACCACATTGCGCACTTCGACCCGCTCGGCCTTGCCGTCACGGCATTGGGCAGTGACTTCTATCAGCCCGCCGGGCGCCTCCAGCACCAGCCGGGTCACGGGCTCGGTCATCGGCAAGATCCCGCTGTCGAGCAACACCGTGGCCACGCACAGGGAGTTGGAGCCGGACATCGGTGGTGTGTCCGCCGGTTCCATGATGATCCAGGCCATGTCGGCCCGAGGGTCTTTGGCCGGCACCAGCAGATTGACGTGGCGGAACACACCACCGCGCGGTTCGTTGAGGACGAAATTGCGCAGGGTCTGGTCTTGGGCAATCCAGCGTGATTGCTCCCACAGGGTGGCACCGGGCGGTGGTGCGACACCGCCGACGATCACGTCGCCGACTTCACCTTCGGCGTGGCAACTCACCACATGAATGATCTTGCTTGAGCGCATGCTGGTCTCCTCTGGATGGGCTGTGGATTACAGAACTGACTTGAGAAAGTCGGCGGTTTCCGGCCGTTGTGGCTGGCCGATTACCTGATCCGGATGGCCGATCTCATGGATCTTGCCGTCGCGGAAAAACGCCACACGGTCCGAGACGTCCCGGGCGAAGCGAATCTCGTGGGTCACCAGCACCATGGTCATGCCTTCCTCGGCCAGCAGGCGCATGGTGTCCAGCACCTCGCCCACCAGTTGTGGGTCGAGGGCCGAGGTGGCTTCGTCGAAGAGCATGTAGTCCGGCGACATGGCCAGCGCCCGGGCAATCGCCATGCGTTGTTGCTGGCCGCCTGAGAGCTTGCTCGGGAAGACCTTGAGCTTGTCGCCGAGGCCGACGTGAGTGAGTTGGCGCACAGCGATCTCTTCGGCTTCCTGACGGCTTTTGCCAAGGACTTTGCGCGGCGCGAGCATGACGTTTTCCATCACCGTCAGGTGCGGGAACGCGTTCCATTGCTGGAAGACGATGCCGATCTTCTGGCGCAATTTGTTCAGGTCGGTCCCGGTGGCATGCACCGGTGTGCCGTCGACGCGAATCTGCCCGCCCTGAATAGCTTCCAGGCCATTGATGCACATCAGCAGGGTCGACTTGCCCGAGCCCGAGCCGCCGATGATCGACACCACTTCGCCTTTGTTCACGGTCAGGTCGACGCCCTTGACCACTGCCAGATTGCCGAAGGACTTATGGACGTTCTCGATCTCAATCATTTTCCTGCCACCTCTGTTCGAGCCGCGCACCCAGACGGGCGATCACCAGGCTCATGACGTAGTAGATAAGGCCGGCCAGGGCGAGCACGAACAGCGGCTCCTGCAGCCGGGTGACAATGGTTTGCGAGGCGCGCAACAGTTCGACGATGCCAATCCAGAGCACCAGCGAGGTGTCTTTCATGACCGCCAGGGTGAGGTTGATCCAGCCGGGAAACGCCACCCGGGTCGCCATCGGCAGGACGATATGCAGCAAGTCCTGGGTGTGGCTCATGCCCAGCGAGCGGGCGGCGCGGCGGGTGGTCGACGGCACCGAGAGCACACCGCCACGGACGATCTCCGCGCAGTAGGCAGTGGCGTAGGTGCCGAGGATCACGCAGGCTACGGTGAAGGCGCTCCAGTTCAGGCCGATGATGGACTTGAACGAGTTGAGCAGAACGAACTGGATCAGCAACGGCACGCTGCGAAACACGTCCAGCACCCACGCCAGCGGCAGGCTCAGACGCGGCAACAGGGCACGAAACAAACCGCAAACAACGCCCAACAGTGTGCCGATAAACATGGCCCAGAACGTCAGCAGAAGCGTGGTGCCAGCACCTTGCAGCAGGTACTGAAAGTCGCCCCAGGTCAAACTCGATGTGTACATGGTGGGCTCCTCAGTACCGGAACAAACGCCAAGCCAGCAGGCGGGCGATCAGCACCACCAGTTTGGCCAGGACGAAGTAGAGAACGGCGGCGATGGCGAAGAACTCGAACGTACGGAACGTCTTCACGTTTAGCGCCTGGGTGACCCCGGTGAGGTCGCTGGTCAGACCGACCACCACCCCAAGCGAGGTCATCAGCAGCGCCCAGACCATTTGATTGGTCAGCGGGTAAAACACCACGCGCAACAGCTGCGGCAGTACCACCAGGCGATAGGCTTGCGGCGCACTCATGCCCAGGGAGCGAGCGGAGCGCAGTTGGGTGTCGGGTACCGCGTTGAGGCCGCCGCGAAAGGTTTCCGCCAGATAGCCGGCATTGTTGAACGTGATACCGATCAACAGCGCCAGCCATGAGCCCATATGAATGCCAAAGGCACCAAGGCCGAAATACAGGATGTAGACCTGGAACAGCGCCGGGGTGTTGCGCGCTATCGATACCCAGCTGGCGGCAATCGTGCGGAACAAGCGCCTGTCGGACTGTTGGCCGAGGGCGAGGAACATCGCGATCAGGGTGCCGGCGAGCATCGACAGCACAGCGATTTCCAGGGTAACCCTGGCGCCGTCGAGCATGTCCGGCAACGCCTGAAAAGCCGCGCGCCAATGGAAGGTGTAGTCGAACATCAAAGGAGTTCCTTGGGTTTCAACTGGTTTGGGTGTTGTCAGTTAAAGAAATGAGGTCCCTATGTAGGCGCGAGCTTGCTCGCGATGGGCGTTAACGATGACGCGTATTCTCTGAATCGACGCGCCGCCCATGAGTCCATCGCGAGCAAGCTCGCTCCTACACGAGGACAAACCCAATACCCACAGGTATTCGATGCTTAGCGATACACCCCATTGGCCGTCAGCTCCGGCGCGGTCCCGCCGACCCACTGCGCGAACAACGCCTGGTAGCGCCCGGAGCGCACCTGATGATTCACAAACAGGTTCAGGTAGTTGAGCAGACCGTACTCGTTGCGCTTGGCACCCAGGGACACGTAATCGATGTCATACGGTGCGGTACCGGCGATGCTGAGGTTCTTGTACTTGCCGGACTTGATCAGCGATGCGGCGACGGTGGAGGTCACCGTGGTGGCGTCGATCTGTCCCTGACTCAAGGCGAGTACGGCATCGGCCAACGATTGATACGCATGAAAGGCGCCTTTGCCGTTGGCCCATTTTTTCACATCGTTTTCCAGCGAGATCGCTTCGAACGTACCGGCGGGACCGCCGACGGAATGGCCCTTGAGGTCGTCGTAGGTTTTGATCCCTGAATCGGTGCGGGTCAGCACCACCATCTGAAAGGCAAAGTAGGGAATGGTCATGCCCACGGTCTTGGCCCGTTCCAAGGTGTCGGAGGTGGACGCCACAATCACATCGGCGCGGCCCGAAACCAGCGCTGGAATGCGGTCAGGGAAAGGCGTTTCGACGATCTCGGCTTTAACCCCGAGGGTTTTTGCCAAGTCATTGCAGTAGTCGACGTCGAACCCGGCCGGAGTGTTCTTCTCATCGCGGAACCCCATCGGCGGGAAGTCGAGGGTGACGGCGCAACGCAGGCTGCCGGACTCGATGATGTCATCGAGTTTGTCGGCCTGGGCCTGACCAATGAACGCAGTGCTCAGAACGGCGGTGAAAATGACGGCGGATGCAGGGTTTTTCATAAGGGGCCTCGTTGTCGGATGGTGTCGAGCAGTGGGCAGTTCTTATCAAATACGTATTTAGAATTTCGTATACGATATTTTATATGCACTGCATGTGCCAAAACCGCAGCGCACATCCAAAGCCGAACCCTGGTGTGGCTACGAGGCCCGAAGCAGACGGCGACAGAGAAAGGAGGGGATTACCGAGCTCGGGCAGGCAATCGGTGAGCGGTCAGGACGATGCGGTGACTCATGTCACAAAAGGGAGCAGGTTTGATCGGGGTGCTCCGTAACGGGTAACAGTCAACGGTGGTTGTCGCGGTACTGCGTTGGAGAAAGGCCGGTGAGTGCCTTGAACTGGCGGCTGAAAGCGCTGTGGTCGGTGTAACCGCATCGCAGGGCGATCTCGGTGATCGGCAGGTTGCCCGACAGCAATTGTGAGGCGGCGCCCAGCCGGGCTTTGTGGATCATCTGCCGGGGCGTTAACTGGAAGATGCGTTTGCAGTGCCGTTCCAGTTGCGCCACGGAAAACCCGGTGAGGGCGGTCAAATCGCTCAACGCGATGTGCTGCGCATAGTGCTCGCGGATGTGCCCGTCGACAGCAGCGAGTTTTTGGTAGGCCGGGTGATTGGACTGTGGCGCCAGCAGGTCGTAGGAAATCCCGGCCATGCCGATGATGGTGCCTTGGGCATTGTGAAGCGCCAGCTTATGGGTCAGGCACCAACCGGGCTCGCGGCCGGGGTAGAGATGCAGTTCAAGCTGATCACTGAGCTGGCTACCGTCGCTCAAGACCCGGCGATCCTGTTCGGTGTAGTGCGGGCCAAAGCGCGATGGGAATACCTGTTCGGCAGTCTTGCCGAGCAACTGGCGTCCGTCCCTGACACCGCAGCGCTGGGCCAGGGTTTGATTGATCAGCACGTAGCGCGCAGCGGTGTCCTTGATGAAGAACACCACACCGGGCATGGCATCGAGCAGCGGCACGATCAATTGCAGACTGCCGAGTAACTCGGGCAGATCGCGCGGGGAGGGCAGCGACAGGGGGAACGTCATCAAGTAGCGGCCCTGGTGATGGAGGGCCTTACTCTACGGTGAGCGGATCGGGCTTGGGAAGCTCGGCGCTGTCGGCGAGTTGCAGCAATGTGTCGATCCGCGTTGGAGAAAATGGCGGCCGTGGCACGGGTGTCGGCCAGTCGAACAGAAAGCCCGTTACCGCGCCGCAGATCCGTCCCTGACAGGCGCCCATGCCGCACCGACTGCGGAGTTTGGCCTGGTTCCAGCCTGTGCAATCCTTGAGCGCGGAAAACGCTACATCTTCACAACGACAAATCAGGGTGTCAGGTTCAGCCAGGTGTTTGAGTTCATCGCGCAAGGCGAAGGCGTTGTTCAACCGATCGGCAAACGTCTGCCAGCGTTGACGTTGAGACCAAAGGGCGCGGGCTTTTTGGGTTTCGCCGATCGCATTCAAACCGGCGATGGCACCTTCCACCAACGCCAGCTCACTGCCGCCGAAGCCGGTGCATTCGCCGGCGGCAAAGTGCTCGGCCAGGCTGGTGGCCTGGGTTGGGTCGACGGCGATGGCCTGGCCCTTCACGTCACAGCCCAGCGCTTGGGCAAGTTGAGTATTGGGGATCAAGCCGAAGCCGCAGGCCAATCGATCACACGCAATTTCCAGCACCCGACCATTACGTTTCAGCCTGACCGCTTCAACGCGTTCCTCGCCTAGGGCGGCCAGCACATGGCTGTCGCAATGGTAATGATGATCAAACAGCTGAGCCGCTTGCAGCAGTTTGCCTGGCCACTTCGGCAGATGTAGGGCGAACCCGGCAACGGCGCGCAAGGGTGCTTGCTCGGCGACCTGCAGCAGCCGGGCACCGGCCTTTTTCGCGGTGGCGGCGCTGGCCAGTAACAGCGGACCGCTGCCGGCAATCACCAGGCGTTCTCCAGCCACCGGCATCCCGCCTTTGATCAAGGCTTGCAGGCCTCCGACGCCGGTGACGCCGGGCAAGGTCCAGCCGGGAAACGGCAGCAACAGTTCGCGGGCGCCGGTGCAGAGAATCAGTTTCTGGTAATGAATGCGCCAGCCGTGCTCAGGGTCTTCCAGCAACAGCTGTTTTGGGCCGGCAATCGCCACCACCCGTGTCGAGTTGAACACTTGCACATTGCTCGCTGCCGCCAGTGCTTGCCGATGACGTCGTGCATTGGCCGGCAACTGCGCTTTTACCCCATCGCGCCAGATCTGCCCGCCGGGCGCCGGGTTGTCATCAATGATGACGATGCGTGCACCACTGGGGGCTGCCGCCAGTGCCGCGGCCATACCGGCCGGTCCGGCGCCGATGATCAGCAGATCAACCTTCATGCCCGGGTCTCCACGCACATACCGTTGCGGCACACTGTCTGGCAGGCGAGACGGCGCTGGCCGTCGATCATCACTCGACATTCCTGGCACACACCCATTCCGCAAAACGGCGCGCGGCGCTGGCCGCTGACCGAGGTTCGGCTGCTGCCATCGCCACCCAGATAAAGCGCGGCAGCGACAGTGCTGCCCATTTCGACCGAAACCGGCAGGCCATCGAGCCTAAGTTCAATGATGCAGGGTTCAATCATGGGCGCAGCCCCTGTGCTGTGGATAAGAACCTGTGCATAAAAACCGTCCCGGCAGATACGGGGTCGGGTCGATAGCCGCAGCGCTTTTGCACAGCTGCGCCGCCAGCAGGTGCGCGCTGCCGGGGGCGGTGGTGACGCCCAGACCTTCATGGCCGACCGCCAGCCACAGACCAGGCTGCTGCGGGTGTTCGCCGAGCATGGGCAGACCGTCGGGCGTCGCTGCGCGCAGGCCGGTCCAGCTGCGAATGGCGTTCATCCCGGCCAACTCCGGCAGATAGTCGAGGGCTCGGCGCAACATGCGCGCCAGCACGTCGCCTTCGACCTGCAGATCGGTGGTATCGAACTGTCGGGAGGAGCCAAGAAAAATCTGCCCAGTGGGCCGCGGTTGAGCGTTGAACGCAACCGAGGTGCCCTCACTGGCGTGGGCGCTGGTGACATACCCCAGCTCTACCAGTTGATGATGGATCTTGCCGGGATAACGGTCGGTGATCAGCAGGTGGCCCTTCTTTGGGCGGATCGGCAGTTCTGGACAAAGGTCGGTGGCCTGAATCCCGTTGGCCAGCACCACGGCTTCGGCGTGCAGGCGTTCGCCCGTGGTCAAGCGCAGCTGATTGCCGTAGACCTCGGCCACTTCGGCAATGCGACGTGTGATCCGATTGGCTCCTTGAGTCAGCAGCCATTGCGCGGCATTCGGCGCGTAGAGAATGCTGTCGCCGCTGACCTTCAACGCGCCGCTCAAGCCTGGACGCAATATCGGCTCGGCGTTGTACAGCGCCCGGCTGTCGAGCATCTGGCAGGCGATGTCTTGAGCGCTGAGAGCCTGATGTTTAATCTCGGCGGCGGCCAATTCCTGCTCATTGGCCGCCAGCCACAGCGTGCCGCAATTGCTGTAGGCACAACCGGCGTCCAGCTGTGGTGCCCATTGGCGCCACAGGTCAATGGAGTAACGGCTCAGGGCCAACTCTGCCGGGTTGTCATCCATCACCACCAAATGGCCCATGCCGACCGCTGTGGCGCCGCCGCGCTGGCTGTCGAGCACCAACACGTCGAGACCGCGTTGTGCCAGTTCATGGGCACAGGCGCTGCCGACAATGCCGGCGCCGATGACGATGACGTCAGCATTCATGGGCGAATGCCCCAGGCGAACGGGTCGTCCTCTTCCAGCAACAAGTGGTTCTCGCCGCTCATGTGAGCACGGCCGCGAATGGTCGGGATGATCCTCAGTTCATCGAGGCGCTCGTAACTGGCCTCGAACTGGCTGCCGATGACGCTGGCCTGGCGCCAGATTTCGCCCGGTTGCAACGTGCCGTCTGCCGCCAGGCAAGCCAGTTTGGCACTGGTGCCGGTACCGCAGGGAGAGCGGTCGTAGGCTTTGCCGGGGCAAAGGACAAAGTTGCGGCTATCGGCCTGCGGGTCGTCGGCGAACAGCTCGATATGATCGATCTCACCACCATCCTCGCCGCGAATACCCTGGTTTTCCAGGGCTTCGCGGACCGCCCAGGTGTAGGCGGTCAGGGCGTCGAGATTGTCACTGGCGATGCGTTGGCCGTGCTCGGCGATCAGGAAGAACCAGTTGCCGCCCCAAGCGATGTCACCGCTGACCGTGCCATAGCTCGGCAGGTTCAGCTGCACGGCTTTGCGGTAGCGATAGGCCGGAACGTTGCGCACGCTGACCGAGCGGTCCTCATGCAAGGTTGCCTCGACCGTGCCGACCGGAGTTTCGATCCGGTGCACGCCGGGCTCAATGCGTTTGAGATAAGCCAGTGACGCCACCAGGCCGATGGTGCCGTGGCCGCACATGCCGAGGTAGCCGCTGTTGTTGAAAAAAATTACCCCGGCGCAGGCGCTCGGGTCCTGAGGTTCGCAGAGCAGGGCGCCGACCAGCACGTCGCTGCCGCGCGGTTCCAGCACCGTGGCGGCGCGCCAGTCATCATACTGCTCGGCCAGACGTTGCTTGCGCTCGGCCATGGAGCCGTTACCAAGCTCCGGGAAGCCGTCGATCACCAGGCGAGTCGGTTCACCGCCGGTGTGGGAGTCGAGGACATGGATGCGTTTCATGAGAGGCGCCACCTTGCACAGGAAATGTCTGTGCAAGACTGGCCTTTGAGGGCGGCTTACGGCTTGAGGGATTTAGTCGGTGACGATGACGAAATCGGCACAGTCTTCAGGTGCGGGCCGGTGCATTCGGCAGATGCTCATAAAGCGTGCGGCAGACGCCGATGATGTGCTGCTCGATCAGTTCGGCAGCCTTGTCGGCATCGCCGGCACGACAGGCCGCGAGGATGTCGCGGTGCTCGTGGTCAGCGCGGTCCTTGCCTTCGGAGAGGCTCATCTGCATGCGCAGGTAGCGTTCGACCTTGTCGTGAATCGAGCGGATCAAGTTGATCAGAAACGGTCGCTGCGCCGGTTCGTACAGGCAGGCATGCAAGGCCCAGTTCAATTCGGCCCAGCGGCCGATATTGTTTTCGTCGATGAACTCGGCACAAATGCTTTCGGCGCGGGCGAAGGTGGCTTCGGTCATGTTCGGCACGGCCAAGCGGATAGCCTGGACTTCCAGCAGCACCCGGACTTCAAAAATCTGCGCCAGCTCGGGCTCGGAAATTTTCGTCACCACCGCGCCCTTGTTGCGCTGGAACTGCACCAAGCCTTCCGCCTCAAGGCGTTTGAGCGCCTCGCGGACCGGGATCTTGCTGACGTTGAACAGGCGGGCGATATCGTCCTGACGGATCGGCTCGTCTTCGGCGAAATGGCCGCCGATGATCGCTTCACGTAAGTGTTTGGCGATGACTTCCGAGGCGGAAGGCACAATGCCAAGATTGGGCGCATTGAAGCTCGGTAAAGGCAATTGAGTGAGTCCCGGCAGGCGTGATAGCGGATATTGTATACGAACAGTGCAGGGCTCAGCTCAGCGAATCAGCGCATCCGACGTTAGCCATTGCTCGCTTTTACGCCTGGCTTGTTCAAGGGTTTGCACATAGACCAGCCGGCGTTGCTCCCGATGAATCCCGGCGCGGCGCAGTTTGAGACGGATGCGTGGGTTGGTTGCCACCAGAATCAGGCCAATGCCATCGGCGCGGTAGTCCTTGAGGATAGTGTCGAAGACCGCCAGGGCGGTCATGTCCAGCATGGGGACGGCGCTCATTTCGACAATGACGACTTTGACTTCAGGGCTGAATTTGCGCAGTACGCTAAAGGCCTTTTCGGCGGCGCCAAAGAACAGCGGGCCGCTTATCGCATAACAGCGAACCTGTTCGGGGAGTTCGAGCAGAGCCTGATGGAAGTCGCTTGGTAGTTCGGCGGTATCGGTCAGCTCGCTCATACGCTTGATAAACAAACCCGCCGCCAGCAGCAGGCCGACGGCCACAGCCAGCACCATATCGAACATCACCGTCAGGCTCAGGCAGGTCAGCAGAACCAGCACATCGCTGCGTGGTGCGATGCGCAGCGTGTGAATGACATGCCCGGCTTCGCTCATGTTCCACGCCACTATCACCAACAGCGCCGCCAACGCCGCCATCGGCAGGTAACTGAACAGGGGGGCGAGCACGAGAATCGCGACCAGCACCACACCGCAGTGAATGATTGCGGCTACGGGTGAAAAAGCTCCAGCACGCACGTTGGTCGCCGTGCGGGCAATGGCGGCGGTGGCGGTGATACCGCCGAACAGCGGCGCGATCAAATTGCCCAGACCCTGACCAAGCAATTCGGCATTGGGGTCGTGTTTACTGCCAGTCATACCATCCGCCACCACAGCGCAAAGCAACGACTCAATGGCACCGAGCATGGCGATGGCAAACGCAGGGGCCATCAGTTGGCGGATCAGATCATAGGACAGCAGCAGCGGTTGGCCATCAGACCCTGGCAAGTTCCAGGGCCAGTCAAAACTTGGCAGAAACGGTGGGATGCCAGCATGGCTGACCCCATCGACCAGATAACTGAAACGTTCGCCAAGGGTCGCCACTGGCAGGCCGCTCTTCTCCAGCAACAGGCCCAGCAATGCGCCGACGGCCAAGGCGACCAGATGCCCGGGGATTTTTGGTACAACTCGAGGCCAGACAATCAGCACCGCCAGGCTGGTGAGACCAATCAACCCGTCCCCAAGGTGTGCGCTGGGTAATGCTGTAATCAGCCCACCGAGTTGTTCTACGTAATGTTGCGGGTGGCTGTTGAGACTCAAACCCAGCAGGTCTTTCAATTGCAGCGTGGCAATGACAATGCCGATACCGGCGGTGAAGCCCAGCGTGACGGGATAAGGGATGTACTGGATCAGGCGCCCGGCGCGAATCAGTCCGAGGGTGATCAGAATCACGCCGGCCAGCATCGTGCAAAGCAACAAGCCGCCAAGCCCGTATTGTTGGGTAATGGGTAGCAGAATCACCACGAAAGCCGCGGTCGGGCCGCAAACGTTGAAGCGAGAGCCACCGGTAAGCGCAATCAACGGCGCAGCAACGAGCACCGTATACAAGCCTTGCTGAGGCGCCACGCCGACGGCAATCGCCAGCGCCATGGCCAGTGGAATGGCAATGATACCGACCGTCACCCCGGCGCTGATATCCCCGCGAAGGGCTTTGAAGGAGTAACCCGCGCGCCAGGTTTGGCGCAAGGCTGCAAATAGCGGTGGGAAAGAGAACGACATAGGCACTCCGTAAGAAATGAGCTTCGCAGCCAGTCGGTTGGCTTCTGGAGTATGCCCGGATCGTCAGGTCGCGGTATTGATCCTGGTCTGTAGCGGGTGTAATCAGGCCTCGTGTTAGAGTGTCTGGCCTCGTGATCGGAACCCTATATGAGCCTTTTGATTCGCAACGCGGCCGCTAGCTTGTTGCTTCTGGGCCTGCCTCTGGCGGCCGGCCAGGCGTTGAGTACGCCGATGCACGCGCAGTTTTTACCGCCGGACGATCTGTCTTTGCGCAAGGAACAGCCCGAACTTCAGCAACTCCTGCAAATCACCGATTACTCGGTCGTGGTCGGTAGTCAGCGCCAATCCAGTCAGCAGCCGATCCCGGTGACTTCACCGTTGTTGATCCGCTTGAAGGGTAAAGCGCTGAACAAGGGCGCTGCGATCAATCAGGTTCTGGTCAACTTCGATGGCGAAAGCAAAAGCCTGAAAAAGCCAGTGTTCGATGACAAGACCAAGACCCTCACGCTGTATTACCCGCTGGCCCAATACCGCGTGGTGATCGATCTACTGCGCAACGACACGGTCTATTGTCAGTTCCTGAGCTATGCCAACGGGCATGTCTGGGCTGACTTGCACACCGGGGCCGTACGCGCGCGTTGAGCGAGGAGGCTGGCGGGGGGTAAACTGCCCGCCCCGTGAAAAGTCTGCGAGCTGGAGTCGGTAATGCGTAAAGATAAGAAACAGGTGATTGGTGATGAGATCGGTGATGCGCAGATCAAATTGTTCCTCGATTTCGAACCGCTCGACGCTACTTCGCCGTCCCTGCACAAACTGATCAAGGCCTACCGTGGCCTGCGTATCGATGATTTCGAACGCTTCCTGGTGTTCTTCATCGAAGCCGGTTATGACCTGGATGGCAAGGACGAGCACGGCAAAAATTTCGTCGCCCTGATTGAAGATCAGCGCCACGCGGATGAGTACATCGAACTGATCAAAAAAGCCCGCGTGTAGGAACCGAGCTTGCTCGTGATGCAGGCGGCTCGAAACTTCGGCATTGCCGGTGACAAAAAAAACGCCCCACTCTCAAGGAGAACGAGGCGTTTTTTATGGGCGAAGACTTCAAGCGTAGCTTTGGGTCTCGCTGCTTTGCTCAACCAGTTCAAGGCTGAGGTTGTTCTGCGTGTTGATCTTGCGGTACAGCGCGGCGTCAGTTTCCAGGATCTTTTCCCGAGCCGGGAAGATTTCCTTGAGTTTGGCCGCCCAAACACCCGCGGTTTTTTCCGGGAAGCAACGTTCGATCAGCTCGAGCATGATCGACACGGTGACCGATGCACCAGGCGAAGCGCCGAGCAGGGCGGCCAGAGAGCCGTCCTGGGCTGCGACCAGTTCGGTACCGAACTGCAGAACGCCGCCTTTCTTCGGGTCTTTCTTGATGATCTGCACGCGCTGACCAGCCACTTCCAGACGCCAGTCTTCAGCCTTGGCTTCTGGGTAGAAGCGACGCAGCGATTCCAGACGTTGCTCCATCGATTGCATCACTTCGCTGACCAGGTACTTGGTCAGGTCCATGTTGTTTTTGGCCACGGCCAGCATCGGGCCGATGTTGCCGGCGCGAACCGACATCGGCAGGTCCATGAACGAGCCGTGCTTGAGGAACTTGGTGGTGAAGCCGGCGTAAGGTCCGAACAGCAGGGACTTCTTGCCATCGACGACACGGGTGTCCAGGTGCGGTACCGACATCGGTGGAGAACCCACCGCAGCCTGGCTGTACACCTTGGCTTGGTGGTGTTTGACCACTTCCGGGTTGTCGCAACGCAGCCATTGGCCGCTGATCGGGAAGCCACCAAAACCTTTGCTTTCTTCGATGCCCGAAGCCTGCAACAACGGCAATGCCGCGCCGCCAGCACCGAGGAAGACGAATTTGGCGTCTACATCGCGGGAATTGCCGCTGTTCACGTCCTTGATGCTGACGGTCCAGCCATTACCGTTACGCTTGAGGCCGGTGACGCGCTTGCAGTACTTGACCTGGGCATCAGGTGCGCTGGTCAGGTGCTTGAGCAATTGATTGGTCAGGTTGCCGAAGTTGACGTCGGTACCGTTCATCACGCGGGTAGCGGCGACGACTTCGTCAGCCGCACGGCCTGGCATCATCAATGGCATCCACTCAGCCATTTTCGCCTTGTCTTCGGTGTATTCCATGTCCGCGAAGGCGTGATGCTTGCTCATCAGCTCAAAGCGTTTTTTCAGGAACGAAACGCCTTTGTCGCTCTGCACGAAGCTCAGGTGTGGCACCGGGCTGATGAAGGTTTTTGACGAGCCGAACGTGCTTTTTTTGGTCAGATAAGACCAAAACTGCTTCGACACCTCGAACTGGGTGTTGATGTGCACGGCTTTTTTGATATCGACGGTGCCGTCGGCGGCCTGTGGCGTGTAGTTCAGCTCACACAGCCCCGCGTGACCGGTACCGGCATTGTTCCACGGGTTGGAACTCTCCGCGGCACCCGAATCCATCAGCTCGACGACTTCCAGCTTGATCGCGGGGTCGAGTTCTTTGAGCAGTACAGCGAGGGTGGCACTCATGATGCCCGCCCCAACCAATACCACGTCGACTGCTTCGTTATGCGCCATTTAACGCGTCTCCAAAATCTGCAGCACCAAATTGACGGCATAGCTGCCAGGAGTTACGGGGCATGCTTCAAGTAAAGCCCCAGGTCACCCATGGCCAGGATCGCCATGTCCGAATCTTCGCAATTTTTCGCAACTTCGACGGACGCTACCAACCGGGCCTAAGGTTCATATGAACTCATTTCAGCGCGCGGGAGGCAATTCGACTTATGGTCAAGGCGTCCGTTTGTGCAACCAAATCCGTAGTGGACAGGCTTCAGGCTCCAGTTCTTGAGGAGTGCTCGGTCCTGTGTAGTTGGGCTGTTGTAGACGCTAATAGTGCATTTTCAGACGCAAAACTATTCATTTGCTCGCCACACTCTTGTGAAGTTGTGAAAACCCGTTTTTTCACGCTCTTTTGAAGACGTGAACCTCAAAAAAGGCTACCCAGCCTGGCACCGGGCCCGAGGAATAAATGCCGACATGGGGTACATGACAGGCAAAACGGGCAAACATCTCAGTGACCGAGCGTAATGGCAGCTCTGGCAGATTCGCGAAAAGTGGTGGTTTGCAGGATAAACAGCAAGCGCCGCCAGCTTCACTCGATCTGTGTGGGCGGCTCTCTGTGGGCGGTGCGGGGAGCTAATACAAGCGCATTAGCGATGCTGCGAGGCCCGATCAGGAGACGTCCTTATAATCGGGGGGAGATTGTAGCGAAGAAACGTGGAGAAATGATCCTGTTAAATGACTTTTATTAGCCGTTTGGTCAGGTGGTCAACAGTTGTTGCAGCCGTGAGCGAGGAGTGCGCGGGCTGATACAGGCACTGGCGGGCACTGATTGATGCAGCCAGTTGGGGCGGATCTCTACGATTTCGACCACGCCATCAGCCATTGGCGGCACGCTGCACTGCTTGAAAGCCTGGGTAGAAGGTTGCACGCCAGAGATGACACGTGTGTGTAACGGGTGTGACAACGATGTGACAGGAACCTGCCCTGAGTGTCTGGGTCAGACATTTGAGCAAGTGTTGCGTAGCGCTAGTTCGCAGCACTTGCCCACCGCTATACTGGCGATCTGTTTGTGCCTGATTCTGGAGAGATGAGCATGTTGCAACGCCTGTTGTTCGGTTTGATCACTGTGACCAGTTTGACGCTGGTTGGCTGCGCCAACAGCCCGCAACAACTTAGCCCGCAACCAAAACTTTTGACCCAGCTCGCGCCTGTGGGTCAGGGCCAGCCGGTGGTGGTGAAAGTGGTTGACGGTCGTCCGTCGCCAACCCTGGGGACACGCGGCGGCCTGTACCCTGAAACCAGCGCCATCACCGTCGCCAGCGCCGACATCGTGCCCAAACTGCAAGCCCAGGCCGAAGCCGCCGTGCGTCTGCTGGGGTTCACCCCAAGCCCGAATGCCATGAATGCTCCGCAGTTGACCGTGACCCTGGTCGATCTGAAATACCAGTCGCCTAAAGAAGGCATGTATGTGACCGAAGCGACTATCGGCGCGACCTTCCGCTCCGATGTGTCAAACGCCAGCCGTCACTACAGCGGCCGTTATGGTTCATCTCTGGACCAGCGTTTCGGTATGGCACCGAACCAGGAAACCAACACCAAACTGGTCAGTGACGTCCTGAGCGATGCTCTCACCCGAGTGTTCAAGGATCCGACCGTCGGTCAGATCCTGAGCCAATAAGACTCGTGTAGGCGATCTGCCCGCTACGAAAAAGCCCGATTTCATCACTGAAATCGGGCTTTTTCATGTCTGTTTGAATTCAGGCCGCTTCGACATAAAAGTCGAGCATGCTCACTCCGGTCAGCAAGTCGGTTTCCGGCAGATCAGCATGTTGATGGCCGCCAAGGGCGCAATACACCAGCCAATGGCGGTCCTGGACGTTGAAGGCCAGACTGCCGACCAGCGCTTGCTGCTCATCGCTGGGGGAAATCAGATAAAGACGATCCTGGTTTTCTGCGTGCAGCATGACAAGCTCCGTGTCGGTATTTAGGGGCAACAGACTGGCGTGTTTAGATGACGAATGCGTGACCGCGTAAATTAATCGGCGGATGGCTCGTTATTTGGTCGAAAAGGGCGGGGCATGCGTCAGGGCTTTCGGTAGAATCCGCGCCGCGGGTGCTTGTTCGACGACCCCTATGGCATGTTTTACTCGAGGTTCATGATGTCGCTGCAACTGATCTGGTCCATGTTCAATGCCCACCCCGCCAAACTGATCAATGTCCTCGCCCTGTTGCTTGCCTGTCCGGGCGGATGGGTACTGCATACGACTCGTCGTCGTGAGCAACGCGTTTTGGCCAGTATGGAAGCGCAAAGCCAGAGCCGCAGGCTCGACCAACCGGTGGTGCTGCTGGACGTTGCGAGCATGCGCATGAACCGGCTTTACTACTGCTTTGGTTTCGCCTGTCTGGCGTTGGCGCTGCTGGTATCGTGGATCAGCACCCGGGTCTAAGTGGCGGCTAAACCCCGTAGCAGTTGCCGAACGTAGCCTTCGGCAACTGCTACGTTGGTCGCCCGCTCCAGAAACAAAAACGGCGCCCAAGGGCGCCGTTGTCGTATTCAGTCATAGCCTTACAGCGACAGCCCCGCCTTGACCCGATACTGATTGCGCACCGGCATTGCGTATTGCAGCACCAGAAACGGACGGTGCTCCGCCGGGCAGGCATCCAGGCGGCGTTGCCATTCATCCTGGGCTTTGGCCAACTCCTCGGCCGCGAACATATCGGCGGCGGGCGGCACCGGCAATTTCCGGTCGGCGTCGCTCCATTGCGCGTAAGCGAGGTAGTGCACCGGGAATAATCGATAGCCACCGAGAATCTGTCGGTCCATTTCGATCGCCAGTTGCTTGGTATCTTCGAAACGCTCGGTGATCGGCGCGGCGAAATTCACATGCACGCGGCCTTTATAGCCGGTGATTCCTTTTGCGATGCTGGCATCGTCCTCGCCCGGCACCTTGCTGTACGTGCCGGTGGTCGCGCGGACATACAGTTCGCGGGCCTTGGCCTGATCGCACGGATCGTACTCGTAGCTGATCGACACAGGGGTCAGGTTCAGCGAACGAATGACCTCGGCGAACGGCTCGTCCTTGCGGCTCATGTGGAACATCTTGAGGATCGCCGACTCGGTGCGGTCATCCCCGTCCTTGGCGCGGCCTTCGGCCTGGGCGATCCAGATCGACTGGCAGTCGTTGAGGATCGAGTGACTGATGTAGGCCGAAAGCAATTGATAGGCCGCCATCTTCTCGCGGCGACCGCTGATGGAACGGTGCACGATAAAGCTCTTGTTCAGGCGCATCAGGTCGCTGACGAAAGGCTTTTGCAACAGGTTGTCGCCAATGGCGATGCGCGGTGTCGGCAGGCCTGCGTGGTAGATGGCGTAGTTGACGAAGGCCGGGTCCATCACGATGTCCCGGTGGTTGGCCAGGAACAGGTAAGCGCTACCGGACTTGAACTGCTCGACGCCGGTGTAGGTCACGCCATCAGTAGCGCGCTCGATCGTGTGGTCGACGTAAAACTCGACCTTGTCCTGCAACGTGGCCACCGAAGTGATCCCGGCGAACTCTCGGCGCAGCCGATGAGCTATAAGTGGTTTGAGCAACCAGCCGAGGGCGCCGGCGAAGCGCGGAAAGCGAAAGTGGGTGAGGATATCTAGAAACGCCTTGTCGCCGAGCAGTCGTGCCAGCACCGCTGGGACTTCACTGTCGTCGTAAGGTCGGATGGTATCGAATTCGCCCATCATGCTCTCTTGTTAGAAACGGCTAGGGTAAGTAAAGGATTGGATCAAAAAACGGCTGGGCACGGTCTGGAAAGTAAGCTCAAACAAAAATATCCCTGCCAATAGACCGGCGATTATACGCACAAGTCACTTGGAGACCGCGATGCTGGAAACTGCGCACTACGACTGCCCTTATTGCGGTGAAACGGTTGAGGCGGTTCTCGATCTTTCCGGGGGCGATCAGCAGTACATTGAGGATTGTCCGGTGTGCTGCCGGCCGATTGTTTTCACGCTGCAAACCGACGGTCAGGAATGGATGCTCGACGTTCACACTGAGAACGAGTGAAGGGTGAGCCTGTATGCAGCGAGTCTACGAACCGGAAAACCTGATGGAAGGCGAGTTGTTGCAGGGCATGCTGGCCAGCGAAGGCGTGGAAGCACATCTGGTGGGGCGTGATCTGCTGGGCGGTGTTGGTGAATTGCCGGTGTTTGGTCTGCTTGGCCTGTCGGTGGATAACGATCAGGCGCAATACGCACGGGAGCTGATCGCCGCGTACAATGCCGCGCTGCCGCTGTCGGGCGATGAGCCGGAAAGCTTTCCTGGCGTTCTGGTCTGTTAGGCTGGCGTTTGTTTTGTTCTAGAGTCGTATTGCCCCATGTGTGGACGTTATGCCCTGTTTCGTTGGAACCCCGCTTTCGCAGCCTTGCCAGGATTCCCCGCGGATCAGCAGGCGCAGTGGAATATTTCGCCCAACGATTCGGTGCTGATCCTGCGCGCGACTGACGGTCAGCGTGATCTGGCCCGCGCCCGCTGGGGTTTGACGCCGCCGTGGTTGACCGATATGTCGCGTACTCCGGCGCATGCTCGAGCCGAAACCCTGGCCGAGCAACCCATGTTTCGCGAAGCTTTTCGTTTGCGCCGCTGCCTGTTGCCGGCCAATGGTTTCTACGAGTGGCGCGGGACCACCCGCAAGCGCCCGTACTGGCTGACGCCGGGGGAGGGCTCGGCACTGTTCTTCGCCGCTATTTGGGAAGCTTACCCGGTGCAGGAGCAGGTCTGGTTGAGCACCGCGGTGGTTACTCAAGCCGCTTCGAGCCAGCGTCGGCCGCTGATTCTCGATGCCGCCGGCCAGGAAGCCTGGTTGAACCCCGAAACGCCACTGCACACCTTGCAGGCTTTATTAGCCAGCGAGCCAACGCCTTTGCGCGAGCGAGTGCTGGCCAATCTGGTGAATGATCCGAAGCTCAATGCGCCGGAGTGTTTGACGCCGGGTTGAGTTGAATCAATGAGTTCTGCTGTGCTTTTGCTGACGCCTTCGCGGGCAAGCCACGCTCTCACAGGTACTGCGCTGTTTCTGTGGGAGCGCGGCTTGCCCGCGAAAAGGTCCGCAGGACCTTCAGGCGATTTCGGCCTGACGCAGGGGTGAAGCTGAAATGTACGTGTTACACGTCCATTGTATCTGGCGCCGATACATTTCACCGCCTAGGATACGCGCCATGTTTTCAGGGAGCGTATTCATGAGTAAGTCATTGGTTTTGTGTGCACTGAGCGCAGGTTTGCTGCTCAGCGGTTGTCAGTCCGTCAACACCACCAGCGGCGGTGCGGTAGGTGTGGAGCGCAAGCAGTACATGTTCAGCATGCTGTCGACCGATGAGGTCAATCAGATGTATGCGCAGTCCTACCAGAAGACCGTGGGGGAGGCGTCCACGAAGGGTGTGCTGGACAAGACCAGTACCGAGGCCAAGCGAGTCCAGGCGATTGCCGATCGACTGATCGCTCAGGCGCCGAATTTCCGCCCGGATTCAGCCCAGTGGCAGTGGGAAGTCAACTTGATCAAGAGTGACGAGCTCAATGCCAACTGCGGTCCTGGCGGCAAGATCATTTTCTATACCGGGCTGATCGACAGCCTGAAGCTCACCGACGATGAAATCGCCGCGATCATGGGGCATGAAATTGCCCACGCATTGCGCGAGCATGGCCGTGAAGCGATGTCCAAGGCCTATGGCATTGAAATGGCGAAGCAGGGCGCCGGGGCCTTGTTCGGTTTAGGGCAGGACAGCCTGGCACTGGCTGACACCGTGGCCAATTACGGCATGACCTTGCCCAACAGCCGCAGCAATGAAAACGAAGCAGATCTGATCGGTCTGGAACTGGCCGCCCGCGCCGGTTACGACCCGAATGCAGCGCTCACCCTGTGGAACAAAATGAGCAAGGCGTCGGAAGGTTCGCCGCCTGAATTCATGAGTACCCACCCGGCCTCAAGTAGCCGGATCGCTTCGTTGCAGGCGGCGATTCCGAAGGTAATGCCGCTGTACGAGAAGGCTAAAAAGCCCTGAACCCCTGTAGGAGCGAGCTTGCTCGCGATGGACTCAAGGGCGACGCGTTTATTCAGAAAACACGCGTTATCGTTAACGTCCATCGCGAGCAAGCTCGCTCCTACAGAGACCTCATTGCCTTAACTGATTGGCAAGCCCCCTCGCCACAGTTACTCACCTGACTGAAACATCTCATTCGCCAGTACTCACACCCACCCGCTGCTCTGCATCGCCTTGTACACCGCAACGACGGCAAGGATGAAGAACGCCGACGCTGCCAGGCGACGGATCAGGGTCAGGGGCAGTTTGTCCGCAGCAAAGTTACCCGCCAGCACCACCGGCACGTTGGCAATCAGCATGCCGAGAGTGGTGCCGATGATCACCAGCCACAGTTCAGGGTATTGCGCGGCGAGCATCACTGTAGCGACTTGGGTCTTGTCGCCCATCTCGGCGAGGAAGAATGCGATCAACGTGGTCAGGAACGGCCCGAACTTGCGACCAGTGCTGGCTTCGTCGTCATCCATTTTGTCCGGCACCAGGGTCCACAGCGCGGTCGCGGTGAAGCTCGCGGCGAGGATCCAGTGCAGCATCGCATCCGAGAAGAAACTGCCAAACCAGGCACCTACCGCACCGGCTGCTGCGTGGTTGGCCAGGGTCGCGGCGACGATACCCGCGATAATTGGCCAGGGTTTGCGAAAGCGAGCGGCGAGAATGAGCGCGAGCAGTTGCGTCTTGTCGCCGATTTCGGCCAAGGCAACGATTGCGGTAGGAACGAGTAGAGAATCCAGCATCAGGTATTTCCTAAGGGGCGGGTCGACACGGCTATGACACGTACAGCCTTCCCGCCCCGGGTAAGGTGTTCGTGTCATAGGTCTTGTCAAACCCTGCGGTCCGTCTGTGCGGACTCTGGGTCGCATACGCCATGGTCTGAGGACCAAGTATGTTGACGTATGCCGGACGAGCATGGCGCTCGTGGGAGACTACTCCCCTAGGACGGAGCGGATTCTGCCTAGGCAAAATCCATTCGGCAAGCCTTCTTTTCTAAAAGAGTTTCAGCCGCGCTTGGCCCGATAGATGCGAAAGCCCTGTCCCTCGGCTTTGATCGCACACACCCCGAGATGCTCTTCGATCAATGGTTGATATTTCAGGAAACTGTTGGCCACTAAGCGCAGTTCACCACCGTTTTTCAGATGTTTAGCAGCTTTTCGCAGCAAGTTTTCCGTCGCGTGGTAATCGGTATGCACCCCGACATGGAACGGCGGGTTGCTCAGAATTGCGCTCAAACCCATAGGGGCCGCGTCGATTCCATCCCCCGTCAGAACCTCGGCTTCCAGACCGTTGGCGGCCAAGGTCAGGCGACTGCTGGCAGCCGCAAACGCATCGACGTCCAGCAGCGTGACAGTGTTGTGTGGGTAACGACGTTTGACCACCGCACCTAACACGCCCGCACCGCAACCGAAGTCCAGCAGGTGACCGCTGGGCAGTTTGTCCAGATGCTCAAGCAGCAAAGCGCTGCCGCGATCCAGGCGACCGTGGCTGAACACTCCGGGCAAGCTGATGACTTTCAGCGGACCTTCGGCCAGCGGCAGTTCGTATTCCTGCGCCAGGCTTTCCAGCGTTACGGCTTGCGGCGCATTGGCCACGGTGACCTGCCAGAGCTGGCAGTGCCGTGCGCTGTCGAGTTTGCGCGGTTTACCGAAGGGGTTCAGCTGCTTGGCCGCGCCTTCGATACCACTGCGTTTCTCACCCACCAGGTACAACTCGCGGCCGGCCAGGCGCGAGGCCAGGGCGTTCAGCATGTAATCGGTCAGGTCCTTGGATTTGGGCAGGAACAGCACCGCGGTTTCGAAGCCTTGAGCCGGTGCATTCACGCCAAAATGGCTGCGCTCGGCAAAGCGTGCATCCAGCGCGGCTTGATCACCGGCATGCCAGCACCAGCCATGGGCGTTGGGCAATTTGCCCAGCAAATCATCGGCGGGCAAACCGGCTAGCAGCAACGAGCCCTGGAATAACTCAGCCTGACGAAGCAGTACTTCACTGCGCGGATCCATAGTCTGCTCCTGAAAAGTAGCGCAGTTTATCAACTGACGACCCGCAGCGCTGTACCGCTGAAAAACGCCTGGGCGTTTTCCGTCAGCTGACCGATGATCCGCTGCCGCGCCTCGCGACTGCCCCAAGCGTTGTGCGGGGTGACGATCAGCCGTGGGATGTCGCCGGCCAACAGAGGATTGCCGGTGGTTGGCGGCTCGACGCTCAGCACATCGGTGGCCGCGCCGCCGAGGTGACCGCTGCGCAGGGCGTCGGCCAGAGCCTGTTCGTCGATTAAACCGCCACGGGCGGTGTTGACTATAAAGGCGCCGGGTTTGAGCAGCGCCAATTCACGGGTGCTGATGAAGTGGCGAGTGTGTTCGTTGAGCGGGCAGTGCAGGGTCAGCGCGTCGATTTGCGGCAACAGCTCATCCAGCGGTAAACGATCGGCGCGTGCAGGGCGCCCCGGCAGTTGGCCGAGCAGTACGCGCATGCCGAATGCTTCGGCCAACCGCGCGACGGCGCCGCCCAGTTCGCCATGACCCAACAGGCCGAGGGTTTTGCCTTCCAGTTCAACAATAGGGAAATCCAGCAGGCAGAACTGCGTGGCCTGCTGCCAGCGGCCTTCACCGACCGCTTTTTGATAGTCGTTCAGGCGCGTGGCCAGGGCGAGCAACAGCATGATCGTGTGTTGGGCCACTGAAGGTGTGCCATAACCCTGGCAGTTGCTGACGGTGATGCCGTGGGCGCGGGCGGCAGCGAGGTCGACGTTATTGGTGCCGGTGGCAGCAATCAGGATCAGCTTCAGCTCAGGGCAGGCCGCCAGGGTTTCGGCATTGAGCATGATCTTGTTGCTGATGGCGATGCTTGCGCCTTGCAGGCGTTCGATGACCTGATCCGGTGTGGTTTGTGCGCAGAGCTGCAAATCGCTGAAGCTGTTTCGCAGCGCACTGAGGTCAAGGTCACCCAGGTCCAGGGAAGTGTGGTCAAGGAACACGGCGCGGCGATTGTTACTCATCAACTGTACCTTTTGTGCGGTTAACTGAAGGCGTAATGTGGCGAGCCTAACAGATGAAACAATTCGTTACTCCCAGCCCAAAAAAGGAGCCCCCATGTACTGGACAGAGTTCTTGACCGTTGCCCTTATTCACCTGCTCGCTGTTGCAAGCCCCGGCCCGGACTTTGCTGTGGTGGTGCGCGAAAGCGTGACCCACGGTCGCCGTGCGGGTACCTGGACGGCTCTTGGTGTCGGTACGGCGATCTTCCTGCACGTGGGCTATTCGTTGCTGGGTATCGGCCTGATCGTGTCGCAGTCGATTGTCCTGTTCAACGCCCTGAAATGGCTGGCGGCTGCCTATCTGCTATACATCGGCTTCAAGGCGTTGCGCGCCCAGCCGGCCAAGCCAGCCACTGAAGACCTGCACAAAGAAGTCGGCGAACGCACGGCCCGCGGCGCTTTCACTTCCGGTTTCGTGACCAATGGCCTGAACCCCAAGGCGACGTTGTTCTTCCTGTCGTTGTTCACTGTGGTGATCAACCCGCATACACCTCTGGCGATTCAGGCGGGTTACGGGGTTTATCTGGCCGTGGCGACCGGTTTCTGGTTCTGCCTGGTGGCCATGCTGTTTAGCCAGCAGCGGGTACGCACCAGTTTCGCCCGTATGGGCCACTGGTTCGACCGGACCATGGGCGCGGTGCTGATCGCCATTGGCGTGAAGCTGGCGTTCACTGAAATGCATTGATTGAGCTATCGGAACCAAATGCTGGCATTTGTACGGCTCTGCAAATCATTCCTTTGGCTGATTTAGCTGTCATCAATGGGCTCTAGAGTGCATATCTTTACAGCCAAGACTGTGCAGTCAGAAAAGGGACTCTTATGTTGCAGACTCGCGTTATTCCGCCAGCCGAAGGCGCTTATCAATATCCACTGTTGATCAAGCGGCTGCTGATGTCCGGCAGCCGTTATGAGAAAACCCGCGAGATCGTCTACCGCGACCAACTGCGCTATAGCTACCCGACCCTCATCGAGCGTGTCGCGCGGCTGGCCAACGTACTGACGGCAGCCGGGGTCAAGGCCGGTGACACCGTGGCGGTGATGGACTGGGACAGCCATCGCTACCTGGAGTGTATGTTCGCCATTCCGATGATCGGCGCGGTGATCCACACCATCAACGTGCGTCTGTCGCCTGAGCAGATTCTCTACACCATGAACCACGCCGAGGACCGCTTCGTGCTGGTCAACAGTGAGTTCGTCGGGCTCTACCAGGCGATTGCCGGGCAGCTGACCACGGTCGAGAAAACCCTGCTGCTGACCGACGCAGCGGAAAAAACCGCTGATCTGCCCAATCTGATTGGCGAGTATGAGCAACTGCTGGCCACCGCCAGTACGCAATACAACTTTGAAGACTTCGACGAAAACTCGGTCGCGACCACTTTTTACACCACCGGCACCACGGGCAATCCGAAAGGGGTGTATTTCACTCATCGGCAACTGGTGCTGCACACCATGGGCGTGTCGACGATCATGGGCAGCATCGACAGCGTGCGGCTGTTGGGTACCAGCGACGTGTACATGCCCATCACGCCGATGTTCCATGTGCATGCCTGGGGCCTGCCGTATGTGGCGACCATGCTCGGGCTCAAGCAGGTCTATCCCGGTCGTTACGATCCGGAGTATCTGGTGGAGTTGTGGCGCAAGGAAAAGGTCACCTTCTCCCACTGCGTGCCGACCATCCTGCAGATGCTGCTCAATGCCAAAGCGGCCAAGGACACAGACTTCGGCGGCTGGAAAATAGTCATCGGTGGCAGCGCCCTCAACCGCGCGCTGTACGAAGCATCCAAGGCCAAGGGTATTCAACTGACCGCCGCTTACGGCATGTCGGAGACCGGCCCGTTGGTGTCCTGCGCTCACCTCAATGATGAGCTGATGGCCGGTACTGAGGACGAACGCACCACCTATCGAATCAAGGCCGGGGTGCCCGGGCCATTGGTGGAAGCGGCGATTGTCGACGGTGATGGCAACTTCCTGCCGGCGGACGGCGAGTCCCAGGGCGAACTGGTGTTGCGTGCGCCATGGCTGACCGAGGGTTATTTCCGCGAACCGGAAAAGGGCGCCGAACTCTGGGCCGGCGGCTGGCTGCACACCGGCGACGTGGCCACCCTGGACAGCATGGGCGTGATCGATATTCGTGACCGGATCAAGGATGTGATCAAGACGGGTGGCGAATGGATTTCGTCGCTGGCACTGGAAGATCTGATCAGCCGCCATCCCGCGGTACGCGAAGTAGCAGTGGTTGGCATCCCGGATCCGCAATGGGGCGAGCGGCCGTTTGCACTGTTGGTGGTGCGTGAAGGACATGTGATCGGAGCCAAGGAGCTCAAGGAACATCTCAAGCCATTCGTCGAACTGGGCCACCTCAGCAAATGGGCAATTCCCAGCCAGATCGCCCTTGTTACTGAAATTCCCAAGACCAGTGTTGGCAAACTCGACAAGAAGCGCATCCGCGTCGACATCACCGAATGGCAGACCAACAACAGCACCTTCCTCTCGACGCTTTAAGTGTCTTTTGCCGTGCCCGAAAAGGCACGGCAAGCCCACCAAGCAAGCGCTTGGCTTGTCAAATTGAAATTTTCAGCCATTCTTGCCGTGCCGGCATCAGCCGGTATGGCGAAAGGACTGCTCCAGGGTAGTCGGGGGCTGCAAATCACACTTTAGAGGGATCAAGCAGGGACCACCTGCTGGCTATAGTCCGCTCAAGGATTTTTAAGAACGGAGCAAACGCATAGAACACAGCGATGCAACTCTGACTGGCTTTGGGACAACCTGGCTCCCTGTCACTCAGAGCGTTTTTAGAAGTGCTCACTGCCATAACAATAAAGCACATGGAGTAGCGTCGATGACATCAGTAAACGAGTTCTGGCGCCGGGCGAAACTGCCTCTGGCGGTCAGTCTTGCCTCTACGCTCGCCGGGCCCGCATTCGGCGTCAGTTTCAACATCGGTGAAATCGAAGGTCAGTTCGACTCGTCCCTCTCCCTGGGTATGAGTGTGTCAACCCAGCAGCCGAACAAGAACCTGATTGGTGTCAACAACGGTGGGCGCGGTCTGTCCCAGACCTCCGATGACGGTCACTTGAACTTCAAGAGCGGGCAAGCCTATTCGAAGATCTTCAAGGGAATCCATGACCTTGAACTGAAATACGGCGATACCGGCGTCTTTGTACGCGGTAAATACTGGTACGACTTCGCGCTGCAAAACCAGGACCTGGAATTCAAGAACGTCAGCAACGACGGACGCAAAGAGGGCGCCAAGTCGTCAGGTGGGGAAATCCTCGACGCCTTCGTCTACCACAACTACTCCATTGCCGATGAGCCGGGTTCCGTGCGCTTGGGCAAACAGGTCGTGAGCTGGGGCGAAAGTACTTTCATCGGTGGCGGTATCAACTCGATCAACCCGATCGACGTTTCCGCATTCCGTCGTCCTGGTACCGAGGTCAAGGAAGGTCTGATCCCGGTCAACATGTTCTACATCTCGCAAAGTCTGACCGAACACCTGTCGGCCGAAGCGTTCTACCAGATCGGGTGGGACCAGACCGTTGTCGATAACTGCGGCACCTTCTTCTCCCAGCCAGACATCATTGCCAATGGTTGCACTGACAACCTGCGCGTACTGAACAAGCGTTCCACCATCCCGGCAGCGGCATTGCCTGCACTGGCCGCTAACGGAGTGGACATCAACGATGAAGGCGTTAAGGTTCGCCGTGCCTCGGACCGGGATGCGCGCGATGGCGGTCAGTGGGGCACATCCTTCAAGTACAACTACGAACCGCTGGATACCGAGTTCGGCGCCTACTTCATGAACTATCACAGCCGGGCACCGATCTTCAGTGCAACGGGCGCCTCACCGTCGACCTATGCCCGGGTGGCTGCGTTGCCGGCATCGCTTCGTTCTTTGGCACCGTTGATCGTCGCGGGTAACTCCAGCTACTTCGTCGAGTATCCGGAAGACATTCGTCTCTACGGTCTGAGCTTCTCCACCACCTTGCCTACCGGTACGGCGTGGAGTGGTGAGGTCAGCTACCGTCCGAATGCGCCGGTGCAGTTGAACTCCACCGACATCCTGTTTGCCGGTGTTCGTCCACTGGGCGGCGCGTTGACCAACGCGTCCTTGCTCACTGGCGTGCCAGGGCAGGATCTGCACGGTTATCGCCGCAAGGAAATCACCCAGTTCCAGACGACCCTGACGCACTTCTTTGATCAGGTCATGGGCGCCGACCGTCTGACCCTGGTGGGTGAAATCGGTTTGACCCACGTCGGTGGCCTGGAAAGCACGTCCGATGTCCGCTATGGCCGCGATCCGGTCTTCGGTCCAGGCGAACTGCCAGCCACGGGTGGTCTGGACACCTGCTCGCAGATCCTTAACACCTCCACCATCAACGGTGCCGGTCCGGGTGCTTCGGCCAATAACCGTAGCACCAACTGCAACAACGATGGTTTCACCACGGCTAACTCGTGGGGTTATCGCGGCCGCGCCATCTGGGAATACCCCGACGTGCTCGCCGGTGTGAACCTGAAGCCGAACGTGGCTTGGTCCCATGACGTCAGCGGCTATTCCCCTGGCCCTGGCGGTAACTTCGAAGAAGGTCGCAAGGCTGTGAGCCTTGGGGTCGATGCTGAATACCAGAACACTTACACCGCGAGCCTTGCGTACACCAACTTCTTTGGCGGTAAGTACAGCACCGTGGATGATCGCGACTTCGTTGCGCTCAGCGTCGGCGTGAACTTCTAAGCACTGCATCTTCAGGACGAACAAGAATATGAAAATAACCAAAAGTCTGTTGCAAGCGGGTGTCCTTGGGCTTTCGCTGCTGGCGACCGCGGTCATGGCAGCGGTTCCTGCTGCCGAAGCGGACAAGTTGGGCAAGAGCCTGACACCGATGGGCGCGGAAATGGCTGGCAATGCCGATGGCTCGATCCCGGCCTGGAAACCAATGGCGAAAAACGCCGGTACTGTTGACAGCAAAGGCTTCCTGTCCAACCCATTTGCCAGTGAGCAACCGCTGTTCACCATCACCGCGCAAAACGTCGACAAGTACAAAGACAAACTGGCGCCGGGCCAATATGCGATGTTCAAGCGTTACCCCGAAACCTACAAAATGCCGGTCTACCCGTCCCATCGCGGCGCGACCGTGCCGGATGACGTGTTCGCTGCCATCAAGAAAAACGCCACCAACACCAATCTGGTTTCTGGCGGCAACGGCCTGGAAAACTTCGAAACGGCCGTGCCGTTCCCGATTCCAAAAAACGGTGTTGAAGTCATCTGGAACCACATCACCCGCTATCGCGGTGGCAGCGTAACCCGTCTGGTGACCCAGGCTACGCCGCAGCCGAACGGCTCGTTCAGCCTAGTGTACTTCCAGGACCAGTTCGTGTTTCGCGACAAGATGAAGGATTACGATCCGAAAAACCCGGGCAACATCCTGTTCTACTTCAAGCAGAAAGTGACTGCGCCGGCGCGTCTGGCCGGTGGTGTGCTGCTGGTGCACGAAACCCTCGACCAGGTGAAAGAACCGCGTTCGGCGTGGGTCTACAACGCCGGTCAGCGTCGTGTGCGTCGGGCTCCGCAAGTGTCCTATGACGGGCCGGGTACTGCCGCTGATGGTCTGCGCACCTCCGACAACCTCGACATGTACAACGGTGCGCCGGATCGTTACGACTGGAAGCTCGAAGGCAAAAAAGAGATGTACATTGCCTCCGACAGCTACAAGCTCGACTCGCCGCAGCTCAAGTACACCGACATCATCAAGGCCGGTCACATCAACCAGGACCTGGCGCGTTACGAGCTGCGTCGGGTCTGGCATGTGGTCGCTACCTTGAAGGAAGGTCAGCGTCACATTTACGCCAAGCGTGACTTCTACATCGATGAAGACACCTGGCAGGCCGCAGTGATCGATCACTACGACGGTCGTGGTCAACTCTGGCGCGTGGGTGAGGCCCATGCCGAGACCTACTACGACAAGCAAGTACCGTGGTATGCCCTGGAAGCCCTCTACGACCTGCAGTCCGGCCGCTACCTGGCACTGGGCATGAAGAACGAAGAGAAACAGGCGTATGACTTCGGCTTCACCGCGACCACCAGTGATTTCACCCCGGCTGCACTGCGTCAGGAAGGTGTTCGCTAATACGTTGTAAAACAGAGGCCGCATCCTCTGAACGCCCTGACTGGTTCGGGGCGTTTTTTTAGGCAGCGAAAGGCAAGGAACCGCAAACGTAGGCTGATAATTCTGGTTGTATTCTTTTTCTATCAATTTGTAGCAATGCCTTCAACACGACGCCTTTTACCGCTAGTCTGCGGACATCTGCAATGCCGACAACAGCACTTTAATAAGAGTTGGCTATGACTGACCTGTCCCGTTTACATGGGCCTTCCAGTGTTGCGATTCCAGCGCTGGAAGGGCGCTTTTACCGACCACCCTTGCCCGACGGCTATGTGCTGCGGCCTCGCTTGTGCGAGCGCCTGAGTGCTGGCTTGAGCGGGCGCTTGCTGTTGGTCAGCGCTCCGGCCGGTTTTGGTAAAAGCTCCCTGGCGGTGGAGTTCTGTCAGAGTCTGCCGGCTCACTGGCACAGTCTCTGGTTGGGCTTGAGTCCACGCGACAATGACCCCGGCCGATTCCTCGAGCGCCTGCTCGATGGTCTTCAACAATATTTCCCGCAACTGGGCAGTCAGGCCCTGGGCCTGTTGAAAATGCGCCAGCGGCATCAGCCGTTCGCCTTCGAAGAATGGCTGGACGGTCTGCTCGATGAACTGGCCGAGCACCTCTCGCCAAACACACCGTTGCTGCTGGTGCTGGATGACTATCATCTGGCTCAAGGGCCGGTGCTCGATCGCTGTCTGCAGTTTTTCCTCAATCATCTACCCGATGGCTTGCTGGTGCTGGTCACTAGCCGTCAGCGTCCGGACTGGCATCTGGCGCGTTTGCGGCTGTCCCGGCAATTGCTCGAATTGCATGAGCAGGACCTGCGCCTGACCCACGACGAATCGCTGACGTTGCTCGACCGGCACAGCAGTTCGTTGCGCGGTGAAGCCCTGGAAAGCCTGATTCAGCGCAGTGAGGGCTGGGTCGCGGGGCTGCGCTTCTGGCTGTTGGCGGCCTCCGAAGCGGGCAATGACGGTGCACTGCCTCAAGCGTTGCACGGCGGCGAAGGGTTGATCCGCGATTACCTGCTCGAAGAAGTCATCGATTGCCTGCCGGCCGAGGTGCAGTCATTCCTGTATGACACCGCGCCGCAGGAGCGCTTTTGCAGCGAGTTGTGCGACGCCGTACGCGAGGCCCACGACAGCGCTGAAATTCTCCGGTATTTGCAGGCACATCAGGTTTTTCTCGTGCCCCTGGATGAACAGGGCCATTGGTATCGTTACCACCATTTGTTTTCCGATCTGCTGCGCACCCGGCCCACGGCCAATGCGGTATTGCCGGCCGCCAGTCTGCACCTGCGGGCCTGCCGCTGGTTCAACGCCCAAGGCTTGCTCGATGAAGCGGTGGAGCAGGCGTTGCGTGCCGGGCACCTGGATGTTGCGGCGAATCTGGTGCAGAACCTGTCCGAGGAGCAACTGCTGGCCGAGCAAAACGTCGGCATGCTGCTGCGTTGGAAGATGGACCTGCCCGACAGCCTGCTGATCAGCACGCCACGGCTGATCGTGCTCTACAGCTGGGCGCTGGGGCTGGCCTGTCAGCTGGACGCCGCCGAGGAGCTGGCGAGCCATTTGAGTCGATTCCTGCCAGCACCTTCGGCGACTGCGCAGAAATCCATGTTGGCGCAATGGCTGGCGCTGAGCGGGATCATCGCCCGTGGTCGCGGTAACCGCGAGTTGACCCTGCTTTATTGCACTGAAGCGCTGGAGAGCCTGCCGCACAAGCGTTACGGGCAGCGTTTGATGTGTCTTTCGACACTCTCCAACCTGGCGACTGCCGACGCGGACCTGTGGCGCGCCCGTGGCTTGAACCGTGAGTCACTGGAGTTGGCGCAGCGCGTCGGCAATCCGCTGTTCGAAGCCCTGGCCCATTACGATCGGGCCCGGGTGCTGCAAGCACGAGGGGAAGTCCTCCGTGCGCTCGATGAAGTGCGCGAGGGTTTGCAGCGTTTGCAGGGTTTGTCTGCCCAGCGACTGTATGCGATTCGCGCTCGCTTGACCCTGTATGAAGGATTTCTGCTGACCCTGCGCATGCAACCCGAAGCCGGGCTTGCTCGATTGCAGGCGGGATTGGGTGAAGCGCGGGCCTGTCGGGATATCAGTGTGCTGATCGGTCATTGCGTGATCGCCAAGCTCGAAGGGCACGGCGGTCAGTTCGCCAAAGCGTTTGCTGAACTTGCCGAGGCTGAGCGGCTGATGCATATCTGGGACGTGCCGCCGATCTACTACCTGGCAATGATCACCCTGGTCAAATGCGAGCTGTGGCTGGCTCAGGGCCGCATCGATTTGGCCGAAGCCTGGTTGGCGCGGCTGGGGCAGACCTATAACGGAGAGCAGGCGGCAGCGCCTCCGGAGTTCCATCCGCAACTGCCGCTGCACATCGAACTGCAACAGGCCTTGCTGGACGTGATCCAGGGGCGGCCCGCAGTTGCCGAGCAGCGGTTGAATACACTGGTCGAGCATGGGCAGCAAACCGGTCGGCAGATGCTCAGCGTGATGGCGTTGAGTCAGAAGGTCGCGTTGCTGCTCGGTAGCGGGCGCGAACCTGAGGCGCGGCAAGCCTTGGCCCAGGCGTTCGAAGTGGCGGCGGGGGGGGGACTGCAACCTTTCGAATGGTTGCTGGGCAACCATCCCGACTGGCTGCGAGAACAACTTCAGCACTGCCCGCAGACGCTGTTGCGCCAGAGCCTGCTTGAGCGGTTACCGGCGGCCGTGGTCCGTGAGCCGGTCGAGCCGCAGCATCACACCGAAAACCTCAGTGCCCGGGAACTGGCGGTCCTGCAATTGATTGCTCAAGGGTGCTCTAACCAAGAGATCAGCGATCAGTTGTTCATCTCTCTGCACACCGTAAAAACCCACGCCAGCCATATCAACAGCAAACTCGGCGTCGAGCGCCGGACTCAGGCCGTGGCGCGGGCGAAGGAATTGGGGGTGTTGGGGTGATCCAGAATGTTGGGCACGAACCCTGTGGCGAGGAGGGGGCTTGCCCAAATTCCTGTAGCAGCTGGCGAAGCCTGCGTTCGGCCGCGCAGCGGTCGTAAATCCTGCCGCCACGGTTAACCTGAAAAAACGCGGTGCCTGATTTTACGACCGCTGCGCGGCCGAACGCAGCCTGGCGGCAGCTGCTACGGGCATGCGGGCAAGCGCCCTCACCACAAGTGCTCGCCAGACCGGCATTGCTAAACCCCCTCCAACGCCTGTAACCCGCAAAGCTCTGCATCAGTTATTTATCTTCAATTACCAGCTTAATAATATTTTACCAATACAGGGGTGATCCCTAGTCTTGCCCCAAGAGATGACAAGCCATGTCCGACCTGAATCCAACTGCTTTTTAGAAGGGTGTAGAGATGACCATTGATAAAATAAAAATAGATACGCTTGTTGTTGGCGCCGGTCAGGCTGGAGTGGCCATGAGTGAACACCTGAGCAAACTCGGCGTGTCCCACCTCGTGCTGGAGCGTAATCGTATCGCCGAACGCTGGCGCACCGGACGCTGGGATTCGCTGGTTGCCAACGGTCCGGCCTGGCACGATCGTTTTCCGGGTCTTGAGTTCGACGATCTCAGTCCCGACGGCTTTGCCCCGAAAGAGCGGGTTGCGGATTATTTCGAAGCCTATGCCAGGAAGTTCAATGCACCCATCCGCACCGGCGTGGAAGTGAAGAAGGTGGAACGCAATGTTGGCCGGCCGGGCTTCACCATTGAAACCTCCGAGGGCGTGATCGAGGCCAATCGCGTGGTGGCCGCCACCGGACCTTTCCAGCGTCCGGTTATCCCGCCGATCGCTCCGAAAGATGAGCAATTCACACAGATCCACTCGGCCGAATACCGCAATCCAGCGCAGCTTCCCGAAGGGGCTGTATTGGTCGTGGGTGCCGGGTCGTCGGGAGTGCAAATTGCCGATGAGTTGCAGCGTGCCGGCAAGAAGGTTTACCTCTCGGTTGGCGCACACGATCGCCCGCCCCGCGCCTATCGCAATCGTGACTTTTGCTGGTGGCTGGGCGTTCTCGGTGAATGGGATGCGGCGGCCATGAAGCCAGGCAGGGAACACGTCACCATTGCCGTCAGCGGTGCCCATGGCGGCCGTACGGTGGACTTCCGCGGTCTGGCCCATCGCGGGATGACGCTGGTTGGCCTGACGCAATCGTTCAATGGCACCGTGGCGACCTTCCAGGCGAATCTTGCCGACAACCTGGCTCGCGGCGATGAGAACTACCTGGCGCTGCTCAATGCGGCTGACGCTTACATTGAGCGCAATGGTCTGGACCTGCCGGAAGAACCTGAAGCCCGCCATACCTTCGCGGATCCGGAGTGTGTGACCAAGCCCATTCTTGAGCTCGACCTGGCCGAGGCCGGCGTGACATCGATCATCTGGGCAACCGGTTTTGCCGTTGATTACAGTTGGCTGAAGGTCGACGCCTTCGACGCCAACGGTAAGCCGCAGCATCAGCGGGGCGTTTCGAGCGAGCCTGGCGTGTATTTCCTGGGCCTGCCGTGGCAGTCGCGTCGTGGCTCCTCGTTCATCTGGGGCGTTTGGCACGACGCCAAGTATGTGGCTGACCATATCGCCACGCAGAGTAAGTACCTCGCCTACCGGGATGCCGCGCAACGTCAGGCAGAAGACTGCGAAACCGCCCCTGCCGCCCCGGCCGTCAATAAAACAACCGTAAGCGCTTGATGCTCAAGAACCGCACCGGCGGTTGAACCGCCTGGTCATGTTTTGCCTTTCTTCCCCCAGGAGCTTCAGATGTCCAAGCCAACCCATACCCGCATTCGCATGTTCAATACCAAAGAGACCTACCCCAATCAGACCCTGGACAATGACCTTTGCCAGGCCGTTGTCGCTGGCAATACGGTGTACGTACGCGGTCAGGTTGGCACCGACTTCGAAGGCAAACTTGTCGGTCTGGGTGACCCACGGGCCCAGGCCGAGCAGGCGATGAAAAACCTCAAGCAGTTGCTGGAAGAGGCTGGCAGCGACCTGAGCCATATCGTCAAGACCACCACCTACATCACCGACCCGCGTTTTCGCGAACCGGTCTATCGGGAAATCGGCAAATGGCTCAAGGGCGTGTTTCCGATCTCCACCGGACTGGTGGTGGCCGGCCTCGGGCAGCCTGAATGGCTGATGGAAATCGACGTGATTGCAGTGATTCCGGACCAGGAGGCGAGCAGATGACCTTTTCCATCGTCGGTCGTTGCGCTGAAACCGGGCAACTGGGAATTGCCATCAGCTCGTCGAGCATTGCCGTTGGTGCGCGTTGCCCGTGGTTGCGTGCGGGCGTCGGCGCGGTAGCGACCCAGAACATCACCTTGCCGGCCCTCGGCCCGGAAATTCTTGACCTGCTCGACGCCGGGGAAAGCGCCAGTGCCGCGCTGGACAAAGCCTTGACTCGTCACGGCTTCAGCCAATACCGCCAGGTCGCGGTGATCGATCATCACGGCACCACGGCGCTGTTTACCGGCAGCCAGGCGTTGGGCGTGAACAACGCTGTGGCGGGCGAACAGTGCGTGGCTGCCGGTAATCTGCTGGCGAACCCTGGCGTGATTCAGGCGATGGTCGATGCCTTCGAAGTCACCGCCGGCGAGTTGTTGGCCGATCGTTTGCTCGCGGCCATGCATGCGGCCATGGCGGCTGGCGGTGAGGCTGGACCGCCGCATTCGGCGGCGTTGTCGGTGGTCAGTGATCTGCTTTGGCCGATTGTCGATCTGCGGGTGGACTGGGCTGAGCAAAACCCGATTGGTCAGCTTGATCAACTCTGGCAGGCTTATCGCCCGCAAATGGACGACTACGTCATCCGCGCGCTGAACCCGACCGTCGCGCCCAGCTACGGTGTGCCGGGTGATGAATGAGTGCCTTTAAAAGTCGTGCGTTGCTGGAGCGGCTGATCGGCTTCAATACCGTCAGCCGTGAGTCCAACCTGGCCCTGATTGAATTTATCCGCGACTACCTCGCGGATTTTGGCGTGGTCAGCGAAATGTTCTTCAATGCCGAACGAACCAAGGCCAACCTCTACGCCAGCATCGGCCCCACGGATCGACGCGGCATCGTGCTGTCCGGGCATACCGATGTGGTGCCAGTGGACGGTCAGCCGTGGACCGTCGAACCCTTTACCTTGAGCGAGCGGGAAGGGCGCCTGTACGGTCGCGGCACGGCGGACATGAAAGGCTATCTGGCCTGCGTGCTGGCGGCAGTTGCGGATTTTGTCGCGCGACCGTTGCAGGTTCCGGTGCATCTGGCGTTTTCCTATGATGAAGAAGTCGGCTGCCTCGGCGTGCGCTCATTGCTGGCCGAGCTTGCGCAGCGCGACCCCAAGCCGCTGGCCTGCATCATTGGCGAGCCCACCGAGTTGCGCCCGGTACTTGGGCACAAGGGCAAACTGGCGATGCGTTGTTGCGTACAGGGTGCGGCCTGTCATTCGGCCTATGCGCCGCAAGGGGTGAATGCCATCGAATACGCAGCGCGGTTGATAGGGAAACTGGGGCAGATTGGCGACGGGCTGGCCGAGAACGAAGGCCTCGATCTGCGTTTCGATCCGCCGTATTCAACCGTGCAAACCGGGGTGATTCGCGGCGGTACGGCGCTGAATATCGTACCGGCGCAGTGTGAGTTCGACTTTGAAGTGCGGGCCTTGCCGAGCTTCAATCCGCAGCAGGTCGCGGACGAGTTGCAAGCCTATGCCGAGCAAGAGTTGCTGCCGAAGATGCAGGCCGTGCGGTCCGAGACGGCGATTCGGTTTCAGCCTTTAAGCGGCTATCCGGGGTTGGCGACCGACCCCGAAGGCTTCGCGGCAGAACTCATCGCCCGGCTCAGTGGCTCCAGCGAATTCGGCACCGTGGCCTTTGGCACCGAAGGTGGGCTGTTCGATCAGGCCGGGATTCCCACGGTGGTGTGCGGGCCTGGCAGCATGGATCAAGGGCATAAGCCTGATGAGTTCGTCAGTGTCGAGCAGATGCAGGGTTGCGAGCAGATGCTGGAGCGGTTGGTGCAGTGGTTGCGCGAGCCGGTTTAAGCAGCTGAAGCACCTCGACCGGAAGACCATCGCGAGCAAGCTCGCTCCTACACTGGATCTGTTTCAAGCACATATTGTGCGCACGCCGAAGATTTAATGTAGGAGCGAGCTTGCTCGCGATGAGGGCCTCGAGATCACTGAGATCTTTCTGCTTTAGCTGTGAGTTGCTCCCGACAATAATCAGCAAACAGCTGCGCCGGTTTGGTCAGTTGTCCGCGTTTGAGCCAGGCTGCCACCAAGCCTGAGCCGGTCACCTCTTCGACGATATCCACGCACACCACTTTCTGCCCGTCGTAGGTGCATTCCGAATGCGGCCGGGTCACCAGAATCGAAAAGCCAAACCCTTGACCGACCATGCCGCGAACCATCTCGATCGACGGTGAGCTGAAGGCAATTCTTGGGGTCAGATCGAGTTCTTCAAACAGGCTGACGAAGTAGGTCCGGCTCGGCTGTACATCCAGCAGAATCATCGGCTCCAGGCACAAATCACGCAGGGACACCTGCGCTTGCTGGGCGAAGCGATGGTCAGCCGGCAGCAGCGCATAAGGTCGTTGCGCCGGCATCAGCGGTTCGGTCTGGATGGTGCTGTCCAGGTCGTGTTCATAGAGGATCGCCAGGTCGAAGGTGCCAGACGTCAGGCCTTGCACCAGTTCCTGCTGTTCGCCGTCGCGGATGCGGATTTCTACCCCTGGATAGAGCGCGGAAAAGCCTGCAATCAACTGCGGCAAGTACAACGGCGCGACGGTTTCAAAGCAGCCGATATCAATTTGCCCGGCCACAATATCGTTGTCGGCCAGGGCGTTCTGTTCGAACTCCTTGGCCATGCGCAACAGCTCCTGAGCTTTGCGATAGAAGCGCGCGCCGCTGGGCGTCAGCGAAACACCCTGAGCGTGATGGCGGATCAGCAGTAACACGCCAAAACTGTCTTCCAGTCCCTTGATCGCCGTGGAGATCGACGGCTGCGCGATGTACAGCTTGCGCGAAGCCTCGGCGACGCTGCCGCATTCGACGGTGGTGATGAAGTACTTCAGTTGACGCAGATTGTAGGCAGCCACAGCAAACCTCGTTCTATGCCCCGTTGCGGGGTGGATGAGTTCGAAGGCAAAAATCTTCCGCCCGGAACCCAAGCAATTTGCGCACCGCCATGTCCGGTTGGCGAGCGTTTTTTTATACCCGAACAATAACCACAAGGCGTGCGCTTGGGGTATTTAGCTGCCCAGTTTTTTCATGGCCTGCGAACATATATTTACTATTTTTCCTCGATCAACGCCTGCGCCACCATCCACTTCACTAGTCCGCATCAGGGAGTCTGAACGTGTTCGAGCTTGAATATTGGCAACGCCAGGCAGCCACGCTGCGCTTTCGTGATCAGGCACTGATCGACGGTAAACGAGTGGCCGCACAGTCCGGGCAAACCTTTGCCGCGATCAACCCGGCTACCGGCGAGTGCCTGGCCCAAGTCGCCGCGTGCGGCAGTGAAGACGTCGATGCGGCAGTGATCAGTGCTCGTCAGGCGTTCGAGTCCGGCAGTTGGTCTGCCCGCTCTCCCAGTGAGCGCAAACAGGTGCTGCTGCGCCTGGCGGACTTGATCATGGCCAACCGCGAAGAACTGGCGCTGCTCGACTCGCTGAACATGGGCAAGCCAGTGATGGACGCCTACAACATTGATGTGCCGGGCGCGGCCGGCGTATTTCGCTGGTACGCCGAAAGCCTCGACAAGCTGTATGACCAGGTCGCGCCAAGTGCGCAGAACGTGCTGGCGACCATCACCCGCGAAGCCCTCGGTGTGGTCGCGGCGGTGGTGCCGTGGAATTTTCCGCTGGACATGGCCGCCTGGAAACTCGCCCCGGCCCTGGCCGCGGGCAATTCGGTGATTCTCAAACCCGCCGAGCAATCGCCATTCTCTGCGTTACTTCTCGGTGAGCTGGCGCTGGAAGCCGGTTTGCCGCAAGGCGTACTGAACGTGTTGCCAGGGCTTGGCGAACAGGCGGGTAAGGCGCTGGGTCTGCACCCGGACATCGATTGCCTGGTGTTCACCGGCTCCACCGACGTCGGCAAATATTTCATGCAGTACTCGGCGCAATCGAACCTCAAGCAAATCTGGCTCGAATGCGGCGGCAAGAGTGCCAATCTGGTGTTCGCCGATTGCCAGGACCTGGAGCTGGCGGCGCAGAAGGCTGCCTTCGGGATCTTCTTCAATCAGGGTGAAGTCTGTTCGGCCAACTCGCGGTTGTTGGTGGAGCGCTCGATCCATGATGAGTTTGTCGAGCGCCTCAAGGCTCAGGTCGAACGCTGGCAGCCGGGCGATCCACTGGACCCTTCAAGCACCGCCGGTGCTATTGTCGACAGCCGTCAGACCGGGAGGATCATGACGTTTATCCAGGCCGCCGAACGGCAAGGCGCGCAACGCGTTTGTGGTGGTCAGCAGTTGACCTTCAATGGCTCCCATAACTTTATCCAGCCGACGATCTTTACCGGCGTGAGCCCGGACATGCCGCTGTTTCGCGACGAAGTATTCGGTCCGGTGCTGGCAGTCACGGCCTTCGATGATGAAGCACATGCCCTGCAACTGGCCAACGACAGCGTTTACGGTCTGGCTGCGTCGCTGTGGACCGATGACCTCAATCGCGCTCACCGCGTGGCGCGGCAATTGCGAGCTGGTACGGTCTCGGTGAACAGCGTCGATGCGCTCGACGTGACGGTGCCGTTCGGCGGCGGCAAGCAGTCCGGCTTCGGCCGCGACCTGTCGCTGCACTCATTCGATAAATACACCCAGTTGAAGACCACCTGGTTTCAACTGCGCTGACAATAAAAAACGGAGAACTGGCGATGACCACCCCACGTGAAACCCGCGACTACCAGGCCGCCGATGCCGCACACCACATCCATGCCTTTGTTGATCAGAAAGCGCTCAACGACGAAGGGCCACGGGTGATGGTCCGTGGCGACCGCCTGCATGTGTGGGACAACGACGGCCAGCGTTACCTGGACGGCATGTCCGGCCTGTGGTGCACCAACCTCGGTTACGGGCGCAAGGATTTGGCAGCCGCGGCGAGCCAGCAACTGGAACAGTTGCCGTACTACAACATGTTTTTTCACACCACTCACCCGCAGGTGATCGAGCTCTCGGAGCTGCTGTTCAGCCTGTTGCCGGGTCACTACAGCCATGCGATCTACACCAACTCAGGCTCCGAAGCCAACGAAGTACTGATCCGCACGGTGCGGCGTTACTGGACCATTCTTGGCAAGCCCGAGAAGAAAATCATGATCGGTCGCTGGAACGGTTACCACGGCTCGACGCTTGCGGCCACGGCACTGGGCGGCATGAAGTTCATGCATGAAATGGGCGGGATGATTCCGGATATCGCGCACATCGACGAACCTTACTGGTTCGCCCACGAAGGCAATCTGACGCCGGCTGAATTCGGTTTGCGGGCGGCGCGGCAACTGGAGGACAAGATTCTCGAGCTCGGTGCGGACAAGGTCGCAGCGTTTGTTGCCGAACCGTTCCAGGGTGCGGGCGGCATGATCTTCCCGCCGGAAAGCTACTGGCCGGAAATTCAGCGGATCTGCCGCAAATACGACGTGCTGCTGTGCGCTGACGAAGTGATCGGCGGCTTCGGTCGCACCGGTGAATGGTTCGCCCATGAGTACTTCGGTTTCGAGCCGGACACGCTGTCCATCGCCAAGGGCCTGACGTCGGGTTACATCCCCATGGGCGGGTTGATTTTGTCCAGGCGCATGGCCGAAGTGTTGGTGGAGCAGGGCGGGGTGTTCGCCCACGGCCTGACCTATTCCGGCCACCCGGTGGCAGCTGCCGTGGCCATTGCCAACCTCAAGGCGTTGCGCGATGAAGGTGTCGTCACGCGGGTCAAGGACGACATCGGCCCGTATCTGCAACAGTGTTTGCGCGAGGTGTTCGGTAAGCACCCGTTGGTGGGTGACATTCAAGGCGTGGGCATGGTCGCAGCCTTGCAGTTCGCCGAAGACAACACCACTCGCAAACGCTTCGCCAACGAGAATGACATCGCCTGGCGCTGCCGGACCTTGGGTTTCGAAGAGGGTGTGATCATCCGTTCGACCCTGGGCCGGATGATCATGGCGCCGGCGTTGATTGCCACGCGTGAAGAAGTGGATGAACTGGTCGGTAAAACCTTGCGTGCGGTGGATCGTACGGCGCAGGAATACGGCCGCCTCTGATATCGCAGGAAGGTCCTGCGGACCTTATCGCGAGCAAGCCCGCTCCCACACTAGTTCTGCGCCGATCACACTACCATGGGCTGACGCAGATTCAATGTGGGAGCGGGCTTGCTCGCGATTGCAATCTACCATTCAACCGAGAGCCCACTCTTGGTTGATATCTCCCCGACAACACCCGCTAGTCCTTGCCCTTCAAAGCCATTTCCCCTAAACCACACCCACCCCGGGCATCCCCGCCCACGGCGCCCTTTTGCAGTGCGCGCTACCGAGGTTTTTCATCGTTCCCGGCGACATATTTCCTCATTTTCCTATCCCAAGGCTTGGGCCAACATCGACCACGCCAGTCAGCCGAACGCTGAGCACTTCAAGGTCCAGACAGAGACCGCTCGTTGTACCTGCTCAAGGCCGCTGGCCGTACTGCCCCGCAAGACAAAACTAAATCAATAGCTGTGGGAGTGCTTCATGATCAAGTCCTTGCTAACGCGTTTCGCCCATCCCCTGGCGGTCACCGCCATCGCTGTCGGGGTCGCCACCAGCGCCCAGGCCGGCACCCTGTCCATCGGCCACACCACCTGGGTCGGCTATGGAACCCTCTACCTCGCTCAGGATCTGGGCTACTTCAAGGAGAACGGCCTGACGGTTGAACTGCCGGTCGTCGAAGAGGCCTCGATGTACATGGCCGCTCAGGCTTCGGGTCAGTTGTCCGGCTCGGCCTCGACCATTGACGAAGTGCTCAAATATCGCCCGCAGTTCTGCTTCAAAGCGGTAGCGGCGCTGGATGAAAGCCATGGTGGCGACGGAGTGTTGGTGGGCAAGGACGTCAAGAGTTTGCAGGAGCTCAAAGGTAAAGCCATCGCCGTGAACGAAGGCTCGGTGTCGCAGTTCTGGCTCTCGTATCTGCTGAAAAAGAACGGCATGAAGATGAGCGACCTGATCGTTCAGAACATGACCGCTGATGACGCTGCCACCGCGTTCATCGCTGGTCGAGTACCGGCTGCCGTGACCTGGGAACCCCATCTGTCGATGGTCCGTGACAAGCAACAAGGCAAGGTGCTGATCGACAGCAGCTCCACCCCTGGGGTGATCGTCGATGTGGTGGCACTCAATTGCAACGTTATCGAAAAACAGCCGGAAGACGTCAAGGCATTGGTCGCCGGTTTGTACAAAGCAGTGAAGTACACCCAGGAACATCCCGAAGAGGCTTACAAAATTATGGCCAAGGGCGTCGGCGGATATTTGTCCGATCCCAAGGAGCTGGCGGCCGCGGCCAAAGGCGTGCGCTTCTACGACCAGGCCATGAGCGAGAAGCTTCTCGGCTCGCTGGGCAAATCGGGTGACAGCGCCGCGTTGATTAAACTGGCCAACGAAACCGCCAGCGAATTGCAGGGCAAACCCTACAACGTCAGCAATGACGAACTGGTGGACAACCGTTTCGTCACCCCGCTCTAGGAGGTCAGCATGTTCAAGCGAAATTCATGGTTGAGCCGCTGCGTCACGCCCAAGACCGGTCTGCCGGCGCAAGTGATCTTGAGTGCCAGCGCCATGGCCTGGGTGTTGTTGATCGGGTTATGGGCGGGACTGTCTTACGGCGGCGTAGTACCGGGCATGTTTCTGCCGACCCCGGGAGCGGTGCTGGACGCCGCGCTGCGTCTGGCGCGCGACGGCACACTGGGGGTGCATGTGTGGGCCAGCCTGGAAGTGGTGATGGTTGGCTTCATCGTCTCGTCACTGGTGGCGGTGCCGTTGGGTTTGCTGATGGGCAGCTTCCGGATCGTCCAGGCGTTCCTCGAGCCGATGGTCAACTTCATTCGCTACCTGCCGGTGACGTCCTTTGTGCCGCTGTTCATCCTCTGGATTGGCATCGGCCTGGAGCAGCGGGTTTCGGTGATCATCTTCGGCGTGTTCTTCCAGCAGCTGGTGATGATTGCTGATGTGTCCAAAGGCATTTCCAAGGACCTGATCAATGCCTCCTACACCCTCGGCTCGAGCCGTCGCGATGCAGTGTTGCATGTGATCGCTCCGGCTTCGTTGCCGGGCGTGCTCGACACCCTGCGGGTCACCATGGGTTGGGCCTGGACTTACCTGGTCGTCGCCGAGTTGGTGGCGGCCTCCAGTGGTCTGGGTTACCTGAGTCTGAAAGCCATGCGCGGCTTTCAGGTGGATGTGATCTTCCTGGCAATCGCGATCATCGGCCTGTTGGGCCTGATCACCGATCAACTGTTCCGCTTCCTACGTCTGAGGGTGGCCGCATGGGCTCAGTAACTGCAGTGAATCCCCGTTTTGTCGCCCCGGTCGCCACACCTGTACACGCCGCGCCACGGCTGCAAGTGGACAAGGTCAGTTTGCGGTACCAAAGCCCCAATGGCAGTACCTTCACCGCACTGGAACAGGTGTCGTTCGAAGTGCCGGATCAACAGTTCGCGGTGCTGGTAGGGCCGTCGGGCTGCGGCAAGTCGAGTTTGCTCTACCTGACCGCTGGGCTGGCTGAGCCGACTGAGGGCGAAATCTACGTCGGCGGCCAACAAGTGCAAGGCCCCGGTGCCGATCGCGGCATGGTGTTTCAGGGCTACACGCTGTTCCCCTGGCTGACCGTGCGGCAGAACATCGAGTTCGGCCTCAAACGTCGCAACATGCCCGCCCGCCAGCGCAAGGAAATCGTCGACTATTACCTCAATGAAGTCGGTCTGGCGCCGTTTGCCGATAACTTCGCCAAGCAACTCTCCGGCGGCATGATGCAACGCGTCGCCATCGCCCGAGCCTTGGCCAATGACCCGCAAATCCTGCTGATGGACGAACCCTTCGGCGCCCTCGACAGCCAGACCCGCCTGCAAATGCAGCAACTGCTATTGCGCGTCTGGGGCAACAGCAAGAAAACCGTGCTGTTCGTCACCCACGACATCGACGAAGCCATTCTCCTGGGCGACCGTGTGTATGTCATGGGCGCCAGGCCTGGGCGGATCAAGAAAATTCTCGACGTACCTATCGAGCGTCCAAGGACCCTGGACATGGTGATGGAACGCTCGTTTATCGAGATGAAACGGGAGATATTCGGGCTGTTGCATGATGAGTTGGGGGAGGAGCATTAGGGGCTGCACTGACTGCTAGGTCGCCATCGCGGGCAAGCCTCGCTCCTACATAATCGGCGCAAAACCTGTAGGAGCGAGGCTTGCCCGCGAAGACTTTGGGTCAGGCAATTGATCTCTTGTGCCAGAATTGCTCGACCAAAAATTCAAACGCAAGAAACGTAGTTTTTGCGTTTGAATTCGGATCTACAGTGAACGCGTCCCTCACCAAGCGACGTCGAACGCCACTGGCGGATCAAGGAGTCAGCACATGTCCTACGCATACAAGATGATGAACTCACCCGTCGGCAATTTAACGCTGGTCGCCAATGCATCAAGGCTCAGCGCAATTTTGTGGGAGAACGATAAACCCAATCGAGTACGGCTTGGCCCGATGCAGGAAGAGAACAATCGTCCTGTTTTGGTCGAGACAGAACGGCAACTGAATGAGTACTTCGCGGGAAAAAGAAGCTGTTTCGAGCTTGAACTCGACTTCGTCGGGACCGAATTTCAACGAAAAGTGTGGGAGGCGCTGTTGACCATCCCGTTCGGTGAAACGCGTAGTTACAGTGACATCGCGGTGCAAATCGGTAACCCAAAGGCAGTTCGAGCGGTTGGCGCGGCAAATGGAAGAAACCCGATCTCAATTGTCGCGCCTTGCCATCGCGTCATCGGTGCATCGGGTGCTCTCACGGGATTTGCAGGTGGGCTCGGAGCCAAAAAGTTTCTGCTTACATTGGAAGGTGAAGACAGGTTTGAGCTCGCACTTTGACTGTTCAGCCTCTTCGCGGGCAAGCCTCGCTCCTACGAGTATCAGACGGTCCCACAATTCTGGCCCGACGCAAATCTCATGTAGGAGCGAGGCTTGCCCGCGAAGACTCTGGATCAGGCAACTCATCTTTTGTGCCAGAATCGCCCCCATCACTGATTTCCGAGCATGCCCCCGATGTCCCAGCCTCCCGCCCTTATCCGCGAAACCTTCCCCGTCGGCCCGTTGCAGTGCAACTGCAATGATGCGTGACTGGCGCCCACGTTGATTTACAAGGTGTTTATGTAAAAACACCTTTTATTTCAAATAGTTGTGTTCATGCAATGATGTGCGTTTTGAAGCGAACTTCTGCAGTGTTTTGCTCTCGCAGTGTGCCAAAACTGTGCCCGCACAAGTGTTGTGTCAGAGCCCTAGGGATACCCAGAACAGATCCCCAAATATTCTGAAATATGCCCTTATCACCTGACCCGAGCCCGGCATGAGCCAGATGAGCTTTTCCGACCTCGAATACGTCGGCGAACTTAAGCGAAGTCGCCGCGAACGGTTCCTTGCCGAGATGGATCACATTGTGCCCTGGAGCGGTTTACTGAAGCTGATCGAACCGTATTACCCAAGGCTGACGGTGGTCGCAAGCCCTATCCTCTAGAAACCGTGCTGCGAAACCTTTTAGCGCAAAACTGGTTCTCGCAGAGCCACCCGGCGATGGAAAGGCGCTGTATGAGATCAGGTGGGTAATCGCACAGACTTACCCCACATTTGCATTTGACCTGACCAGTCATTTGCAACGGATTGGACCGGTACGCTCAGTGGCCATGACCGGCAGAGAACGACCCAGAGTGTGTAAAAACGTTTTCCAGCGCATGGGCGTCCAAAATAGGACCGCAAATCGCGGTTCTATGCAAAATCTAGGTCTGGCCAACCAGCTGATAAGTTTTAGATTTCGCATAATAGAAGCGCAGACCTCAATTTTTGCTAAGCGTTTTTACACAGTCTGGGCCGATTGCTGCATGCCATTAAAGACTGCAATCGGCCAGAAAGCAGATGGCGCCATCTCCGATCAATGAGAAGTTTATCGAGGATTAATCAGCGATCTCAATATATGGTCTTCCCAAGCGCCAGCGATTTTCAGATAGGCCCGTGCATATCCCTCCTTTTCAAACCCTAGGGACTGCAAAAGACGCTCACTTCGCACATTGCTCGGCAAATGATTGGCCATAATCCGATGAAGCCCGACTTGCTCAAAGCAGTAACTATTGGTGATCTGAAGTGATTTTTTCATCACCCCCCTGCCTTGGGCAGACTCTGCCAATGAGAAGCCGAGGTTGCATGCTTGAAAAACGCCCTTCACGATGTTCGTGTAGTTACACCGCCCTAGAAGCTCTCCACTCTCAGGTTCCAGTAAGAGAAAAAAAATGGAACCTCCAGCTTGCATACTTTCAAACTGCTGCTGGACCCTTTCCCTAGCGCTCTCAGAGGTGAAATATTGCTCATCTCTTAGGGGCTCCCAGCGTTGTAGGTGGCCGCGATTTACTTTTTCGTAGCGGCTGATCAACTCAAAATCGTCACTCGTTAATGCTCGAAGAAAAAATCCCTCACCTGAGTATTCCATACACCCTCCAAGTTTATTCATAACCAAGTTTTACTGCATGGCCGCGAAGAAATAATACGCCCGCAAGCGACGCACTAAGAAAAGTCAGGATAAAAATTTGAAAAAATATAGCATCTGGTGGTTCAACGCCTTGCCCATTAAATGTTAAATAGGCGGAATACGATGCATAGATCAGCAAAACGAAAACCTGAACTAAGCTATACACAGTTGCTCGAAGGTTCTCTGGAACCATTTCCAGAAGCATCGACTGTATGACACTCTGTCCAGGCGTAAAGCATGCTCGAAACAGCAGAACGAAAATTAGTACGGATAAAATTGAATAACCCAAATAGTAGGCCAACAACATGGACAACGCAAGGACCGCCTGGGCGCCCAACGAGAAGAAGAGAACATTGCCGGGCTTCGACTGCTCCGAAATTAGAGAGGCAGCCCACCCTTTAATATAGTGTGCAAGATTAAATGAAACCAACACCATAAACGCCAGTATTCCTTGAGTATAGTTGCCCTGAGTCAGATCAAATTCGCGCAACTGGGAAATCATTAGATACGTATGTACATGAACGACCATCAAAACTGATAACACCATTAGCACAAACAGAATTATCAACTTATACCTGTATATAGGCTGGCTTTTAACAATGCCTCTATAGAAAATCAATAGATTTGTCTTGTATGAGAGCCATTTTTCACTTCTATTAGGAAGCACTTTATCTCGACGTGCCCCAAGTCCGCCGAATCGAGAAGAAAAAAAGTATAATGATAACGCAGTATAAGTGACAATAGGAATCGCTAAAGCAAGAGAGCTTATCCCCCCAAATTATATGGCATACAAATGCACCACCAATAATTAGTGTTGGCGCCATAGCCGAGAAAAAGTTTCCGTAAGCATGAGACATAGACAACGCTTTAAATTTTATGTCACTGGAGCTGCTTTCCAGTGACATCTTACTCACTTCATCATCAATGATACATTGTATATATGCTTGAAAACATCCGGAGACCAAGGCTGTTCCGATCGCTTCCAAGATCGCGGCCACGGATAGGACCCATAAACTATAAGAAAGATGCCCCATCAAACAGGCCCACAGAAGCCCGGCGCAGCTAATGGCAATAACCGCAAAGCCATAGGCTAATGCCTTACGATGGCCAGCGACATCCGCTAAAACTCCCATGGGGATCTCCAAGAACGCCCCGAGGTAGAACCCGATGCTCACCCGCAATGAAACCGCATAAGCAGGTAGAGGACTAAGGACACCGATCGTCAGATAAGCGATCTGGTTAGCGATGGATTCGCTACCTTTCGCAAAGTTATTCAAGTATCCGAGCTTTCTTATCCACGCTTTGTCCATTATATCAAATCCATATCTTTTTTTGAGTAATAACGAGCAATTAAATTAGTAGCCATGCACGCATCTTTTCTTTTGAGGCTATATTGAGCAGATGTTAAATATTCCAGTAGAGTCTCTCGCTTGACGCCTTTGAAAAGCTCAAGCAAATGATCGGCTATAAGTGTTGGGTACCGATCATGCCATGGCATTTTTTTGAGTGCGTTCAACACTAGCCGAGCCTTGGCATAGGGTATCCTCTCCTGAAGCTTCAGGATCGATACAACATGATCAACCTGTACATACGGAACAGTGATCTCAGAGTAATTTTTGGAGTCATACTTAACAGCCATATCCGAATCAGAGTGAAAATATCCAAGATGGAAACCGTTGAAGATGTCACCTACACCCATCATCCCCACAGTACAGCAGTCAGCTGCTCGTAATGCCCCCATGCTTGAAGCGCCATACAGCAGCCATCCTCGCTTCATGAGGTCGATACACTCAATTGGTGATATCGCCATCGCGCTACCGAATAATCCATCAATAATTAGGGCACACCCTGGCCGCTGTTGTTCACTTAGCTCATAGAGGTCGTCACGCTGTACCGGTGGTCGAACATCGAAGAGCTTACGGTACTGTTGGATTGATGAAGCAACGGATGGACCTCCGAACAGAACCGGCTTACGCCGCGGAACGAGTAACATATGCTTTCCTTTGAGGGTTCACGTGTTGGTCGAACATTCCGGGGACTAGAATCTTGACGACGGAAAAATCAGCAACAGCGGAAGGCAGCTCACATCTAAGGATCTGTTTGAAGCCATGGCTGGCTATTATGCATCTAATCAACTCGAACGCCGATTTCGCGCAATGCCCTCCAGCAAAGTCCGACACTGGAAAATCTGATGTGGGGTTGAGCCTACTCAGGATATCTCTAATCAAAAAGAACTGCCTTTCCATATCCTGTGCAGAACTGGCGTAGTATGTCCCATATCGAGATAGGTCCTCGCGGGCTCCCTGCGTACCAACGATCAACCCCTGTATCGCTCCCATCAACGCAGATACAATCGCATCTCGCTCGCTTAAACGTATCCGATCCATAAAGCACACCTACCGGTAGATGCGCCTTGTGTTTACCGTGGCATCTCTGGCGAGCAGTTCCATGGCAGTAGTGCTTCGTAGTCGGCCACCGACTGCGCATGCGGCAATCGCTC